>JAIVGS010000238.1 GCA_020201435.1 Myxococcales bacterium
CCCGAACACCGGCTCGAGCTTCACTTCTTTCTCGGGCGAGAGCTGCTCGACGACCAACCCCTGCAACACGACCGCGACCACGACCGCGACAGTTACCACGACGTTCACGCTCAACAAGATCAACATCACGCTCGCGACCTCCGGCGCGGGCAGCGGCAGCGTGGGCATTGTGCCGGGCGGCACCAGCTGTGGCCCCAACTGTCACCAATACGATTACGGCAGCGCGGTGACGATCACAGCCAACGTGAGCGCCGGCTCGAACTTCAACAGCTTCTCCGGCGAGGGCTGCACGACCGCCAATCCGTGCAGCACCTTTGCTACCACCACGGCGACCGTGACCGCCGCGTTTCAGCTCGGTCTCTGTGCGCCGAGCGTCGCCAATGCTCAGCTCCAGTCGTTCCCGCCGAACATGTTCGGGTGCGCGGGGACGTCGACGTTCGCCAACCGCGCGAGCCTCTGCGGTGCCGGAGCGCACGTCTGCACGGCCAACGAGTGGGTCCAGCAGCGCGGCGGCAACGCGCCGTCCCATCATTACTGGGTCGCAGACGCGCTCAACGCCAGCAACGGAGTCGGTCCCTGCGGCTCGACCATCGGCTGCGGCTCGACTGCGTTCTTCGTCACCAACGGCCTCACGTATGCGAGCGGCACCGGCGCGTCGCCGGCGCGGGTCTGCACTGGGACCGGCGCCACCAACGTCATCGACCCCGAGGGTAACAATTGCAACTGGACCGGCGGCGGGTACAACAGCGTCACTCCGAGCCAATTCTTTGGCGGCTGGGTCGGGAACAATACTGCTGGGGCGCTCTGCTGCAGCAATGCGCTGCACCAGTATTACGTGAGCATCAGCGGCGCCGACACGAACCCCGGTACCTCGGCCTCGCCGTTCAGGACCATCACCAAGGGACTGAGCGTCTCGGCGAGTGGCGACACCGTCTACGTGCTCCCCAACGCGACGGCCTACAGCGCAGGTGAGACGTTCCCTCTCGCCGTCCCGGCCGGAGTCAATCTGATCGGCGATGAGGCGAATCGAGGCAGCGGAGCGACTCCGACCGCGATCATCGGGTGCGGCAACGTCGTGTCGCTCGGCAATGCGGCCGTCACGCTCGCCGCTGGCTCGACGCTCGGCGGATTCGCGGTTACCTGCAATGCGGGTGGGGGAATGGTCGTGCTCCAGGGAAACGGCGCAACCCTTCGCAACAGCAACCTCATCAACGGCACCAGCATCTACGGCGCGTATGTCGCGGGCGGAACCAGCAACCAGACGATCGTGCTCAATAGCTTCGGCGGCCCCACGACGCCGAACTTCGGCGGAGTCCGCTTTCTCTCGCCCGCAACGAGCGGAAAATTCGAGAACAACACCGCCCTCAACAATTCGTTTGGTGTCGTGCTCGACGCGACGCCGCTCAGCCTTGGCGACAACCTGACGCCGGTCGTTTCGGTCGGAAACAACTACCTTTCGTGCAATAGTCAAGCCGACATGTATCTGGCAGCGACCGGGATCGGCGGCGTGAACGCCCAGTTCAACCGCTGGGACCATGGGCCTCCAACGCTTTTGGGGACCGGCTTCACGAGCAACACCGGCATCGACCTTTTCTACAACGGCGGCGGCGTCACCTACGGCACCGCGAACCTGGTCGTGCCGAGTCCGTGCCCCTGACACACCGCTGCGGAATGCTCCCCGAAGACTGGGTCGCGCGGGGCCTGCCGATCGAGGTCGGCCGCAAGCTGATGACCGCCGCGATCCGCGGCAACGAGGTTCGCGGCGTGAAGCGGGCAGCGCTCGAGGAGATCGAGCGCACCACGAGCGCCGAGTCGCTGCGAATCGAAAAACGCGAAACAGCGCCCGATGGGTTCGTGAAGTACCTGTTCGAGATCGGCGTCGAGGCGGTGCGCATTCCGGTCCCCTGCGAGGCGCCCGGCGCCGACGTGAGCGCTTACGCGGGTAAGGAAAAGAAGTACATCGTCTGCGTCTCGTCGCAGGCCGGGTGCGCGCTGGCGTGCTCGTTCTGCGCCACCGGCGCGCTCGGGTTCCGTCGCAACCTGACGGCGGCGGAGATCGTCGGGCAGGTGCTCGCGGTCCGAGCCGAAGCCGACCGGCCGGTTCGCGGCGTCGTCTTCATGGGGATGGGCGAGCCGTTCCTCAACTACGACCACGTGATCCAGGCGGCGCGCATCCTCTGCCATCCGTCCGGCGGCGCAATCGACGCGAAGAGCATCACCATCTCGACCGCCGGAATCGTGCCCCAGATCCGGCGCTTCACCGAGGAGGGCCACAAGTTCCGCCTCGCCGTCTCGTTGACGCACGCCGTGCCGTCACAGCGCCGGAAGCTGATGCCGATCGAGCAGGTCCACCCGACCGAGGAGCTCGTCAGAGCGCTCCACGATCACGCCCGCGCGCGAAAGACGCGCGTCCTCGTCGAGTACGTCCTGCTCGGCGGCGTCAACGACTCGCCCGCTGACGCGAAGGCGCTCGTGGACCTGCTCGACCGCAAGCTGGTCAAGGTCGACCTGATCGACGTCAACGGCGACACCGGCGGCTACCGGCGCGCGAGTAAAAAAGCCCGCTCGGCGTTCCTCGATGTCCTCGCCGGAGCGCAGATACCGTTTGCCATCCGATATTCCGGCGGCCAGGAGGTCTCGGCCGGCTGCGGCCAGCTCGCCGCGGGCGAACGCGGCGCACGGATGTTATGAACCGGTGGCCGGACGAATCGTCCAAAGGTCCGAGTCAACGATGAAAACCGTCCTCGCCCTGGTCCTGGCAACGGCGGTCGGCGCTCGCGCCGAGGAAGCCAGGCCGGCTCCGCACCACGGTTCCGACAGCGGTCTGGTCCTGCTCGATTTCTTCCTCGACGTCGTCACCCTCGGGCTCGAGGTGGCGGCGATCGAAAACGCCGCCCACGCGCAACCGCCGCCGCCGCAGCCGCAGATGACCCAGCGCGCCCCGGCGCAGGAGGAAGACGATCTGCCGCCCCGCGCCTTCCGCGCCCGCCGGCCGCAGGCCCGGGAAGGGCTCTTGCTCTCGTTCGGCATCGGCGGAGGGTCGATGTTCGTTTCGTACCCGAACGACGGCCGCACCGGCGCGTTCGACCTCGACATGCGTCTCGGCTACGGCTTCTCCGACCGGTTCCAGCTGTTCATGGACCTGGACCTCGCCGGCGCGCACTACGCGTACGGCGACGACATCGGCTCGTGGGCGTTCACCCCAGGACGTGGCGAGCGTATACGGCGTGCGGCTCAATTTCCTCTGGTACCTGCACTGAAGGCGGGAAGGGGACCTAAGGAACGGAACGGAACGTTCAGGGTCGATGGCAAGGGAGAGGGAACGGAAAGGGAAAGGGACACGGCGACGGCGAGGGAACCCCTAACCCGATCCCCGAAATCCTCGCCCTCCACCTTTCCCTTTCCTTTTCCGTTCCCTGCCCGGAAACCCTGAACGTTCCGTTCCTTTCCGTTCCCTCGGTTCCGTGCCCGCTCCTCAAAGGAAGAACCGCGCCGAACTCAGGTCCTCCCTGATTCCAGCGCGGTTCCCTGTCACTTCGGAATCTCTCGGGGCGCTACACCTTCCGCACGTTTGCCGCCTGCGGCCCCTTGGGCCCCTCGGTGACCTCGAATTCCACCTTCTGGCCTTCGGCGAGGCTGCGGAACCCCTCCATCTGTATGGCGGTGTGGTGGACGAACACGTCCTTGCCGCCTCCGTCGGGAGTGATGAAGCCGTACCCTTTCGCGTCGTTGAACCACTTCACGGTACCTGTCGCCATCCCAGTTCTGCCTTTCGCAAGCGGCTCCCGCTTCGGGCGCCTTGGAACGAGCCTTCCCTGCGAGGATAGGGACACGCACCTGACCGATTCAAGGGGGCGAGGTAGGGCGCCTGACTACAGCCGGAATTGCCCGGTTTAAACGAAACGTAGCCCCCGAAGCCGCCATCGGCGGCCGGGGCTAGCCCCGCTTGGCGGCTTTTTTGGTCGACTTGGGGGCGGCCTCAGGCTCGCCCAGCGCCCAGGCGCCGGCCGGATGGCGGGCCAAAAGCGCGACTTCTTCCGCGTTCAAGGTGGCAGTCCGGACCACCGACAAGGTGGGATGCCGCATCACAAGCTGGACGCCGCCGCCCCGCAGCGCCCGCACTCGCGGCCGCTCGCCGCGCTCCATCAGCTTGCCGAGGTGGATCTCGAGGTCGCGCAGGTGGCGATCGATGCGCAGCGCCTTGCGCGCCTCTCCGACGAAGACGTGGAAGTGCTTGTTGCGCGAGAGCGGCCGGGCCTCCTCGTGGAGGCGCTGGACCAGGCGGTAGAGGAACTCGCGCATGGGAAAAAGCTAGCACCAGCCCGAGTGCGAAACAGCCTTGACTTTCAATGGATTGTTCGAATGGAGCGGGCGACCAACTCGTACATTTGTCGACCTTTTTCCCCGCGGCAGAAGTCCGCGCCGCAAGCAAATTCGATCACCAGCCGTCCCGGGCCGTCGGCCGCGGCGAGGCGAACGACGTCCTTGCCGTCGCGGCTCTCGACCTCGCGGACCCAGGTGCGCTCGCCGACGTGGATCGCGTCCTGGCCGGGCTCGATCGAGAGCGGCTCGTCGTCGCGGCCGATCTCGACCGCCGCCGCCCCGGGCAGCAGCGCGAGGCCGGGCTCCTCGGGCACCAGCATGCCGGGGACCTGCGCCTCGACGCCCGCTCCGTGCAGCGTCCGCGGTTTCGGCTTCACCGCCCAGGCCACCGCGGCGCCCTCGCCGGCGAAGAGCGCGAGCGCGCTGGCGATCAGGAGCCAGTGGGTCAGCCGATGCCACGGCTGCGCCGGCAGCATCGGCAGCGGCGCGACCAGGCCGAGGCCGACTCCCGAGAGCAGCCCGCCGAGGTGGGCCGCGCTGTCGACCGGAAAGAAGGCGGCGATGGCGACGTTGATCGCGAGCGTCCCGAGGATGCGGCGGAAAACGCTCCTGCGCGCCTCGGGCGGAATGCGGTGGCGCAGCCGCCAGGCCAGCGCGACGGTCGCACCGAAGAGCCCGAACAGCCCGCCCGACGCGCCGGCCGCCAGCGGGGGCGTACCTCCCCGCACGATCGCCCACAAGAACGACGCGCCCCCGCCGGCGATCGCGGTCGAGGCGAAGAGGCCCATCGTCTGGTTCGAGCCGTAGGTGGCCTCGAGCTGCGGCGCCAGGATCCAGAGCGCCCACCCGTTCATCGCGATGTGCGCCCAGCCGATGTGGAGGAACGCGTACGAGCCGATCCGCCACCAGTCGCCGGTCTTGACGGCCGGCAGATAGAGCGCGCCGAGGCGGATCAGCGCGACCGAGCTCTCCACCGTGCCGTCGTGGCCGACGATGCCCTCGGCGAGAAACCCGAGGCCGATCACGACCAGGAGCGCCCAGGTCGTCGGCGTGAACGGCCGCTTCCGCGCCGGCGGCTCCGGCCGGGGCTCCTCGACGGGAGCGGGCTCGAGGCCGCCGAGCGGATCGCTCACAGCGCGCCGTCCACCGCGGCCTGCAGCTTCTTCTCGATGCCCGCGAGGGGGCCGACCGCGCAGGCGATCAGGTTCTCGCGCCGGAAGATCGCCGAGGCGACGCGGCGGACGTCGGCGGCGGTGACCTTCTCGATGCGGCCGATCCAGCTCTCGAAGCTCTCCACCGGGGGATGGAGAAGCTCGCCGCCGCCGAACCAGCCGATCATCTCGGCCGGCGAATCGAGCGAGAACTCGAGCCAGATGCGGGTCTTCTTCTTGGCTCGCCCAAGCTCGTCCTCGGGGACGTCGATCGAACGCAAGTCGGCCAAAAGCTTGAGCATTTCGGTGACGGCGACCGGCGCCTTCCGGGGCGCGCAGGCGCAGCCGACCTCGAACACCGAGCAGTCGGTGAAGCCGTCCATGCCGGCGCCCACCGAGTACGCCAGCGCCTTGCGCTCGACGAGCTGCAGCTGCAGCCGCGACGCGAGCCCGTCGTCGAGCACGCGCTTGATCACCCGCAGCACCGGGAAATCATCGTGCTCCTCGGGCGGCCCGCGGAACGAGAGCTGCAGCTCCATCTGCGATTCCTTGTGCTGCACCGCGATCAGCTGGGGGCCGCGGGGTGCGCCGTTCACCGGGATCTCCGCCAGCAGCACGCCCTCCGGAAGCTTCCCGAAATGCTGCTCGGCGAGCGCGACGACTTTGGCGTGCTCGAGCGGTCCGGCGCAGGCGAGCACCATGTTGCGCGCGCCGTACGCCTTGGCGTGCTGGTCGCGCAGATGCTCTTCGCGCAGGTCGAGGACCGTCTCTCGCGAGCCGGCGATCTTGAGCCCGAGCGGGTGGGCGGGAAAGAGCGCGCGCTTGGAGAGGTTGTCGACGTCGATGTCGCGGCCGTCCTCGTCGACCTCGTCGAGGATCTCCTCGAGGATGACCTCGCGCTCGAGCTCGATCTCCTTGAACAGCGGCCGGGCCAGCATGTCGCCCAGGACCGCCATCGGCACCTCCAGCCGCGCCGGATGGACGGGCGAGTAATAATACCCGTGATCTCGCGTAGTTACGCCGTTGAGCGAGCCGCCGCAGTCCTCCACCAGCGCGTTCATCCCGCGGCCGTCGGGGTAGCCGTGGCTGCCGCGGAAGAAGAGGTGCTCGAGGAAGTGCGAGACGCCGTTGCGGGTCGGGTCTTCGTGCCGCGACCCGGCCCGCACGTAGGCCGCGATCATGCCGGTATGCAGATGCGGCAGCTCGACCGTCACGATCCGCAGGCCATTGTCGAGCACCGAATTGTGGACTCTGTCATTCATGAAGGTCGGTGAGGATAATCGGCGGAACTGCAAAAGCACACCACGGAGGCACGGAGGTCACGGAGTTTTTTTTGTAAATTCATTCTCCGTGCCCTCCGTGCCTCCGTGGTGAGAATTGGCTTTTCATGCGGTTGCTGCCTGTTGCTGGACCTGTTCGACGACCGCCGGGAGACGCAGGACGAAGGACGTTCCGGTGCCCAAGGCGCTGTCGCAGGTGAGTTGGCCGCCGTGTTCCTGGGCGATCTCCTGGGCCATCGCGAGGCCGAGGCCCGTTCCGCGCTCCTTGGTCGTGAAAAACGGGTCGAAAATACGCTGTAGCCGCGCCGGCTCGATGCCGGGGCCGCCGTCGCGGACCTCGACCTCGACGCTGCCCTCGCCGCCGCGCGTCGAGACCCTCAGCGACCCGCCGCCCGGCATCGCCTCGCGAGCGTTGCGAACGAGGTTCAGGAGCAGCTGCCGCAACTGCGCTACATCCGCGAGAACACGAGGCAATTCAGGTGAGAGCCGCTGCTCGACCTGGACTCCGGCGGCGACCAGCTCCGGCCGCACGAACTCGAGCAGATCGCGGACGACGTCGTTCACGTCCGACCGCTGCATCTGCGGCTTGGGCAGCCGGGCGAAGCGCAGGTACTCCTCGGTGATCGCCGTCAGCCGATCGACCTCGCGCACGATCGCGTCGCACAGCTCCCGCGCGGCCGGCGCCCGCTCGCCGAGCTCTTCGGCGTTCAGCGAGATGCTCGACAGGGGATTTCGAATCTCGTGCGTGATCTGCGCCGCGATCCGGCCGATCGCCGCCAGCCGCTCCGACCGCAGCAGCGCCTCGCCCTGCGCCCGCAGCTCGCGCTCGCGCGCCGCCAGCCGCTGCGCCATGGCGTTGAATTCATGGGCGAGAAGCGCCAGCTCGTCGCCGCCCTGCTCGGGAACCGCCACCGAGGCCGGATCGCCGCGGCCGAGCCGCTGGGCGGCCTCGGTCAAGGTGCGAATCGGCCGCAGCGCGCGCTGCGAGAGCCACATGATCAAGAGGCCCACGGCGAGCGCGAGCACCGAGAGGCCGATCACCGCCCACCGCGCCGCGCGCTCCTGCCGCTCGGCCTCCTCGACGCCCTGGTTCATCTGGTCCTGGAGGACCTGGCCGAGGATCTTGAGCTCCTGGTCGACTCGCCGTTCGGCGGTCTTGAGCCGGGCGATCGCGTCCTCCGACGGCGTCGGCTGCGAGGTGACGACCGCGGCGGCTTTCTCCTCGTCCGCGATCCGCGCCGCCACCGCGGAGAGCCGCGCGCCGATCTTGTCGAGCGTCTCGCGCTCCGCGGTGGTCTGCTGCGCCGAGGCGACCAGCTGCTGCGCGAACTGCAGCCGCTCGCCGACGACCCGCGCGAAATACGTCCGGTCGAGCGAGATCAGGTTCGCGCGCGCCCGGGAGTCCGGCTCTTCCAGCAGCCGATCGGTCGACCGCTCCCGCTCCTTCTGGAACGCTTCCAGCGTCGAGATCGCGCGGGTGAGAGGCATGTACGGCCGCGCGAGCAGCGACAACCCGCGTCCGATCCGCTGCATCCGGACGATTCCATAACCCGACACTGCCGCACTGCAGACCAGGACCGCGACGAACCCGAGGAACACTTTTGTGGCGATCGACAGCCGCATCAAGCAACATTCTAGCCGGTGGGACGTTCGAAAAGGCTTCCCGCTGGTGTACAAAGGCCTTTCATGCGCTCCCGCCTTCCGTTGACCGCTCTGCTCCTGGCCGCCGCCTGCGGCGGCGCGAGCGCGTCCGACAAGGTCTCGGTGCTCGCCGTCGACCGCCTCTCGGGCGAGCTCGGGGCGCAGGACGTCGATCTGCCGGGGACCGACCTGGCCGCGGTGCGCGGCCCGGCGGGGATCGTGCTGCTCGACGGAGGCCGGACGCCCGACTGCCAGCTGAGGCGGAAGGTCTCCGGATCGCTCGTCGCGCGGACGCTGCCCTGCGTTTCGCTCCTCGGTCACTACGCGGCGATGGAGAGGGCGCGGCAGTTCCTGATCTCGGCGGGCGCCGAGGCGCTGCCTCCCGCAACGGTCATGGCCGGGGAGTCCGCTCCGTCGGGGCTGCGTTACGTCGCCTCGAGCGACTCGTTCACGCTCGGAGAGGGTCCTCGTGGAGCGCGCGTCCCCGCCGCCTTCAACCCCGGCGCCGTGGCCCGTGAGATGGCCCGGCGGCAGCTCCGCGCGGTCGCCGAGACCCACCCCGAAGAAGCCGAAGGGATTGCACTTTTCCTCGGCGCGGCGGCCGCGGCCGACCCGGGGTACCTGGCTTCTTCGGAGCTCGGCGGGGATCCGACCGGCTCGCTCGATCTCGCTCGGCCGCTGCCCCCCGGCTCGGCCGCCTCCGCGGTGCTTGCCGGCGCCCTCTGGGCCTGGGCCGACGCCAGCGGCGATCTCACCGGCGCCGCCCGGGCCGCGCTGGCCGCCGCCCGCGCGCTGCCTGCCGGCAACGCCGATGCGGCAGCAGTCCTTTCGCTCGTGGCCGATCAGCTCGACGGCGCCGAGCGTGATCAGGCTTGTGCCGTCTTCCGCTCCCGCCTGCGTGCCGCCGGCATCTCCGCCTGCCCGTAAATGCCTGATTCTCCAGCAGAAATGCCGCCGCGGCTGGTGCAGTTCATCCTCGGCGGAGAGACCTGCATCGTGGCCACGGTCGACGACCGCGGTTTGCCCAACACGACGTTGATGACCTGGGTGGTGGCGCGCAATCCGCAGACGATCGCGATGGCCGTCGACCAGCGCAGCCATACGCTCAAGAACGTGCGGACCAACGGTCGCGTGGCGATCGAAGTGCTCGGCGACGACCTCTGTTACGGCCTGCGCGGCACGGCGGTGATCGAGAAGGAGACGATGACGTCGGCGCCGTTTCCGTGCGCGCTGGTCGCGGTCAAGATCGAGGACCTCCGCGATCACGGCGCCGCCGGCGTCAAGTTCGTCGGCCCGACGTACAGCTTCCACGAGGGCAAGGAACACCGTCGCGACGTGGAGGAGCGGGTGTTCGCCGAGCTGAAAGGCCCCGCGCCGACCATCTAGCCGCCTCCCTGTCGATCCGGCCGCGCTTTTCGGTTACTCTGCGCGCCCCTTCGCCGGAGAGAAGCATGCTCGGGTTTGCGTTCCTGATCGCCGTGGTCGGCCTGGTGCTGGCGGTCGCTTTCTGGTTCCAGTGGCAGTCGGCGGCCGGCGTGGTCAAGGCGCTCCGCGACCAGGCCGACTCGGCGCGCAAGGAGGCCGAGGCTGCCCGCGCCGAGCTGCGGAAGGGCGCCGAGGAGCTGAAGGTCCGCTCGGCGCAGCTCAACGAGACCCGCGAGAAGCTGAACGACGCGCGCAAGAAGGCACAGGAGGGCAAGGGCGGAAGGACGCAGTCGCGAGGCGCGCGCGAGGCCGAGCTGGAGGAGGACCTCCTGCACGCTCGCAAGCTGACCGAGGAAGCGCACGCGGCCGAGGCGGCGGCGCGAAACGACCTGCAGGCAGCGAAGGCCGCCGAGGCGCAGGCGAAAGCGGAGCTGGCCAGCGCGCAGGCGAGGATTCGGGAGCTGGCGGACAAGCCGGCGCCGTTGAAGGCGCCGCCTCCGCCGGACTACGAGGCCCAGCGGACCCAGCTCGAGGCGGCGCGCAGCGAGCTCGAGCGGCAGGTGCAGGCGGCGGAGAAGAACTCGCGCGAATCGCGGCGGAGGGAGCAGGAGCTGCGCGAGGAGATCAAGAAGTACAAGGGGCGCGCCGAGACCAACAACCGGGTCTATCTCGTCACCAAGGGTGAGCTCGAGGTGACCCGGGAGCGGCTCGCGCAGGCGGAGAGGAAGCTGTGGCAGGCGGGGATTCCGCTCACGCCGACACCCTCCAGGGAGCGGCCGAAAGCGACCGGGCCGGCGGCGGCGGATCGCCCGCGGGACGAGGTTCAGCCTGAACCGGCGGCTCCGGCGGGAGAACCGATCGCGGCTGCGCCGCCCGAGGAAGGCACGGCCACGCCGGCGGAGGGGACGCCACCCGCCGTCACACCGATCCGCCGGCGGCCGGAGAACGGCACCGCGGAAAAGCCTGAGCACGGATAGGGAACTGAAGGAACGGAACGGAACGTTCAGGGTGACGGGTCTTGGGTGATGGGTTTCCGTTCAGGCCCTTCACCCTGAACGTTACCCGAAAACGTTCACCCTGAACGTTCCGTTTGCCGTTCCGTTCCTTCGGTTCCCTGCCCGAAAACTAAGGCAGGACCTTCTCCAGCAGCGACAACAGCTGCGGCGCCTCGAAGGGCTTGTGCAGATAGCCCGCGGCGCCGGTCCGGGTGGCGATGGTCTGCAGATCCTCCTTGGCGGAAATCAGCACCACCGGGACCTGCCTCTCGACTGGCAACCCACTGATTCCACGTAGGAATCCTTCGCCGTCCAGCAGCGGCATGCGGAGGTCGAGCAGGATCGCGTCGGGCTGGAATTCCGGCAGAATGCGCACCGCCTCGACCGCGTCGCGGGCGACCGAGACGTCATAGCCTTCCATCCCGAGCAGATCGGCGACGCCGTCGCGGAAGCCCTCCTCGTCGTCGACGATGAGAATTTTCCTCTGTGGCGCTGCGGCCTGGCGCTTCACGACGCATCCCCCGACACCTTACAAGTAAGACATCGCAACACATGTCAAGGGGTAAAGTCCATGCGTTCTGGTGCGGACGCCGCTGCTTGACTTGAATTACGCAGAACGTTAGATCGCGTCGGCTTTTCCCTGGCGTCGAGCCGAAGTGGTGGAATTGGCAGACACGCCAGATTCAGGGTCTGGTGGGGGCAACCCCGTGGAGGTTCGAGTCCTCTCTTCGGCACCACCGGCGCCCCGGCGGCGGTCCCCTGAGCGCTTCGCTGTACGGCGCCCGCCTCTGGACAGCGAGGCCCCGGCCGAAACGCCGGGGCTTTTCTGTTGCTGACGCCGCTCCAGGAGGCCCTGGAGGCCGTCCGGGACCGGTGCAGGCCGCTGCCGGCCGAGGACGTGTCTCTCGCCGAAGCGCAGGGCCGGGTGCTTGCCGAGAGCGTCCGCGCACGCCGGGACCAGCCCGCGACCGACATCTCGATGATGGATGGGTACGCCGTGCGGGCGGCCGACACCGGCTCGCCGCTCCGCGTCGTGGGTGAGATTGCCGCCGGCGATGCGCCCTGGTCCAACCCGTTGGGCCGCGGTGATGCGGCGCGCATCTTCACCGGTGCGCCAGTGCCGCCGGGGGCCGACTGCGTCGTGATGCAGGAGCACGCCGTTCGGGACGGCACGACGCTGCGGGTGGAACAGCCGGCGCCCGGACAGCACATCCGAAGGCGCGGCGAGGAGCTCACCGCCGGCGCGGAGGCGATCGCGGCCGGCACGATCATGCAATCGGCCGAGCTCGCGCTCGCCGCGGCCTGCGGCGCGACGTCGCTGCGCGTGCACCGCCGGCCGCGCCTCGCGATTCTCACCACCGGCAGCGAGCTCGTGCCACAGGGGACCGAGCCGCCGCCGGGCAAGCTGATCGAGACCAACAGCGTCGCCCTCGGGGCGCTCGGCCGCGACGCCGGCGCCGCGGTGCACTTTCTCGGGATCGCGCCCGACGACGTCGAGTTGATCGCCGGGCGTTTGCGCGACGTCGACGCCGACATCCTGCTCACCACCGGCGGCGCGAGCGTCGGAGACCACGACCACGCCCAGGCCGCGCTCGAGCGCCTCTCGGGATCGCTCGTTTTTCACACCGTCGCGATCAGGCCCGGAAAGCCGGTCCTGTTCGGGACCGCCTCGCGCGGCCGGCTCGTCTTCGGCCTGCCCGGCAATCCCGCCGCCGCCACGCTCGGATTCGAGCTCTTCGTGCGCCTCGCGATCCGGCTGATGGCGGGCGATCCGCACCCCGACCGTCCCCGAGCCCGCGCGCGCCTGCGCGGAAATCTCTCGCGGATCAAAGGGCTGACGTTCTTCCCGCGAGGCCTCGCCACCGCCGAAGGCTCGACGCTCCTCTTTTCTCCGGGAGCCCAGCAGAGCAGCATGCAGATCGCGTCCTGGTCGGCGGTGAACGCGGTGGCGGTCGTCCCGCCGGGAGAGGGGAAAATCGAGGATGGCACGGAAATCGACGTTCTTCTGGTTGGCCTGCTGCAGTGAGCTGTTTCAGGTGGCCTGCACCGGCCCGGTCGGGCCCGCCGGACCGGCAGGCCCGCGCGGGGACGCCGGGGGAATGGCCATCTATCTCACGGCGGACGACTTCGCCTCTCTGTCCGGAAACGAGACGCTCACCAACGTTTCGATCGCCGGTGTCGTCACGAGCGCCTGGGCGATCCCGCAGAGCACGGCTGCGCGAACGGGGATCGCGACGGCGGTCGTCGTCCCGGAGACGACCAGCGGCGCCCATCCGACCCTGAGCGTCGCCTTCTACACGCCGACCGCGGGCCGCGTCATCCAGCCGACGTGCGTGAATTACCTTCCGCACGCGACCGAGATTCCCGATGCGGGGATCGGCTGCTTCGTGGCCGTGGCTCCCGGGACCGATTCGTTCGATGCCGACGCAGGGCAGATCGAGACCGCCTCCGCCTTTGCGCTGGTGCCCAGCGGCAACATCTCCGCCGGGGACGTCTACGTGATCAACGTCCACAACGGCGGGGCGAACACCGCCGGCGTGATCGATTTCATCGGCGCCTGGGTGACGTTCCCGTAGCGCGCCGCTTGGGCGCGATCGCCGCGTAGCTCTCGTCGAGCCATTCTTTCAGCAGCTCGACCGGCACGTCGTCCTTTTTCTCGAAGTGGGCGCTGACCCAGCCGGACTTGCCGAGGCCGTAGCCGGTCGGCTCACACCAGGAGAACATCGTCGTCGCGGCCTCGCAGGAAGTCGGCAGCTTGACCGACAGGCCGAAGCTGCCGTCGCCGTTGTCGACGCCGAGGAAGACGAAGACCTTCTTGCCGACCTTGTAGACGGTCTCGCCCCAGGGGTGGTCCTCCCATGCGCCCGGATACGCTTTCGCCTGTTTTTTCAAGGCCTTGAACGCGTCGCGCGGTTTCATTCCTTCTCGTCCAGCCACGCCATCTGGATGGCTTCGAGGATCTTTTCGTTCGACTTGTTCGGGTCGTCGGAGAAGCCGGGAAGCTCGCGGACCCACTTGTGCAGGTCGGTGAACCGCACGCTCAAGGGATCGGTGTCGGGAAACTTCTCGGCCAGCGCGATGCCGATCTCCTGCACGTCGTGCCAGGTCATTTTGGTGGCCATAAGCCCTTGGCCTCCGCTTCGTGGCGTTCCTTGGGGTGCTCGTCGTACCACGTGTTCTCGGACTCTTCGGTGATCTGGTAGACGACGTCCTGGTCGGCGAGCTGCGCCTGGCAGCCGAGGCGGGAGTAGGGCTTCACGTCGTAGGCGCGATCGAGGTAGTCGGCCTCGCCGTCTTCCATGTCGGTCAAGGACTCGAATCCCTTTTTCACCCAGACGTGGCAGGTGGAGCAGGCGCAGACGCCGCCGCACGCCGAGCCGTGGTGGCCGCCGAGCTTCATCGAGGCCTCGAGCAGCGAGGTCCCTCGTTCGACCTCGCCCTCGGCTTCTTTTTCGCCGCGCGGGTTGTAGATCGTCACCTTCGGCATTCAGCCTCCAATGCTCCGCGCTTGCGCGCTCCGCCCGTCGCCGGCTAAGCCGGGTCCTCCGTATCCTGCAGCGCCGAGTACGCCTTCTGCGCGTGCGGTGACAGCTCGCCCTTGTCGAACTCGTCGACCGCGTGGCCCTTCAGCGCGCGTTCGATCCCGCGGTCCATCACGCGCTTGGCGAAGTCGGCGCTGACTTTGTCCAACCGCTCGATTTCACTCTTGATCTTGTGGTGGTCCGAACCGGCCACCGCGCCCTTCAGGTCGGCGACGGCGTTCTCGATCTCCTCGCGCTCGTGGGGCTCGAGCAGGTCGCCATTGTTCTCGACCTGCTTCTCGACCGCCTTGACGATCCGCTGGGCCTCGACGCGGTTGTCGATCAAGAGGCGCGCCTGCACGTCCTCCTCGGCGTGCTCGATCGACGCGAGCAGCATCCGCTCGATCTCCTCGTCGGTCAGCCCGTGCGAGGGCTTCACGGTGATGCTCTGCGAGACGCCGGTCAGCTGCTCTTTCGCCGTCACCGAAAGGATGCCGTCGGCGTCGACCTGGAAGGTGACCGCGACCCGGGCGAAGCCGGCCGGCAGAGGAGGAATGCCCGAGAGCGTGAACTTCGCCAGCGAGCGGCAGTCCTTCACCAGCTCGCGCTCTCCCTGGACGACGTGGATGTCCATCCCCGTCTGCGCGTCGGCGAAGGTGGTGAACTCCTGGGTCGCGTTGGCCGGAATCGTCGTGTTGCGCAGGATCAATTTCTCGACCAGGCCGCCCATCGTCTCGAGGCCGAGCGAGAGGGGGGCGACGTCGAGCAGCAGAACGTCGTGCTGCGGCGACTCGGCGGTCAGGAGGTTGGCCTGCACCGCGGCCCCGAGCGCGACGACTTCGTCGGGATCGATGTCGGCGAGCGGCTCCATTCCGAAGAGCTCCGCGACGTAGCGGCGCACGGCGGGGACGCGGGTCGAGCCGCCGACGAGGATCACACCATCGACCTTCTGGCCGACGTCCTTGAGCGCGCGCCGCACGGCGAGGCCGGTCTTCTCGATCAGCGGCCGGATCGCTTCCTCGAGCTGGGGGCGGGTGACGCGCTTGCCGAAGGCCTCGGTGACCTCCGCCCTGGTCAGCTCTTCTTTCGCCTGCTTGGCGGCGTCGATCGCCTCGCGCACGAGCCGAGGTGTATGTTCGCGTCCTTGCAGCAGAATTTCGGCAAGGGCGCGGTCGAAATCGTCGCCGCCCAACGCCGAATCGCCGCCCACGGCCTTCACCTCGAAGACGCCTTCCTGCAGCTGCAGGATCGAGATGTCGAAGGTCCCGCCGCCGAGGTCGTAGACCGCGAACATCCCGCGCGACCGCTTGTCGAGCCCGTACGCGAGCGCGGCCGCGGTCGGCTCGTTGAGCAGCCGCAGGACCTCCAGTCCCGCCAGCCGGCCGGCTTCTTTCGTCGCCTGCCGCTGCGCGTCGTCGAAGTACGCGGGCACGGTGATCACCGCCTGGTGCACCTTGATGCCCAGCCGCTCCTCCGCCCGCGTGCGCAGTGCCCGCAGGATTTCCGCTGAAACTTCCACTGGATTCACGATTCGGCCGCCGTCGACCACGAACCGCACGACGCCCGATGCGCCCTCCGCAAACCGATAAGGACTGAGTCGCTTCGTCTCGGGGTCGGCGGACGAGCGCCCCATGAAGCGCTTGACGCTGACGATCGTGTCGCGCGGGAAATCGGCCGCGAGCCGTCGCGCCGCCCGCCCGACCACGACCGAGCCGGGGCCGCCGCCCTCGCCGTAATGCACGACCGACGGCAGCAACGTCGAACCCTCGTCGACCGCGAGGGCGCGGGGCTTGCCGTCGCCGAGGACGATCCCGACGAGTGAATTCGTCGTGCCGAGGTCGATTCCCACTGCGGCAGTGGTACAGGCCTCTTTCGCGTGCGACGCGCCCGGCTCGCTGATCTGGAACAAGGCGGGCACTAGACCTCCGCCTCGCGTCCCTCGACCTCGTCGAGATAGCGCGCGTAGTACTTCATCCGCGCGAGCAGCTCGGCGGCCTTCTCGAGGTCGCCATTTTTCGTCACGATCTCGCGGACTTGCGCGAGCGTCTGATCGCGCTTCTCACGGACCGAGCGCGCCAGGTCCTGAAGCGGCTTCCCGCTCGCCTTGGCCTCGTCGAGCTCCTCGCGATCGTCCAGCGTCTGCTGGAGAAACTCGGGCGACATCTTCACTTCGCCGGAGAAGCCCTTCAAAGTCAGGAAGTGCTCCGCGCGACGCACAGGATCCTTCAGCGTCTTGTATGCGTCGTTCAGCGCGGTCATCTGGCCGGCCGCTTTGACGCGCTGCTTCGGCGGCACGCGGTCCGGGTGCATCTTTCGCGAGAGCTCGCGAAACTTCTCGTCGATCCCCGGGGGCTCGTCGAATCCCTGGGGCACGCCGAGGAGCGCGAATTTGTCGAGCATGATCTTAGACCGAGAAGGACTCGCCGCACCCGCACTCGGACTTCACTTGCGGGTTCACGAACTTGAAGCCCTTCTGCTGGAAGGTGTCGACGTAGTCGAAGGTGGTGCCGTTCAGATAGATGAGGCTCTTCGGATCGACGTAGACCTTCGCGCCGTCCACCTCGAAGACCTGGTCTTTCGGACGCGGCTGATCGCAGTACTCGATGACGTAGCTCATCCCGGAGCAGCCGCCGCCCTTCACGCCCAGGCGAACGCCGCTATCAGGCTTCGTCTGCGCCCGCTTCGACAGCTGCGCCTTGATCTGCTGCGCGGCCTTCGAGGTGACGTTGACGCGAAGATCAGCCATCGACGCGCTTCTCCTCGACCGGCTTCCCGGGAGCGGGCACGGCCCTCTTCTTCTTCCAGTCCGCGATCGCGGCCTTGATCGCGTCTTCCGCGAGCACCGAGCAGTGGATCTTGACCGGCGGCAGCGCGAGCTCCTTGGCGATCTCGCGGTTGGTGATCTTGACCGCCTCGTCGACCGACTTGCCCTTCACCCACTCGGTGATGAGCGAGCTCGAGGCGATGGCCGAGCCGCAGCCGAAGGTCTTGAACTTGGCGTCCTCGATCTTGCCGTCATCCGAGATCTTCACCTGAAGGCGCATCACGTCGCCGCAGGCCGGGGCGCCGACGAGGCCGGTGCCGACGTTCGGATCGTTCTTGTCCATCGTCCCGACGTTGCGCGGGTTTTCGTAGTGATCCAGGACCTTGTCGCCGTACGCCATGTTCGTCTCCTAGTTCAATTTGGATGCATCCGGTCCGAATTCGTAGCGACGGTCAGTGGGCTGCCCACTCGATCTTCGAGAGGTCGACCCCTTCCTTGGCCATCTCGTAGAGCGGCGACATCTCGCGCAGCTTCTGGACCTGGTCGACGACGTACTTCTTCACGTAGTCGACCTCGGCCTCGGTGTTGAAGCGTCCGATTCCAAAGCGGATCGAGGTGTGGGCGAGATCCTCCGAAACCCCGCAAG
>JAIVGS010000170.1 GCA_020201435.1 Myxococcales bacterium
GGGCGCGGGCGGCCGAATCGCGAACGGCTTCATGCAGTCGTTTGCCGCCGCGCTGGCGGAGCAGGGCGTAGCGACGCTTCGGCACGAGCTGCGTCCGACCGATCCGAAGCCGGTCCGCTATGCGCGCGTGCGTGACGCCGCGCTGAAAGCGAGCGCCGAACGATTACCGCTGTTCGCGGGCGGGAAATCGTTCGGCGGGCGGATGACGTCGCAAGCGGAGGCCGACGAGCCGCTCCCGGGGTTGCGCGGGATCGCCTTCGCCGGATTTCCTTTGCATCCGCCCGGGAAAGCCGGGACTTCGCGCGCCGACCACCTGCAGCGTGTGCGCGTACCGATGCTGTTCATGCAGGGCACGCGCGACGAGTTTGCCGACCTTTCGCTGCTGGAGCCGATCGTCGCCGGGCTGCCGCAGGCGACGTTGCGCCTGATCGAGGGGGCCGACCATTCGCTGCGGAAAGCGATCGGCGAGCTCGCCGCGACGTTCGCGGCGTGGGCGCGTCCGCTCGCTCAGCGGCCGAGCGGCGACTCGTCCAGCCGGGCCAGCAAGTCGGCAGGATCGCGATAGATCGCGATGCAGCCGGCCTCGAGCAGGTCGCGCTCGGCGAATCCGCCGCAGAGCATGCCGATGCAGCGAACTCCTAGCCGATGCGCGGCGATCGCGTCCCAAGGGGTATCGCCGACGGCGAAGGTCCCCGACTTGTGCGTCGCGAGTCGCGCGAGAGCGGCCTCGAAAATGTCGGGATGCGGCTTGCTGCGCTCGGCGTCGTCGGCGCTCGTCTCCGCGTCGATCAGGTCGTCGATCCGGGCGAGCTGCTTGTACGTCTGGAGCTCGTCGCCCTTCGCCGACGAGGCGAGCGCGATCTTCACACCGCGGCGGAGCACCGCCTGGAACAGCTCGCGCGTCTGCGGAAACGGGCGCACCTGCTTGAGGTATTTGCGCTTGTAGAGGTCCGATCGATACGAATCGATGGCCTCTCCGCGCCGCGCGAGATCGTCCTGCGAGAAGAAGACCGGCATCAGCTGATCGCCGCCCTTGCCGATCTGCGCGCGCACTTCCTCGAACGAAACGCGCCTTCCGAAATACGCGAAGGCCTCCTGCCACGCGCGCGCATGCAGATCGACCGAGTCGACGAGCGTTCCGTCCACGTCGAAGATGGCGCCTTCCGCAGACATGGACCAAAGCTAGTCACGCCTGCGGCCGACGGCGACGAAGAGGCCGCCCTCGCCGCCGAGCGTGCGCATCCAGGCGATCTGTTTCAACAGCGCTTCCGGACCCCAATCGTCCTCCGCCTGCGCGAAGAGGTCGCCGGGCTCCTCGCCGAGAAGCCCGCTGGGAAAGGCGCGCAGATACTCCACCGCGTTTTCGCTGAACCACCGCTGCACTTCGCACAGGGTATGGCGGTGCTCCTCGGGATGACGGTACTGGTCGCGCAGCCACGCCTCGCGTCGCGCCGGTTCGGCGCTCCGATCGCGGAGCACGGGGTCCCAGGGGATCCAGCGGAAGCCGGACAGTCTCGCGATCGTCCGGCGCGCTCTCAGCGGGAGGCGCGCCCAGGCGTTGTACACACCGATCACCAGAATTCCGCCTGGCCGCGCGAGCCGCGCGACAGACGCAAACGACGCGCGCGGATCCTCGGTGTGGTGAAGAACGCCCGAACAGATCACGACGTCGAACGACGAGGGACGCAGTCCCGACGCGCGCAGATCGGTCTCGACGAAGCGCGCGCCGACGCCGAAGCGTGCTGCCGCGTCTCGCGCGAGCCGCAGCGAGGGCCGCGAGAAATCGGCGCCGATGACGCTGCGCCCGCTGCTGGCGAGAAAGATCGCCAGCTGGCCGGTGCCGCAGCCCATCTCGAGCACCCGGGCGTCGGGCGGGATCGCGTCGTCGAGGAGCCGCGCGAACTCGCTCCGCGCCGCGCGCGACCGCAGCCGCGCCAGGCTGTCGCGCGGCGGGTAGCCGGGGAAAGGCGACTGCCGGTAAAAAGCGCGGACTTCAGAAGATGGCATAGACGAACGGCGCCAGCGCCTCGACGCTCGCCGCCGCCACCAGGATGAGGCCGGTCACGCAGAGGAAGACGATCAGCGGCACCAGCCATCTGCTGCCTCGCCATGCGCCGCGCGCGCCGTCGGCGATCGTCGGCGCCGCGCTTCCGAGCACGAGAAGGGTCCGCGCGATCTTTCCGCGCCGCCGGATCATGCGACCGCCTCCTCGCGCGGCAGCGCCTGCTCCGCGAGCCGTCTGGTCACGATTGCGCCGCCGGCGACCAGCACGTCGATCCCCGATCGGCGGAAGGTCGAGTAACCCTCGACCGCGCGATTGACGATCGGCTCGCCGGCGAGGTTGAAGCTGGTGTTCAACAGGACCGGGATGCCGCTGCGCGCGGCGTAGGCCTCGAGCAGCGCGTGGAAACGCGGCGCGATCTCGCGCTCCACGACCTGCAACCGGGCGGAGCCGTCGACGTGGGTGATCGCGGCCAGTCGATCCCGCCATTCGCGCCGAACCGGAAAGACGCCCGACATGTAGCGGGAGAGCCGCGTTCCACCGGCGGGAAGATCGAAATAGCGCGCCGCGTGCTCGACCGGGACTGCCGGCGCGAAGGGACGGAACTCCTCCCGATACTTGATTCTTCGGTTGAGCTTTTCCCGCATCCCGGCGTCGTGCGGCGCGGCGAGGATGCTGCGGTTGCCGAGCGCCCGCGGCCCGAGCTCGCTGCGTCCCTGCATCCACCCGACGATCCGACCCGCGCGCAGGTCGTCAGCCACGCGCCCCAACAGCTCGTCTTCGCGCGCGACCTGTTCCGCGGCCAGGCCGTCCTCGAGCGCCAGGCGGATCAACTCTTTGGCGTCGACCTCCGGGCCCCAGTAGGCGTGTTGGGGGATCTCGGAGTGCGGACGGCGGAAGTGGACGCGATCGGCGTAGAGCGCGGCGCCGAGCGCGCAGCCGGCGTCGCCCGGGGCCGCCGGAACGTAGAGGTTGTCGAATCCCGTTTCGCGCAGGAGGCGCGCGTTGGCCACGCCGTTGAGCGCGACGCCGCCGCCGTAACAGAGATCGCGCAGCCCGGTTTCGCGCTGCAGCGACCGGGCGAGGTCGACGAGAGTTTCCTCGAGCACGAGCTGCACGCTGGCGGCGACGTCGGCGAAACGAGCGCCTTCCGAAGTCGAGAGATCGATCGGGTCCCAGGGATCGCGCGCGGGCCCGAGCGCATCGCACAGCTTCGACGAATAGCTCCTCCGCGCGCGCTCGTGGAAATCGAACCAGGAGAGATCGAGGGCGATGCCGCCGTCCGGCGTACGCCGCGCGATCTGCCGTACGACGCCGGCGAACGCCGGCTTTCCGTACGCGGCGAGGCCCATCACCTTGTACTCGCCCTCGTTGACCGGAAAGCCCAGATAGGACGTGAAGGTCGAGTAGAGCATTCCCAGCGAGTGCGGAAAGCGGAGCTCGCGCAGGATCTCGATCGAAGCGGCGCCGTCGTCGCGCACCACGCCGCGGCCGGCAGTGAGCGTGGCCCACTCGCCGACTCCGTCGGCGGTGAGGATCGCCGCCGCGCGCGACGGCGAGCCGAGAAAGGCCGCCGCCGCGTGCGACCGATGGTGATCGGTGAAGAGGATTCGATCGCCGGGAACGCCGAGCTGCGAGGCGATGATGCCCTTGACCCAGAGCTTGCCGCCGAGGGCGTTCTGCATCGCGCGCGGGAAGCTGCGCCAGGTGCGCGGAAAACCGCGCAGCGCCATGGTGACGATGCGCTCGAACTTGAGCATCGGCTTTTCGTAGAAGACGACGGCGTCGAGATCCTCCGGCGACAGTCCGCCGCGATCGAGGCACCACTCGATCGCCGCGAGAGGAAACGCGGCGTCGTTCTTGCGGCGCGACAGCCGTTCTTCCTGCACCGCCGCGACCGGCTGGCCGTCGACGAGGAGCGCCGCCGCCGAGTCGTGATAGTGCGCGGAGATGCCGAGGATGCGCATTAGTACTGGGTCTCCAGCGGGGTGGCGGCCCGGGCCGGCGCGAATCCTTCCGGCTCGCACTTGCGCCGCGCGAGCAGAGCGAATGGCGGC
>JAIVGS010000340.1 GCA_020201435.1 Myxococcales bacterium
CCACGAGCCGCGGAACGGAATGATGCGCGCCGAGAACAGGCGCTGACCGTTCGGGTGGATGCTCTCCTCGAACACGACGCCGGGCGAGCGGTGCAGCTGCGAGACGATGACGCGCTCGGCGCCGTTGATCACGAAGGTGCCGAGCGGCGTGAGGATCGGGAGCTCGCCGAGATAGACCTCTTTTTCGATGATGTTCTTCGGCCGCTTGGTCTTCGTGACCTCGCCGACCTCCTCCATCACCACCAGCTGCAGCGTGGCCTTGAGCGGCACCGAGTACGTCATATCGCGCTCGATGCACTCTTCGACCGTGTATTTCGCCTCCCCGAGCGCGTACTTCACGAACTCGAGCGAGTAATTGCCGTTCACGTCCTGGATCGGGAACAGGTCCTTGAAGACCCGCTCCAATCCGACGTCGGCGCGCGCGCCGCCCTTGCCATCGGGCTGCAGCAGGGACTGGAACGCCCGCGTCTGAATGTCGAGGAGATGGGGCATCGTCATGCCCGTCTCCAGCTTGGCGAATGAAAGCACCGATGACGTTGTCTTGGTCATGTCACATCCTCAGGCAATGCAAAAGGCCCAGCCTCCCCCGTGCCGTACGGCGGGACGGGGGCAGACGTTGGGGCCCGGAACGAGCAGGTTGTGGTAAATCCGCGCATGTCGTAGAACCGAAGCGAGACTCGAATGTTGCCCAGGACCCCCGTGGTCCTGAGCCACCATCCGAGGCTACTTCAGTTCGACGACGGCGCCCTGCGCTTCGAGCTTCTTTTTGATTTCTTCGGCTTCCTGCTTGCTCACGCCCTCTTTCACAGTCCCGGGAGCGCCTTCGACGAGATCCTTCGCCTCTTTCAGGCCGAGGCTGGTGATCGAGCGAATCTCTTTGATCACCTGGATCTTCTTTTCGCCGCCCGCCTTCAGCACGACCGTGAACTCCGTCTTCTCCTCTGCCGCGGGCGCCG
Source organism: Myxococcales bacterium (assembly GCA_020201435.1). Lineage (GTDB taxonomy): Bacteria > Myxococcota > Myxococcia > Myxococcales > 40CM-4-68-19 > 40CM-4-68-19. The sequence continues at coordinate 957 of JAIVGS010000340.1, forward strand.
CTGCCCCGCCGCCGGCCGCCCCACCCGCGGGCGCCGCTGCCGGCGCCGCGATTGTGACGCCGAACTTCTCCTTGAACGCCTCGATCAGCTCCGCCAGCTCGAACACCGACATGTTGCCGATGGCTTCGAGGATGTCGTCCTTACTCATGGTCTGCGTCGCCATTGTGTTCTCCTACCCGTGTTAGGAAGCAGCGCCCGCGGCGCCAGTGGTGCCCGCGGTGTCCGCGGCGCGTTTATCCTTCAGCGCCTCGAGGGCGCCAACCATCGCATACAACAATCCATTCATCACTCCGAGGAACCCGGCCATCGGCGCCTGCAGCGCGCCGCCGAGCTGCGCCAGCAGCTGCGTCTTGGACGGCAACGCCGCCAGCGTCTTGACCTGCGCCTGCGTGATCGCCTTACCTTCGACCAGGCCCGCCTTGATCGCGAGCTTCTCGGTCTCCTTGGCAAAATCCGTCAGCACCTTCGCGGCGCTGACCGGATCGGCGCCCGCCAGGACCAGCGCCGTGGGACCGGCGAGAAACGGCTCGAGGCCGCCGCTCTTCAGCTGCGCCTCACTCAGCGCGCGGCGCGCCAGCGTGTTCTTGACCACCACGTACTCCACGCCGACCGCGCGGAGGCGGCGGCGCAAATCGGTAATGCGCGCCACCGAGAGGCCGGTAAAATCGGTGACGTAAATGGTCTGCGACCGGGCGACCTGCGCCGACAGCGTCGCGACCATCTCCTGTTTCTGCTCTTTGGTGCGGTTCATACGTGGTACCCCGCCGTATCGACCCGTACGCCCGGCCCCATCGTGCTCGAGACCGTCACCGAACGGATGTAATGGCCCTTGGCCGCCGACGGCTTGGCCTTCACGATCGCATCCATGAACGCCTGGAGATTGTCGGCCAGCTGCTGCGCCGCGAACGACTTCTTCCCGATCGGCGCGTGCACGATCCCGCTCTTGTCGACGCGGAATTCGATTTTCCCGGCCTTCAGCTCCTTGACGGCCTTGGTGACATCCATCGTCACCGTGCCCGCCTTGGGGTTGGGCATCAGCCCGCGCGGGCCCAGCACTTTGCCGAGCGCGCCAAGCTGCCCCATCACGTCCGGCGTGGCGACGATGACATCGGTGTCGAGCCAGCCATCCTTGATCTTCTGGACGTACTCGACGCCGACGAAGTCGGCGCCGGCGGCCTCGGCTTCCTTCACCTTGTCGCCCTGCGCGATCACGAGCACGCGGATTTTCTTCCCCGTCCCGTGCGGCATCGACACGGTGCCGCGCACGATCTGGTCGGCGTGCTTGGGATCGACGCCCAGGCGGACCGCCACGTCGACCGACTCGTCGAACTTGGCATACGCCGCCTGCTTCACCTGCTCGACCGCCGACGCCGGCGCGTACAGCTTGCGCGGCTCGAGCGTCTCCGCGGCGGCCCGGTATTTCTTGCCGTGGACGCGCATCAGCCCTCCACGACCAGGCCCATCGAGCGCGCCGTGCCCGCGATCATGTTGATCGCACCTTCGAGATCGGTCGCGTTCAGATCCTGCATCTTCAGCTCGGCGATCTTCTGGAGCTGGGCGCGCGTGACCTTCCCCACTTTTTCGCGGTTGGAGGTCGGCGAGCCTTTTTCGATGCCCGCTTCCTTCTTCAACAAGACTGCCGCGGGCGGCGTCTTGGTAATGAAGGTGAAGGTGCGGTCCTTGTAGATCGTGACTACGACCGGCGTGACCATGCCGGCGGCACTCTGGGTCTTCGCGTTGAACTGCTTGACGAAGTCCATGATGTTCACGCCGTGCGGGCCGAGCGCCGTGCCGACCGGGGGTGCAGGCGTTGCCTGCCCGGCGGGCACCTGCAGTTTGACAACTGCGGTGATTGGCTTGGCCATCGTTGTTCCTCTATTGACGTCCGCTTACGCGGACTCCCACGTAACCCGTGGTCAGTGAGCCTTCAGCTGCAAGTAATCCAACTCGACCGATGTCGGGCGCCCAAACAGCGCGACGGAGACGCGCACTTTGCCTTTGTCCGGCAACACTTCCTGCACCGTCCCGCTGAAATCCGAGAAAGGTCCCTCGGTGATTTCGACCACTTGTCCCACGAGGAACGGAATCGCCTCGCTGGGCTCTTCTTCTTTGATCGCCTCTTCGACGCCCAGCAGCCGGTTGACCTCATCGGGCCGCAGCGGCATCGGGAGACGTCCGGTACCGACGAACTTGATCACGCCCTGAACGCCGTTGATCGTGTGGATGGTTTCCTGATTCAGGTCCATCTCCACGAGCACATAGCCCGGGTAGATCTTTCGCTCGACGTTCACCTTCTTGCCGTTCTTGATCTCCACGACGTCCTGCGTGGGGACCAACGCCTGCCGGATCGGCTTGTCGCCCTCCGGCCGCGCGTCTTCCCCGATGCGCCGGGCGATCAGCGAGCGCACTTTATTCTCGTGCCCCGCCGTCGTCTGAATCGCGTACCAGCGCAGCTCCGGCATCAGAACAGCCTCGCCACCAGCTTCACGAACACGAGCTGGAAGAACGAGTCCATCAAGCCGATCGCGATACCCAGGACCGCGACGAAAATGACGATCACGGTCGTGGCTTTTTTCAGCTCGTCCAACGTGGGCCACGTGACTTTCCGCATCTCGTTGCGCACGTCGCGCAGAAATTGCAGAAAGCGGCCGACGGGGCCGGGCCGCAATTCGGGCCCGCCGCCCGCCAAGACCTCCGTCGCCATTACTTCGATTCCTTGTGCGCCTGCTGCTTATTGCACTTCGAGCAGTACTTCTTCCACTCGGCCCGCTCGGGGTGCTTCCGCCGGTTCTTCGTGGTGAAGTAGTTCCGGCTCTTACAGACGGTGCACTCCATGATGATGTTCTCGCGCGGCATCTATTCCTCGATTGCGGATTCCGGATTGCGTATTGCGGATTGACGGTTGGCCCTCGGCCACGTCCGCCATCCGCAATCGCCAATCCGCAATTATTTCAGAATTTTGGTGACGACGCCCGCGCCGACCGTCCGTCCACCTTCGCGGATCGCAAACCGCAGCTGCTCTTCCATCGCGATCGGCGTGATCAGCTCGATCGTCATCTTCGTGTTGTCCCCCGGCATCACCATCTCCACCCCCGCCGGC
>JAIVGS010000060.1 GCA_020201435.1 Myxococcales bacterium
ACTTCGCTCGACCAGGCGTTCCTGCAGGGCAACAAGGCCGTGTGCCCCGCCGTGGACAAAGGTGTGCAAGCCAAGACAGCACCCGAGGTGCTGGTCTCGTGCAACAAGAACTTCGACAAGGCCAAGAACGCCGTCGAGGAGAAGCTGAAGGAGCTCGACGACCTCGCCGGCGGAGGCACGGGCGAAGCGACCGAGTGACCGTTGAAGCTGGTCCTGATCTTCGGCGCGCTCGCGATCGTCCTGATCGCGGGCGCGCTGCTTTTCGTCGAGCGGAGGATTCGGGCGCGGACCCGGCGGGTGCTGGAGGCGCAACCGGCGATCGACGGCGAGCGCGTGCTCGAGCTGCGGATGCGCCACTCGACGGCGTTCGCCGACGGGCTGCCGGCGCTCTTCGAAGCGGGCGACGTCGACGTCGTCTGCACCGCCGCGGTCCTCGCCGCCGGGCGGCTGGTGATTCCGCTCGGCGCGGTCGAGGACGCCGCCATCGAGCGCGGCGCGCTGCGCGTCCGGTGGACCGTGCGCGGCGAGAAGCTGGTCACGACGCTGGAGGCGCCGGTGCACGATCTCGAACGGCTCCGGCGCGAGATTCATCTCCGTCAACCGAACGTGATCGAGAAGCTCCTCTCGATGGTGCAGAATAAATGACCACAAGGGTCACGGCGCTGGGCTCGGCGGACGCGTTCTTCTCGGCCGGCCGCGGCCACACCTGCTGGCTGATCGAGGACGACAGCGGGGCCTGCGCGGTCGACTTCGGCGCGACCGCGCTGCAGTCGCTGAAGAAATTGAAGTTCGATCCCGATCGCCTGCAGGCGGTCCATTTCACGCACCTGCACGGCGATCACATCGGCGGATGGCCGTTCCTGCTCGTCGATGCGGTGTATCGCTCTCACCGGACGACGCCGCTCGTGGCGAGCGGACCGCCGGGCACGCGCGATCGGCTGCACGCGCTCTGGGCGGCGTGTTACCGCCGCGCCGCCGAGACGCCGCTGCCGTTTCCGCTGGAGGTGCGCGAGATGCAGCCCGGCGAATCGGCGGCCATCGCCGGCCGCGAGGTGCGCGCGTTCGCCGCCCTGCACATGACGCCGCCCGACGTCGCCCTGTCGCTGCGGATCGACGACGTCGCCTTCACCGGCGACACCGGCGAGATTCCCGCCGGACTCTGCGCCGGCGCTCGTCTTCTCTGTGCGGAATGCACGTATCTTTCCGGCGATTCCGATCGACACCTCTCGTGGGAGAAGCTTCGCGATCTGAAGCTGCCGCGAGTGATGCTCGGTCATGCCGGAACGGATGTACGCGAGGCAGGCGTGAAGGTGTGCGAGGATCTCGATTTCGTGGAGCTCTAGGCGATGGATCGCATCGAACAGCTCAGGAAGTTCATCGCTGCCCAGCCGGATGAGCCGTTCGCGCGGTATGCGCTTGCGCTCGAATTGAAGAGCAAGGGCGACAATGCCGGGGCGGCCGACGAGATGCGAGAGCTCCTGAACCGCAAGCCTGACTACCTCGCTGCCTACCTGCAGCTGGGCATGCTCGAGCAGGCGCTCGGCCGCATCGACGCGGCGCGTGAGACGCTGCGCAAAGGCCAGGACCTGGCGCGCACCAAGGGCGACACGCACACACTTTCGGAGCTGACGTCGGCGCTGGAAGCGCTTTGAGTTCCACGGATTTCTTGACTCACCGGGGCCTGCACCGCAGGATGCCCGCAGGGCATGAAACCGCGGAAAATCCTCGTCGTCGACGACTCCAAGCTGCTCCATCGGATGTTCGAGATGATGCTGCGGCAGTACCCGCTCGTGCACGCGTACGACGGGCAGGACGGTCTCGAGCGGCTGGCGGAGAACCGCGACATCGACCTGATCCTGCTCGACGTCAACATGCCGCGGATGAACGGTCTCGAGTTCCTCGCGGTGGTGAAAGCGGACGCGCAGCTGGCGAAAATTCCGGTAATCGTGGTGACGACCGAAGGCGCCGAAAAGGACGCGGAGAAGGCCCTCGCCGCCGGCGCCGCGGCCTACGTCAAGAAGCCGTTTCGAAACGAAGATCTGCTGTCCGCGATCGAGAAGCTGACGGCGGCGGCGTGAGCAAGGGTATGCCGAACGCGAACCTGCCGCCCGGACTGGGGACTGCGCTCGACGAGCTGCGGGCGACGCTCGATCGCGCCGCCGAGCTGGCTCGGCAGCTCGACGCGAAACCCGGGTCGGACGCGGACCTGGAAGCGCGGCTCGCGGACGTGGAGTCCGACCGGCGCGAGCTGTCGACGAGGCTCGCCGACTACGAGCACCAGGTCGGGCGGTTGATGAACCTCTACGTCGCGACCTACCAGCTGCACGCGACGCTCGATCCGGCCGAGGTCCAGTCGACGATCGCCGAGATCGCCACCAACCTCCTCGGCGCCGAGCGGTTCGTGCTGCTGTTCTGGAAGGAGTCCGACTCCGGCGAGTGCGAGATCGCGCTGTCGCAGGGGATGGAAGACGAGAAGAGCGGCTTTTACGAGAAGGGCATCTACGGCGGCGGCGATCCCGCGGTCGACGCGACGCTCTCCGACGGCGTCCTGCGGATCGGGCCGATCGAGGGGTCGGAGGCGCTCGCGTGCGTGCCCCTGATGGTGCAGGGTACGACGGTCGGCGCGCTGGTGATCCTGAAGCTGTTCGATCACAAGGAAGCGCTCAAGCCGGAAGACCGCGATTTACTTGATCTTTTGGCCGCGCACGCGGCGTCGGCGCTGTTCGCGGCGCGGGTCTATTCGACTACCGACCGCAAGCTCAAAACGCTCGAGAGCCTCGTCAAGCTGGTGCGCAAACCGACGTGAGCCTGACCGGCAACCTCGAGGACGTCTCGGTCGCGGACACGCTCCAGTTCATCCATCTGGGCGGGCGCACCGGCACGCTGACGCTGCACAGCGGAGAGGCGACGGCGGAGATCGGGTTTCACCAGGGCCGGATCGTGAACGCGTGGGGACCCGGGTCGAAGCGTCTCGGCGAGCTGCTGGTCGAGGCCGGCGCGATCGATCCGGCGACGCTGCAGGCCGCGCTGCGGGTGCAGGAAGCGGAGCAGCCGCGGCGGTCGCTCGGGCAGATCCTGGTGGCGATGAACGCGGTGACGCCAGAGACGATGTACGGGGCGGTCGAGCAGCAGATCGAGCGGACCGTCTACGATCTCGTCGCCTGGTCGCACGGGACGTTCCAGTTCGCGCTCGACGATCTGCACCCGATCGACGACATCTCGGTGGTGCCGGGCGACGTCATCCGGCACCTGAACATCGACACGCAGATGGTGCTGCTCGACGCGCTGCGCATCTTCGACGAGCGCAACCGCGACGCGGAGCGGGACCGGCCGACGACCGCGAAGATCGCGTCACCGTCGGAGGGCGTCGCGCCGGTGAAGGACACGCCGGTCACGCCGCCGGTCGAGCGGCGGATTCGGCTTCAGGTGGTGTCGGCGAGCACGCAGATCGCGGAGAAGCTGGCGCAGTGGCTGCCGGAGGCGACGGTGGCGCGGGTCAACCTTCGGGAAGCGGGGACCGCGCCGCCGGGAGAGGGCGCGCCGGTGGTGCTGCTCGATCTGCGGGCCGGGAGCGTCGCGGTGGAGGCGCTGGCGACGTTGCGGCGGACGCGGCCGCGCTCGTCGATCCTGGCGGTTGTGGACGGAGGCGTATCGCTGGCCCGGGTGTATCAGGCGGGTGCGGTCGCGGCGGTGCCCGGGGAGCTCCAGCCGGTGGTCGCGGCGTTTCGGTCGGTGGTGCAGAACCGCACCGACTGGTTGACGGGGGGAGAGCGGACCGAGCGGATCCACGAGAATTTCGCGCGGTTGCGCCGGATCGTGGGGGATCTGCGGTCGGGACTGATCTCGACGACGATTTCACTCAGCCTGATGAACATCATCAGCGAGGAGGTCGAGCGGGCGGTGCTCTTTCTCGTGCGGCGGGATGGGCTCGTCGCGTTGGGAGCGTTCGGGAACGATCCGGCGGGGAAGCCGCTGGCGCAGCGTACGAGGGGGCTCAGGTTGGCGCTCGCGAGCAGAAATGCGCTGACGGACAGTCTCAGCGATGGTCAGGTCAGGGCGATGCAGTTCGAGGAGGGGCGGTATCCGGATACCTTCAGCGCGGTGGTCGGGAAGCCGAGGACGGGGCAATGCGCGGTGTTTCCGGTGATGGGCGGGCAGCGGGTGATCGCGCTGGTGTACGCCGATAACGGGAATTCGAATCGGGCGATCGAGGAGCTCGAGATGCTGGAGCTGGCGGCGTCGCAAGCGGGGCTTGCGTTCGAGAATGAGTTGTTGAGGAGGCAGGTGGGCCAGCCGTAGCGCCACGAACCGTTTTCCCAATCGATCTCCTTCTCCTTCTCCTTCTCCTTCTCCTTCTCCTTCTCCTTTTCTTTTTCCTTTTCTTTTTCCATTTCCTTTTCCTACGGGTTTTGAAACGGTTGTTTTCGTCGCGCACCGTGGTGACCGTGATCGCATGCCGATCGCCATCGTCACAGCAGCCGTCCTCTCGCTCGGCCTTCTGCCCGCCCGTGTCACGTCGCCGCTCGGCCGCGCGCCGCGGTCGCCCGAGCACTCGCTGAAGGCGCCCAAGCTGTGGCAGGACCGGACCGGCCAGTTCGCGCTGGAGAGGCCGGGCAACGAGCGCTGGATGTTCCGCGCGGGAGTCCGCGGACCCGATGGCGAGCCCGTGCCGCTGTTGGCGATGTCGCAAGAGACGGGAGCCCAGCTGGTGGTGCAGAGCGCGGATGGGATCAACGATCTGCGGCTGCTCGCCCGGATGCTGATGGAGAACCTGTCCAATGAGCAGCGGGTCCATGTGGAAGACGTCGAGAAGGTGCTCGCCCGCGGCGGTGAGGCGTACGGGTTTTCCTTTTCGGTGGCCGACGAAGTGCGCGGCCGCGTCGCGGTGGTGCGCGCCGGCGACCACGTCGCGCTGGTGATCGCCAGCTGGCCGATGGGCGCTCCGCCCGAAGTCGTCGACGACGTCGACTCGATGATCGGGTCGCTAGGGCCGATTCCGGGGGCGCTTCCGCCGGGCGTCTTCTGAGAGCTGCAGCATCACGTTGGTGAGATGGTCGTAGAGGGGCAGCAGGTCCTTCGGCAGCATCTTTCGGTGCGCGGCGATGGTCGCGAAATCGCCGCGGGCGGCCGGACCTGTCAGCGCTTCCGGGGCGGTCTGCCCTTTCAATTTCTCGAGCGCGTTCAGCGCCAGCGGCAACAGCGCGGCGCGGGCGGCCGGCTCCGATGCGCCGGTCGCCTTGCGGAAGGCGCGCATCGCCTCGGCAAACACCGCGACCTGGCTGCCGGCCGCCAGCACGGCGGCCGCATGGTAGAGGGCGCGCGCTCGATCGGTCGTCTCGAGCGGCATCATCCCGAGGGCGCGCGCCAGCTGCTTCAGTTGCTCCCGCGCACTGGCGTCGGAGCCGGAGACGCCGGCGGCAGCGCCATGAAAGTCCTGCCGGCGCCCGCGCACGAAGGCGCGGAGCGGATGGATCGATCCGACCCGCGCCCCTTTTTTCCGGCCACCCTTGAGGACGTCGAGGCCCAACGCGCCGGCGAGGTGGACGACGAGTTGGGAAGGGCCGACCTCGAGGCGCGCAGCGAGCGGCGCGATGGCGGAGTCGGATACGGCGAGCAACACCACGTCGACGTCGGTGAGGGGCGGCGGCGCGAGGCCGCTCGACTGCGTCCAGGCCGCGAGCACCTTCACGCCCGAGCGCGGCAGCTCTTCGAGCAGCGCGGATCCGACGGCGCCGGAGCCGAGGACGGCGGCGGTCTCGAGCCGTTTCATGCGTCGCGGCGGAATTCGACTCCCGCAGGGCCGGCGGCGGCGACGAGTTTTTCGCCGGCCTGTACGCGGCCCGACAGAATCTCGTCGGCGAGGGGCGATTCGACCAGCCGCTGGATGATCTGCCGCATCGGCCGCGCGCCGAGGGCGGTCTGGTAGCCGCCGTGGGCGATCAGATGATCGACGAGGCCGGGGCCGGTGCGGAACGCGATCCGCCGCTCGTCCCACAGGCGGCGCGAGCTGTCGGCGAGTAAAAGTTGAGCAATTCTCGCTACTTCCTCGCGCGCCAAGGGGGCGAAGACGAGCCGCTCGTCGAGCCGCGCCCAGAGCTCGGGCGCGAAAGCGGAGCGCGCCTGCTCGAGCGCCCTGCGGTTCTCGACTGGTTCGGGCGGCTGCGTCTTTTCCAGCGACGGATCGCGCGCGAAGCCCACCGTCCGCTGCGCGCTGTCGAACGCGCTCGCGCCGAGATTGCTGGTGAGGACGAGGACCGCCGCAGTGAAGTCGATCCGGCGGCCGCGGCCGTCGGTGAGCTGGCCCTCGTCGAGGATCTGCAAGAGCAACTGCAGCACCGTCGGGTGGGCTTTTTCGGTTTCGTCGAGGAGCACGACCGAGGCCGGTTTGCGGCGGACGGCTTCCGTCAGAAGCCCGCCCTCGCCGTAGCCGACGTAGCCGGGGGGCGCGCCGACCAGCCGTGCCGCGGTGTGCGCTTCGGCGTACTCGGAGAGATCGATGCGGACCAGCGCGCCGTCGAACAGCTCGTCGGCGAGCGCCTTCGCGGTCTCGGTCTTGCCGACGCCGGAGGGGCCGCAGAAGAGAAACGACGCGAGCGGCCGTTGCGAGGAAAAACCCGCGTAGTTGCGCCGGACTGTCTTGGCGATCGTGGCGAGGTTCAGCTCGTGGCCGACGATCCGCTCGGAGAGGCGCTTTTCGAGAAGCAGGAAGCGCTCGCCGTCCGGCTGCAGCAGCCGTTCCTCGGGGAGGCCGGCCATCCGCGCGACGGCGCGGGCGACGTCGTCGCGGGTGACTTCGGCGCGCCCTTCTCGATGAGCGCGCGAACCGGCGAGATCGATGGCTGCGAATGCCTTGTCCGGCAGGCATCGGTCGCGGACGTAACGCGCCGTCAACAGCGCGGCGGCTTCCAGCGCGTCGGGCAGAAAGCGCACTTGATGGTGCTGCTCGTAATGCGGCGCGGCGCCCGCCAGGATCTCCCGCGTCTTCTGCGGCGACGGCTCGCGGACCAGCACCGGGACGAAGCGCCGCTCCAAGGCCGCATCCCCTTGGATGTGTTTGCGAAATTCGTCGTGGGTGGTTGCGCCGACACAGGGAAACTCCCCGCGGGCGAGGGCCGCCTTGAGCTCGTTCGCGGCGTCCTGCGGACCCTCGCCGGCCGACCCTGCGCCGATCAGCATGTGCAGCTCGTCGATGAAGACGACGACGCGGCCGTCGGCGCGCTTGACCTCGTCCTTGATGCCGATCAGCCGCTCGCTGAACGAGCCCCGCAGCTGCGTTCCGGCGACGAGGCCGCTGACGTCGAGCTCGACCAGCACGCGATCGGCGAGGCCGACCATGCGCTGGGCGAGGCCCTCCACGATGGCAGTCTTGCCGACGCCGGGCTCGCCGACCAGGACGGGGTTGTTGGCGCGGCGCTTGCCGAGGATGTCGAGGAGCTCTTCGATCTCGCGCTCGCGGCCGACGGCGGGGTCGAGCTTTTTCTCGGTCGCGAGGTCGGTGAGGTTGCGGCCGTAGGTCGTCAGCCAGGGGTAGGCGCGGGGATCGAGGGAGCCGCCGGGAGAAGGAGAACGAGAAGGAGAAGGAGAGGAAGCCGAGGGGTCGGGCGGGGGAATCGTGGTGACGCGCGATGGCTGCGGTCGCATCGCCACTTCGGCGCGAGGGGTAGGGGGAGGTGGGAGACCCGGTTCGACCTTGCGACGGACCATCGGGCCGGTGAGATAGCCGAGCGCGATCGTGCGCAGTGAAGCGACCGGCGCGGCGGTTTTCTCGAGCAGCGCCGCGGCCGCCGATCGGGACAGACGGGTCAGCGCGACCAGCAGATGGAGCCCTTCGGCCTGCTCGCTGCCGCAGTCGTCGGCGAGTTGGCGGGCGCGGTCGAGGGCCTGGGCGAAGAAATCCGGCGGCTCCTGCGGCGCGTTACCGGCCGCGGCCAGCTCGGCGAGGATCTTGTCTTCGTCGAACCCGCGCTCGCGCAACAGTACGTCGGCAGCTCCCTGGACGGTGAAAGTCGCGAGCAGCAGGTGCGCCGTGCCCGCCGGCTGGCCGACGTTCTTCGCGATGTCCTGGGCCTCGGCGGCGATCTGCGCGAGCTCGGCTGAGTCCTTGGCCATCGGTGGCGCATCCTCGCCCAGCAGGATCGACCGAGGCAAGCGGCAAGATTTCGTGGTACGGACGCGTCCGTGGCGCGACCGTTGACCATCGGCATCGGTGGCGGGACCGCGAGCGGGAAGACCACCGTCGCGCGCCGCCTGGTGGAACGGCTGGCCGGCCATCCAATCGCGTTTCTCGACCAGGACGCGTACTACCGCGACCTCTCCGACATGCCGCTCGAAGAGCGCAAGGGGTTCAACTTCGATCACCCGGACGCGTTCGACACCGACCTTCTCGTCTCCCACCTGCGCGAGCTGCAGGTGGGACGGGCGATCGACAAGCCCGTCTACTCGTTCGCCGAGCACACCCGGACGCGCGACACCGTCCGCGTCAATCCCGGCGACGCGATCATCCTCGAGGGGATCCTCGTCCTCGCGCTGGAGCCGGTCCGGCGCGAGCTGGACGTGAAAGTCTTCGTCGATTCCGACGCCGACGTCCGCGTCATCCGGCGTTTATCGCGTGACATCAAGGAGCGCGGCCGCGACTTCGACGGCGTGATTGAACAATACTTCCGGACGGTTCGTCCGATGCATTACGGGTTCGTGGAGCCTTCGAAACGATATGCGGATATCATCATCCCCCACGGTGGCAACAACGACATCGCGATCGAGATGGTCGCCGGCGCGGTCCGGCAGAAGCTGCGGTAGCCACGCATTGGTCGTCGCGGGGCTGCTCGCGGCGGGCTGCGGCAGCAACAAGGGTTGGCAGGACTATTCCGCGCACTGCGCGAGCCCGCGGTCGGGCGTCGATCCGGCGACCGGCCGGTCCTTTCCCGACCAGAAGGGCACCGTCGACGACGAGAAGAACTTCCTCAAGCTTTGGATCAACGATCTCTACCTCTGGTACAACGAGGTCCCGAGCACCAACCCGGCCGACTACAAGACGCCGATCGATTACTTCAACGTCCTCAAGACCCCGCTCAAGACGCCCGGGGGCAAGCCGAAGGACCCGCCGCAATTCCATTTCACCTACCCGACCGACGTCTGGGAGCAGCTCGTGCAGTCGGGGACGACCGGCGGGTACGGCATGACCTGGGCGTTCCAGAGCCGGTCGCCGCCGCGATCGGTGATCATCGCGTATACCCAGCCCAACTCGCCGGCGGCGAACGCCGGGATCGCGCGCGGCGCGCAGCTCACCCACATCGACGGCGTCGCGGTCCTCGACGGCGATGCCAACGCGCTCAACGCCGGCCTCTTGCCCGCGACCATCGGCGAGACGCATTCGTTCGGGTTCATCCCGCTCGGGAGCACGACTGAAACCACGGTCAACATGACCTCGGCGGTGGTCACCGAAACGCCGGTGCAGAACGTGAAGTCCATCGTCACGGCCACGGGCAAGGTCGGATACATGACGTTCAACGACCACATCCAGCCGGCCGAGAAGGAGCTGGTCGACGCCTTTGCCCAGCTCAAGGCGGACGGCGTCAGCGACCTGATCCTCGACCTCCGCTACAACGGGGGCGGCATCCTCAACATCGCCAGCGAGATCGCCTACATGGTAGCCGGCCCGGGACCGACGTCGGGCAACGGCTTCGAGACGACCGTCTTCAACGACAAGCATAAGGGGACCGATCCGGTGATCGATCGGCCGATTACGCCGGTGCCGTTCTACAGCACGGCCCTCGGTTATTCGGCGACGGCGGGGACGCCGCTGCCGACGTTGAACCTGCGCAAGCTTTTCGTGCTGGTCAGCCCGGGAACCTGCTCGGCGAGTGAATCGATCATCAACGGCCTCCGCGGCGTCGACGTGACCGTGGCCGCGATCGGGAACACGACGTGCGGCAAGCCCTACGGCTTCTACCCGCAGGACAACTGTGGCACGACCTACTTCGCGATCGAGTTCAAGGGCGTGAATCAGAAGGGTTTCGGCGATTACCCCGATGGCTTCATCCCGGCGGGAACCGGCGACACCGGACTGCCGGGCTGCGCCGCGTCCGACGACTTCACCCATGCGCTCGGCGATCCGGCGGAGGGGCAGCTCGCCGCGGCCCTGGCCTATCGGGCGAACGGCGCGTGTCCGTCGGGGAGCCGGCGAGCGGTGTCGATCGCGGCACCGCAAGCCACGGTGGCCAAGGACTTCTGGCGGCAGAACCGCTGGTATCGCTAGCGTGCGGGTGCTGATGGCGGCGTTGATCTCGACGGCCTGTCACGCGGCGACCCCGATGCCGAGCGCAGACGAGGTTCCGGCGGTCATCGTTCGCCCGACCGCCCAGAGCCGCGCGGCGCTCGAGGAGGCCGTCAGCATCGCGCTCAACGGCGCCAAGGTGACCCTCGCCGATCTCGCGCTCACAGGCGGCAGCGAATTGATGATCGAGCGGATGATCAGGCGCGATCCCGAAGGCCACCCGGTCCAGGGCCGCGTCACCGAGAAACCCGAGAGATTTCGCCTGGTCAGGAGCGGCGGCGATTGCGTCCTGATCCACGAGCGGACCGGGAAGCGGTATCGACTCGTCGATACGGAGTGCGCGGCCGAGATCCGCTGAGCCGATCGGGCGAGGCGAAGCCGGCGACCAGCTCGCCCGCCAGCCGGCGCGGGCTTTTTCGCAGCACGTCGTTCGAGCGGAGCGAGCGTGGATGGCGCAGGTCGATGCGCGAGCGCACGACGCCGCGGCTCGCGCGGTGGACGAACGTCGCTCGACCGCCGCCGTCGACGGAGTCGACGATGCCGATGTGGGTGAGGCCGCCGCGGGAGGTCGTGTCGCGGAAGAAGACGAGGTCGCCGCGGCGCGGGCGCGAATGCAGCGCCCGGCGCGAGCGCGCGAGGCGGTGGATGTTCGTCACCCCGTTCTCGCCCGGTCGGGCCGGAGATGCGGCGAGATCGATCCCTTCGTGGCCGTAGATCGCGCGCGTGAAGGCCGAGCAGTCGCTCCGCGTGGCGACGCCGACGAACGCGCCGGCGCGGTCGGCGATCCGATCCCCGAGACTCGATGCGATGAGCAGCGCGAGCAGCATGCAGGCGGCAACGTGCTCACCCGCCTCGCCAGTTCAAAGACTCGGGCGCTCGCTCGCCCGCTAGGCCTTGCGCTGCACTTTGCCCTTGGAGTCGAGCTTGTACGCCGGCGGTAGCGCGGCTTCGACCTTCGGCGTGTAGCCCTTCACGTCCCAGGGAGTATCCGCGAGCAGGCTGGCGAGCGCTTCCCTGACCCGCGCATTCGAGCCTTCGTGCGCTTTGAGGAAATGTTGAATCAGCGGCTCGCGGCCGGTCGGGTCCTGCTGGCGGGCGATCACCTCGGCCGCGGCGATCTGCACCTCGTCGTCCATGTCGTCGAGGAAGGGCAGCACCGCCGGCGCGATCTCCGGCGCCTTGTGCGTCATCAGCGCGTGCAGCAAGAGGACCTTCTTTTCGGGAACGCGGCTGTATTCGCTGCCGACCTTGTGCGCGACCTCGACGAGGAACTTGACCACTTCCGCCTCGGGCAACAGGTCCGAGAGCGCGCGCAGCGGCCAGGAGATCTCGTCGCGCTCGCGGATGAACTTCTTGACTGCCGGCAGCGCCGTCGCGCCCGCCTGGACGATCAATGCCAGCACGCGCGCCTTCTCCTCGTCGTCGGTGATGCCGGGGTCGACGCGAAAGGTGTAGCGCATGAGCAGCGCGCCGACCGCCTCTTCCGTCTTCGATGCCCCCAGCTCCTCGATCGCGCCCTGCCGGTTCTCCGGCGGCCCGAACTTCTCCATCATCTTCTTCTGCAGCCGCTGCAGCTTGGGCCCGAAGCCGATCATCTCGAGGATTCCCATGGGCACCTTTTACAGGACGACGTCCTTGCGCACGTCGGATTTGTAGAGCTTCTGCAGCATGGCGGCCGCTTCGCGCGCCTCACGCGAGTCGGGCGGCATCACGATCTGCAGCACGACGTAGAGGTCGCCGCGCGGCGCGCCGGTGGTGCCGCCCTTGAGCGCGGGCAGTCCGCGGCCGCGAAGTCGCAGCTTGCGCCCGCTCTGCGAGCCAGGTGGAATTTTGAGCTTCACCGCGCCTTCGAAGGTGGGCGCTGTGACCTCGGCGCCGGCGAGCGCTTCCTCAGGCGAGATCGGCAGATCGAGGCTGAGATCGCGCCCGTGCACGCGGACGGTCGGGTGCTCCCGGACCGCGATTCGCAGGTAGAGATCGCCGGGCTCGCCGCCGCGCTCACCGGGGGCGCCCTGTCCGGGGAGTCGCACACGCGACCCTGTTTCCACACCCGGCGGGATCTTCACTTTCAGGCGCGCAGTCTCCGGCACGACGCCGGCGCCGCCGCACTTCGGGCAGGGATCGCGAATCTGCCCTTCGCCGTTGCAGCGCGGGCAGGTGGTGCTGAAGAAGCCGCCGGTGCGGATTTCGCCGGAACCGCCACATTGCGGGCAGGTGGTGGGCTTGCTTCCCGGGCGCGCGCCGCTCCCCTTGCACTCCGGGCAGCGGGCAGGGCGGTTGACCGAGATCTCGCGCTCGGCGCCGAGGACCGCGTCGCGCAGGTCGACCTCGATCGAGGCCTCGGCATCGTCGCCCGGGGCGGGCTCGGCAGCGGCCCGGCGCGCTCGTCCAGACTGCCGGCGGCTGAAGATGTCGCCGAACATCGAGGAGAGGTCCTCCGGGTCGAAGCCGCCGCTGCGCCCGCGAAAGCCCTCGAATGGGTTGCCGCCGCCGAATCCGCCCGCGGCCTGCGCCTGCCGCTGCCACTCGCGCGCCTTCTGCTCGTCGAACCCGGGCCGCGTCGCGACCTCGCCGAACTCGTCGAACAGCGCCCGCTTCTTCGGGTCGCCGAGGACCTCGAATGCCGCGGAAACCTCCTTGAACCGCTCCTCGGACTTCTTGTCGCCCGGATTCACGTCCGGATGCAGCTTCTTCGCCAGCTTCCGGTAGGTTTTCTTGATCTCCTCGGCCGAGGCGGATTTGGACACGCCGAGGACGGAATACGGGTCTTTCATCGCGCTTTCGACCGTAACCACCCGCCAAGGGGTCGTCAAATCGCGAAGCGATTCATTGACCCTGCGCATCGGCGATCGTTACCATCGGTCCGTGAGCGCCGCGCTTCTCGCCATCGTCCTCGCCGCGGGTCCGCCGCGGCAGCTGGTCGACGAGGTCGTCGCGGTCGTGGACACACACTCGATCACCTTGTCGGAGCTCGCCGCCGAGACGCGCATCCGGCTCGCGCTCGCGTCGGGCCCGCAGGCCGCGCTCGCGCCGCTCGACCGCAAGCTGCTCGGGGCGTCCCTGCGCAAGACCGTCGAGGAGCGGGTGGTGCTCTCGGAGATCGAGCGGCTCAAGCTCTTCGACCTCGACCGGGCCGAGATCGACGCGCAGATGGCGCGGCTCCGGTCGCGCTTTGCGACTCAACAGGATTACGAGGCCTTCACGCGGTCGATCGAGCTGACCGAGGACGAGATCGCCGGCGTCCTCGCGCGCGAGCTGCGCGTCGCGCGGTATCTCGACAATCGCCTGAAGCTCGCGGCGCAGCTGCGCGACAGCGAGTTCGACGACGCGACCCGCGGCCGGAAGATGTCGGCCTCGGAGCGCGAGCTGCTCAAGGCGCGCCTCGGGCAGGAGAAGTACCAGCGCCTGCTTCAGGAATTGCTCGCCAGCCTGCGCGAGCGGAGCACGGTCCGGATCCTCGACCCTCTCGACGAGGGACAAGTGGCGGAGCACTGAAGATGGCGGTACGTGCGCGCGCCAAGCTCGAGATCCGCCGCATGCGGCCGGACGACCTCGAGGACGTGATGGTGATCGAGCGCGCCGCGTTCAAGCATCCGTGGTCGCCGGAGCTGTTCCGCCGCGAGCTCGAGCACGACTGGAGCACGATCCTGGTCGCGATCGAGCCGCTGACGAGCGCGCCGAAGGGGACGGAGCGGATCGTCGCGTTCCTCATCTATTGGCTGGTGCACGACGAGGTCCACATCCTCAACGTCGCGGTCGCGCCGGAGCATCGTCGCAAGGGGCTCGCGCGGATGCTGATGGCCGAGACCGAGCGCCGCGCGGTCCAGGCCGGCGCGGCGCTGATGACGCTCGAAGTGCGGCGCTCGAACCAGGCCGCGCTCGATCTCTATCGCGAGTTCGACTACCGCGCCGTCGGCGTGCGGCCGAACTACTACGTCGACGAGGGCGAGGACGCGATCGTGATGGTCAAGGAGCTAAAACGCGCGCGGTAAGGGAGTCGCAGGAACGGAACGGAACGTTCAGGTTCAGGGTCGAGGGTTTGCGGTAAGGGCATGTCCCGATCCCCTCATCCCTCATCCCGAGACCGTTGACGTTCCGTTCCTTGGGTTCCCTTACCGTCTTTTTCCTTCGCGCGACCGCAGTGCTTCCGCGATGTCCGCGAGGCCCATGTCGTGCGCCTGGAGCAGCACCAGCGCGTGGTAGAGGAGGTCCGCCGCCTCGTGCGCGATCTCCTTGCGGTCGCCCTTCAGCGAGGCCACGACGAGCTCGGTGGCCTCTTCACCGACCTTCTTGTGGCGGAGCGAATCGTCGGCGTAGAGCTTGGCGGTGTACGAGCCCTCGGGAGGATTGTGCTTGCGCTCGCGCAGGACCTTTTGCAGCGCGCCGAGCGTCTCGCCGGGACTCGGCGCGCCCTCCTTGACGATTCGCGCGGACGAGGATCGCGTCGCGGTCGCAGTCGAGGTTCACGGAAGTTATACTAAGTATATTACCGCTCGTCGCGCCTTTCTCCCACAGCTCGTTGCGGGTGCGGCTCCAGAACGTCGCTTTCCCGCTCTCGAGCGTCCGAGCGAGGCTCTCCCGGTTCATCCACGCGAGCATCAGCACCTCGCCCGACAGCGCGTCCTGGACGATCGCCGGAGCGAGGCCGCGGTCGTCCCACTTCACGTCGTCGGGCGTCATGGCGGCCACCGCATCGGGAACCCGCGCGCGACGCAAGTCTGCTTGACAGCTGATATACTCAATGTACCGAAATGGAAGACCGATGCAGCGAGAGCGGCCGCTGCCCCGGCGTCGAACGCGTCCGCGAAGTGCTCCGCGGCGCCCGCACCGCCGCTGGCGATCACCGGAACCGGCACCGCGGCCGTCACTGCTTGCAACATCTCCACGGCGAATCCGCGCTTGACGCCGTCATGATCCATCGAGGTCAAGAGAATCTCGCCGGCTCCCCGATCGACCGCCTCTCGCGCCCACTCGATCAGGTCGCGCCCGGTCCCGCGCGTACCGCCGTGGCTGCGCACTTCCCACCCCGGTCCGCGCGCCTTCGCGTCGATCGCCGCGAGCACGCTCTGCGACCCGGCGATGCGGGCGACCTCGTTGAACAACGACGGCTGAGCGAGAGCGGCGGTATTGAGCGAGACCTTGTCGGCGCCCGCTCGCAACAGCGCTTCCGCGTCCGCCACGCTGCGCACTCCGCCGCCGACCGCGAACGGGATCGCCAGCTCCTGTGCGACCCGCTCGACCAGCTGCACCAGCGTCCCTCGCGACTCGAGCGAGGCGCTGATGTCGAGAAAGCAGAGCTCGTCGGCGCCGGCGGCGCCGTACGCACGCGCCGACTCGACCGGATCGCCGGCGTCGCGCAATTCCTCGAACTTCACGCCCTTGACGACGCGGCCGTCCTTCACGTCGAGGCACGGGATGATCCGCCGCGTCAGCACTAGCAGGGTCCTTCCAGGACGGCCTGGCCTTCACGGACGGTGAACTTTCCCTCGTAGAGCGCGGTCCCCGCGATCGCGCCGGCGAGCGAATGGATCCCCGCTGCGGCGAGAACGCGCAAGTGCGACAGCGCGCCCGCCCCGCCGGACGCGATCAGCCTGGTGTCCGGCGCCGCCCGAGTCACCTCGCGCAGCAACGGCAGATCGAACCCCTCGAGCGTCCCGTCCCGCGACACGGCGGTCACGACCATCCAGCGTACACCCTGCGCCGAAAGCTCCGCGGCCAGCTCGCCCGCGCCGGGTCCGCGCGCCTCGGTCCACCCTTTGGTCGCCGCGCGGCCGTTCTTGATGTCGACCCCGCAGGCGACGCAGTCGGCGCCGAACATCGATACCAGCTTCCCGGCGAACGCGGGCTTCTCGACGGCGGAGGTCCCGAGGATGACCCGCCCCGCTCCGAGATTGAGCGTCTCTTCCGCGGTCTTCACGCTGCGGATTCCACCGCCGACCTGGACCATCGCCGGCTTCGCCGCCTCGATGATCTTTCCGATCGCCGCGAGCTGCCGCTTCCCGCCGAACGCCGCGTCGAGATCGACGACGTGCAACACGCTCGCCCCCTGCTCGACGAACATCCGCGCCTGGGCGGCGGGCTCGTGCGAGTAGATCTTGTAGGTCTTGCGCTCTCCCTTATGCAGGCGGACTGCTCGCCCTTCGAGGAGGTCGATGGCGGGGTAGAGAAGGGGGGTCATAGCCGCAGGAAGCTCTTCAGCAGCGCCTCGCCGTCGCCGGCGCTCTTCTCCGGATGATACTGCACGCCGTAGAGGCTGCCGCGGCCGACCACCGCCGCGATGCGAACCGGCCCGTGATCGACCCACGCCTGCGTCACCTCGTCCGGCGCTTCGCAGCGGTAGGAGTGCGCGAAGTACGCCCATCCGCGCGGCCCGAGCGGCGACTCGCCGGTCGCGCGCAGCTTCTGCCAGCCGATGTGCGGCACCTGGACGCTCGGCGGCAGCTTCGTCACCCGGCCGGGGAGAAGGCCGAGACCGGGCCGGACGCCGTCCTCCTCGCCTTCCTCGAAGAGAATCTGCATCCCGAGACAGATGCCGAGGACAGGGGCGTGGCGGGCGAGCACCTCCTGCACTGCCGGCTTGAAATTCGCCGCCCGTTGAATTCCGACACCGAACGCGGCCACGCCGGGAAGGATCACGCGCTCGGCCTTCGCCACTTCGGCCGGGTCGGCCGAGAGGTGCGGGTCGGCGCCCGCCCGCTTCAGCGCCTGCATCACCGAGCCCAGGTTGCCCAGGCCGAGGTCGATGACGGTGACGTTCACAGCACGCCTTTGGTCGAGGGCACCGTTCCGGCGATCCGCGGATCGAGCGCGATCGCCTGGCGCAGCGCGCGCGCGAACGCCTTGAAGACCGCCTCGGCGCCGTGGTGGAAATCGCGGCCGGTCAACAGATCGATGTGCACGTTGGCCCGCGCGTGATCGGCCATCGCCTTGAAGAAGCCTTCGAGCACGCTCACGTCCATCGCGCTGCGCGGCCCCTGCTCGAGCGCCACGTTCCAGTGCAGAAAGCTGCGTCCCGAAAGGTCGATCACGCTGCGCGCCAGGGCTTCGTCGAGCGGGAAGTAGAAACAGCCGGCCCGCGCGATCCCCTTGCGGTCGCCGAGCGCCTGGTCGATGGCCGATCCGAGCGCGATGCCGGTGTCCTCGACGGTGTGGTGCTGGTCGATGTGCAGGTCGCCCTTGCACTTGATCTGCGCATCGAACGCGGCGTGCTTCGCGAGCGTCTCCAGCATGTGGTCGAAGAACGGGATGCCGGTGGTGACGCTCGCGTCGCCGCGGCCGTCGAGGTCGACCTGGACGTCGATCTCGGTCTCCTTCGTCTTGCGCGCGACCTGGCCGGTGCGGCTCATACGGTTATCTCCGCGGTTTCGGCGAGCAGCCGCGCGAGCACTTTCGTGGTATCGCCCGGCGCCTCGACGTGAGCGTAGACGATCGGCGCGCCCCGGTCCTGCGCGGCGCGCGACGCGGCGAGGTCGTCGGCCGTGTCGCCGACGAACAGCACCTGCGAGTTCCGCGGCGCGTGCTTGAGAAGCACGTGGCACAGCCAGAGCAGGCCGGCGGGATCGGGCTTGCGCGGCCGCCCATCTGCAACCCAGCACAACGACTCAGGAATCTTGAGCCGGCAGATCTTTTGCGCGAGCCGCGCCTCGCCGGGGTTGCGTCCGGTGTACAGCGCCAGCGGGAACTTCGCGGCAACCGCTTCGAGCAGGTTCCGATCGGCCAGCACCTGCTCGTTCTCCCACATCCCGCGGCCGCTCGCATCAAAGCCGAACAATTCCTTGCACTTGTCGCCACCATAGAGCGCGGCGCAGGTGCGCGAGATCGACTCCTGATCGAGGTCGATCCCGGGATAGCGCTCGAACAGGCCGCCCACGCCTCGGCCCTGTGCGTTGCGGAGGAACTCGCCGAGCGGCGGCGCCTCGCCGCGGGCGCGCAGGTAGAGCAGCAGCGCGACGGCGCGAGCGGTCTCCCAGTCGTCGTTGAAGTTGCCGGCGGCCTTGAACGCGGGGATCTCCACCGTCCGATCGAACGGCACCGACCGCGCCGTCTCCGCGCCGAGCAGCGGCTCGATCGCCCTGCGCGCGGCTTCCTCGGCGACCGCGTGATACGAAGGCCGCGCATCGAGGAGGACGCCGTCGACGTCGAGGATCACGCCGCGCACTTTCGCCAGCGTGTGCATCACGGCAGCTCCGCCTTCAGCGCGGCGAGGAACGCGTCGTTGTGCGCGGGCGAACCGATGCTGACGCGCAGCCCGATCGGGTAGCTGCGGATCAGCACGCCGTGGCGAAAGAGCGCGGCGTGGAGCTCCTTGGGAGGCCGGCGCGTCTGCTCGAACAGCAGGAAGTTCGCGCCCGACGGATGGACGGTGATGCCCAGCTCGCGCATCGCCCGCGCGACCCGCTCGCGCTCGTCGCGGACCGACGCGGCTCGCTGGGCGACGAGCTCCGGCCGTTTGATCAGCTCGCTCGCGACCAGGCAGGTGACCGCGCTCAGGTTGTACGGGAGCTGGATCTTGTGCAGCTCCGCGCACAGCGAAGGCGCGCCGATCATGCATCCCGCGCGGAGCGCCGCTGCTGCAAATGCCTTGGAAAAAGTGCGGAACAGCGCGACCCGCGGGTTCTTCGCCAGAAGCGGCGTGAAATCCTGGCCGCAGAAATCGCGGTACGCCTCGTCGATCCCCAGCAGGCAGCGCACGCCGCTCGACAGCTCTTCGGCCTCCGCCGGCGAAAGTGTCGTGCCCGTCGGGTTGTTGGGCGATCCGAGCAGGACGAGCTTCGCCTCTCGCGAGGCGGCGATCAGATCGTGCACCGGAAACCGGTACTCGCCGC
This sequence comes from Myxococcales bacterium, assembly GCA_020201435.1. Classification (GTDB taxonomy): domain Bacteria; phylum Myxococcota; class Myxococcia; order Myxococcales; family 40CM-4-68-19; genus 40CM-4-68-19. The sequence continues at coordinate 19,099 of JAIVGS010000060.1, forward strand.
CCGCCCGCAGCGGCACTTCGACGACGTTCGCGCCCAGCGCAGTCGCCTGCAGGCCGTAGAGCGAGAACGAGGGCGAAGCGACCACCACCTTGTCGCCCGGCTCGACACAGGCGAAGAGGAGGAGCTGCAACAGCTCGTTCGAGCCGTTGCCGACCAGCACGCCGGCCGGATCGACCCCGTACGCCGCGGCAATCTCGCCAGCGAGCCGCGCCCCGTCGGTGATCGGGTACTTCGACCAGTCCATCGCCTCGATGCGCGCGCTCAGCTCGCGCTTCAGGTCGTCGGGGATGTCGCTCGGGCTTTCGTTCAAGTGCAGCGGCACCGGCGCCGGATCGCGCGGCGGCCCGTACGCCGCCAGCGGGCGGATCGACGCGCGGACGAAGCTCTCCGGCGAGCGGCTCATTCCGGCCCCCGGCTACCGGCTGCCGGCTGCCGGCTTTCGATCGCCTGCGCGTGGCCGTGGAGACCTTCCGCATTCGCGAGATTGCAAATGTGCTTCGCGTCGGCTTTCAGTTGCTCCGGCGTGTACTCGATCACGTTCTGGCGCCGGACGAAATCGGTCGCGCTCAACGGGGACGCGAAGCGTGCCGTTCCGCTGGTCGGCAGCGTGTGATTCGGGCCGGCGAGATAGTCCCCGACCGGCACCGGCGCGTGATGTCCGACGAACACCGCTCCGGCCCTTGGCACCTTCGGCAGCGCGCCGTTCGCGTCGTCGACCAGGAGCTCGAGGTGCTCGGGCGCCAGCTCGTCGGCGAACGCGAGCGCCTCGTCGAGGTCGCGGGTAATCACGATCGCGCCGTGATTCTTCAATGATTCCGCGGCGATACCAGTCGGTGCCAGGGAGGCGGCGACCTCCCTGGCAAGCTTTTCGGACGGCGTCACGAGGACCGAAAACGCGAGCGGATCGTGCTCGGCCTGCGCGATCAAATCCGCCGCGGCCGATCGCGGGTCGGCGCTCTCGTCGGCGACGATCACCACTTCGGTCGGCCCGGCCAGCGAGTCGATGCGCACTTCGCCGGAAAGCTGCCGCTTGGCTTCGGTGACGTACGCGTTGCCGGGCCCGACGATGACGTCGACCCGCGGGATGGTCCCGGTTCCGATCGCCAGCGCCGCGATCGCGTGCGCGCCACCGACTTGCAGGATCCGCGTCGCCCCCGCGATCCGCGCCGCCGCCGCCACTTCCGGCGCGACTCGCGGCGTGGCCACGATCACTTCCGGTACGCCCGCGAGCCGCGCGACCGTCGCGGTCATGATCACCGTCGACGGATACGACCCGCGTCCGCCGGGCACGTAACAAGCCGCGCGACGCAGCGGGATGATCAGGCATTTCAGGATGCCGCCGTCGGGCAGCTTCTGCTCGTACGATGGCGGCACTTGCGGCAGGTGAAACGCCCGCACCCGCTCGTGCGCGACTTCCAAAGCCTGGCGGACGGGCAGCGGGCACAGCGCGGCGAGCGCGTCCCACCGCGCGTCGTCGAGGAACAAATCGTCGAGCCGCAGGTGGTCGAACCGCTCGGTCAGCTCGCGGACCGCCGCATCTCCCCGCGCCCGCACGTCGGCGACGATCTTGCCGACCGCCTCTGCGACCCCGGCCGGCATCGCGGCTTCGGCGCGCAAGCTCCGAGCGGCCGCATCGCCGAGGTGCAGGATCCGGATCATCCGAGCTTCTCCAACAGCGGCAACAAGTCTTCCACCTTCAGCCGGTACGCGGCGCGATTCACGACCAGACGGGCGCTGACCTGCAACAGCTCGTCGATCACGACCAGGCCGTTTTCCTCGAGAGTGCGGCCGCTTTCGACGAGGTCGACGATCGCGTCGGTCAGTCCCGAAACCGCTGCCAGCTCGACCGATCCCGAGAGGGCGATCAGGTCGACGGGCACGCCGCGCCGCGCGAACCAACGGCCGGTCAGCCGCGGATACTTGCTCGCGACGCGCAGCGACCGGCCCAGCTCGGCCTCGACCTTGCTCCCTCGCGGAGCCGCGAGACAGAGCCGGCACTTGCCGAAGCCGAAATCGATCGGCGTGAGCAGGTCCGCGCCCGATTCCAGCACCTGATCGAGGCCGCAGACGCCGAGATCGGCCGCTCCGCGCTCGACGTAGAGCGGCACGTCGCCGTCTTTCAGGATGACGAAGCGCGCTGCCGAGCCGGCCGGGATGATCAGCTTGCGAGAGACGCCCGGCTCCTCGTCGGGCCGCACGCCCGCCCGGGCGAACCGCTCCAGCACCGGCTTCTGCAGCCGTCCTTTCGGGAGCGCGATCGTCAGCATAGGGGCATCAGCGCGTCGAGATCGAGGGAGAACCCCACCGCCGGGCGCGGGTCGCCGAATCGGCCGAGCAGGTTGTCGTACCGTCCGCCGCCGCCGACGGGGCGGGGCGCCCCGGCCGCGTAGAGGTTGAAGACGATGCCGCTGTAGTAGCCGAGGCCGCGCACTTCGCCGAGGTCGACCTCGAGCTCCGCGCCGAGATCGCGCGCGGCCGCGAGCGCCGCGGAAACCCGCTGCAACGCCTCGCGCGCTTCGTCGGTCGGGGCGAGCGCTTCCGCTCTCTGGAGCAGCTCGCGCGCCGCGGTCTGCGGCCGCGGCGGCTCCGCGAGCATCAGGATCGCGTCGCGCGCCTTTCCCGGCGGCACCTCGCGCTCGCAGAGCGTGCGCAGGGTCGGCATGTCCTTGCGGTCGACGGCGTCGTTGAGTGCGCCGGCGAGGCGCGGCGATGCGCCGGCGGCGGAAGCGAGCGCCGAAAAGTAGCCGGTGCTGCCCATCGAGATCCGCGCGTCCTTGAGCCCCAGCGAGTGCAGCGACGCAGCCGCGAGCCCGAGGATCTCGGCGTCGGCCTCGGCGCCGGGCGCACCGACCAGCTCGCAGCCTGCTTGTAACCTTTCGTAAACAGGGCCACTTTCGAGCCGGCGAACGACGCTGCCGCGGTAGTAGAGCCGCAGCGGCGAGACCCCGGCGAGCCGCGTCGCCGCGATGCGCGCGACCTGGGCGGTGAAATCCGCGCGGAGCGCGATCAGCCGCCCGCTGCGATCGAGCGCGCGAAACGCTTCCGGCCCGAACACGTCGGCGCCTTCGATCGCGGGCGGAATCACCTCGCCGTACCCGCCTTTTTCGAAGACGTCGCAGAGCGCCGCTTCACAGCGCCGCAGCCGCCGCGCCGATTCGAGCAGCAGATCCTGTGTCCCTGGCAGCGGCGCCGCAGGTTCCATGACCCGTATTCTACCCCCACGACTCTGCGGAGTTGGCCATCATTGCTTCGCTGGGAACGTTTTCGATCCGGCGGCTGCGCCGCCTCCACCAGGGGGGAGCTCGCTCCCGCCTGGACCCACCAACATCGCGCGGGTTGCGCAGCGATCTGGATGTTAGTGTCCGTCTCCGTGTATCGCTTCTTGAAGCCGCTCCTTTTTCTCCTGCCTCCCGAAGCGGCGCACGCGCTCGCGACGGTCTTCCTGCGGCTCGTGTCGTGGCTCTCTCAGCGGCCACGGACGCGCGTGACGCTGCCTTTGAAGGTCTTCGGGATCGATTTTCCCTCGCCGGTCGGGCTCGCGGCGGGAATGGACAAGGGCGACGTCGTGGCGCCGGCTTGGTTCCGGCTCGGCTTCGGTTGGGTCGAGATCGGCACGATCACGCCGCGGCCGCAGCAGGGGAACCCGCGGCCACGGCTGTTCCGGCTGATCCCGGACAAAGCGCTCGTCAACCGGATGGGCTTCAACAACGCGGGCGCGGCGAACGTTGCCGCGCGCCTCGCCCGCCTGCGGCCGCAACCGGGTCCGATCTGCGTCAACGTCGGCCGCAACAAGGACACACCGAACGACCGCGCCGCCGACGATTACGTCGCGGCGCTGCGCGAGCTCGCGCCTTACGCGCAGCTGGCGACGATCAACGTCTCGAGCCCGAACACGCCCGGCTTGCGCGAGTTGCAAGGCTCGATCGCCGGGCTCGTGCGCCGCGCCCGCGACGCACTGCCGCGGGGGATGCCGCTTTTGGTCAAGCTCTCGCCCGACGAGCCGGACGATCGACTGGTCGAGATCGCCCGCGCCGCGGAAGCCGCCGGCGCCGACGGCATCATTGCCACCAACACCACCGTCCAGCACGAACGCGGGCAGGGAGGTCTGTCCGGCGCCCCTCTGCGCGACCGAGCGCTGCATGTCTGCAAGTTGCTGCATCGAAACGTGAAAATCCCGATCGTCGGCGTGGGCGGAATCCTGTCCGCGGAGGACGCCTACGCCCGCATCCGCGCCGGCGCGTCATTGATCCAGATTTATACCGCCCTGATCTACGACGGCCCGTCCACGCCGAAAAAGATCATACGAGGCCTCGCGACTCTGCTGCAGCGCGATGGGCTGACACTGCAGGAGGCGATCGGTCGCGACAGCTAGGTCCGGATCGGCTGCTCGACGATCGCGGCCTGCCGCTGCTCGTCCTCCGGATACAGCGCGCCGAACAGCAGCCGCGCCGCGGCCATCACCGGCAGCGCGATGGCGAGGCCGACGAAGATGTCGAGCAGGTAGTGGTGGTTCAGGTACACCGCGCTGAAACAGACGAGCAAGAAGTACCCGATCGCGAACGGCCGGAACCGGCGCAGCCGCCACCCGTACATCATCGCCAGGAACGGATAGACGATGTGCAGCGACGGAATCGCGCCGAAGACGTCAGCGCTCTTTCCGTAGAACCCCTGCATCAGCGGAATGCCGATCAAATGGTCGAAGCGGATCGCCCCCGCCGGCGACGCGTGCACGGTCATGTCGACGACGAAGCCGTGGTCCGCGACGTACCAGGGCGGCGCCGCCGGATAGATGTAATAGCAGGAAAACCCAATGAAATTCGCGATGACGAAGGCCCAGGTGAACCGCTCGCCGACGCGAAGGCGGCCGCTGAACGCCATGTATATACTGAGTATAATGGACTCGCCGATGAAGAAAAACGGCGTGTATGCGAGCCCGCAGACGAAGTCGAGGATCCGCGAGGTGTGCAGCTGCAGCCACTCGTTTGGCGTCAGCCCGTGGATCCCGAACAGCCGCAGGTCGAAGTCGTACGGCTCGCGCAGGTGGATGACCGGCGAGCGGATCAGATCCTCGTACCAGCGCATCGAATCGTAGACCACACCGTAGAGGACGTACGGCAGCCCGACCCGCGCCAGCCGCCGGCTCCCGTCGCTCCAGAGCGAAAGGACCAGCGCCAGCACGACCGCGAGAAAGTGCTCCGGCCGCAAGTCGCGCAACAGCGCGGGGACGATCAGGTACACCGCGCACAGCACCGGCACGCCGACGACGAAGAACCGTGGTGCAGTCCGAAGCTGCTCGGGATGCGGCCGCAGATCCACGTCACGCTCCCTGGTGCGCCGCGTCCGATGCCGCCGCGGGCGCCCGCCGGTCGCGCAGCGAGAGCACCGCCGGCAATGCGAACAAGGCCGCGGAAAGACAAGTGATTTCGCCGATGACCGCGGTCAGCCCGAAGCTCTGGATGGCCTGGTTGTCGGCGGTCACCAGCGTCGCGTAGCCGATGATCGTCGTCAGCGAGCAGAGCGCGACGGCGCCGCCCGAGGCCGCGAGCGCCTCCTCGACGCTGCCCGCCTGCCGGTACCGCTGGTACAGGTTCACCGCGTAGTCGACGCCGATGCCGAAGGTGATCGGCAGCACCGCGAAGTTCACGAAGTTGAATTTCAACGACAGGATCGTCATCGCGCCGGCCATCCACAGGACGCCCAGCGTCAGCGATCCGATCACCCACGCCGCGTCCTTCAGCGACCGCATGACGAGGAAGGTGAGCAGCGCGACCGCGAGGAAGCTCAAGAGGCCGGTGAACGCGCCGTCGTTGGTGACCGCCTGCACGATGTCGGTGGTGAGCACGATCTGCCCGGCGATCCGCGCCGTCGGGTCGGCCTTGAGCGCCGCCTCGCGCACGGTGCGGGTGTGCTCCATCTGCGCCCGGCCGTTGGCGGCGTCGGTCGAGAGCGTCGGATAGACGAGCACGATCCGCCCGCGCCGCCCGTCCTTCTCGACGAAAGCGCGGGTCAGCCGCTCGGGAACGTCGGAGAGCGAAACCGGCTCGAGCTTCGTCCGCTCGCGAAGCCGCCGCACCTCGGGCGGCAGCGACGAGCGGGGCCGCTTGTCGAGCATCCCGAAGATTTCACGGAGCAATTCGAGCTTGCGCGGCTGCTCCTGCGGCAGGAATTCCTGCAGCGTCACCACCGATTCGATGGTCCCGTTCGGACCCTGCTGGTCCTTCTCGCGCTCCATCGCGGTAGCGATCGACTGCGCCTGCTCGGGCGAATCGCTCAGCACCACCGTCGGCGTCTGGTACGACTGCAGCACCGCGTCGACGTGCTTGTCCCAGAATCCCGCGCCCTGGTGCTGCCCGGACCGGCTGCCGAGCTTGCGGAAGTCGTACTGGATCGGGTCCTGCGCGAAGACGTACGCGGCGTATACCGACCCGACCGCCAGCACCGAAGTCAGCACCACGGGAAGGACCGGCTTCCTCAGCATCAGCTGCGCGAACGGCCCCGCGACCCATCCGACCACGCGGCCGCGGCGCGCCGGCGAGAGCTCCGCGAACGGCCAGTATTTTTCCTGCAGCGCGATCAGCGCCGGCATCAGGGCGTAGGTCGTCAGCCAGCAGATCAGCATCCCGAAGAAGCCCATGAAGGCGAACTGGTTGAACCCGCGGAAGCTGACCGCGCCGAGCGATCCGTAGGAGACGGCCGCCGCGCCGCTCGCCGCGAACGTCGCCAGCCAGGTCGTCCGCAGCGCGGTCGGCAGCGCGATCTCGACGCCCGACCCGCGCCGCCGCTCCTCGAGATAGCGCGCGAGCAGGATGATGCCGGCGTTGATGCCGTTGCCGACGATGATGCTGCCGAGGAAAGCCGTATTCGGATTGAGGTAATGGATGACCGCGCGCGAGAGCGCGAAGGTGAGCGCGACCCCGGTGAAGAGCGGGAGCACCAGCAGCGGCACGGCCCGAATCGTCCGGTAATACAGGATGATCGCCAGCCCGACGGCGACGAGAACCAGCAGCGACGAGATCATCAGATCGCGCACGAGCGCTTCCTGGGCCTCGATCACGCTCTTCACTTCGCCGCCGTACCCGACCTGCATCCCGGGATGGGAAATGCTCTTCACCACGCCGTCGACGGCTTCGAAGATCTGCTGGTCGTCCGCGAGGCTCACCGCCGCACCCGGCGGCGAGATCAGCATCACCAGCGTGTGGCCGTTCTCGCCGGCCAGATACCCGTCGGGAAACCGGTCGAGGCGGGCGTAGGCCGACTTGATCCGGCCCATCACCTCGTCGAGGTTGGGCGACGGCGAGCTCTCGGCGTCGTCGGAGATGTCGACCATCAGCGGGTTCACTTTCGCCGCCTCGGTCTTGAGCGCGTCGCGCGCGGCGATCAAATCTTTCATGTCCGCGTACAGCGCGCCGTGGGTGTCGAGAAATTCCTTCTCCGCATCGACCCGCCAGTGGACCCGCGAGATCAGCGACGGCGGCAGCGCCATCAGCCGCTTCGCCAACGTATCGACGAACCTCTCGCCGGCCTTCAGATCGTCGGTCGAGACCACCACCGCGAGGTGGGAAAGCCCGCCGATGCGTTTTTCCAGCTCCTCGAGGCCGACGGCGGCCGGCGCCCCCTGCGGGAGCAGCTCGCGCAGGTCGGTCCGCAGATCGCCGTAGAGGCGGACCGAGCCCGGCACGCAGAGCGCGAACGCGACGAATCCGGCCAGCGCCACCAGCCCCGGTCTGCGCAGGGACAGCGCCGCCCAGCGCTCCCAGAGATTATGGATGCGCTCCACCATTAACCCCGCAAAACCCGTGGGTTGACGCGTCTGCTCCGGCGAGCAATTTGTCGATCCGGCGCCTGCGGCGCCTCCACCAGGGTGGAGCTCGCTCCCCCCTGGACCCCCCGAATGCCATGGTCAGCGCACACGGACACCGATCAACCCCCGCCGTGCCGGCGCGCGACGGTCTCGATGGCCTCGCGCAGCAGCGAAAGCCCGGAGAGCGCCGTCTCGCGATCGATGGTCAGCGCCGGCTGCAGGCGGATGGCGTGGGTGTAGCTCATCGCCAACAGGCCGCGGCGCAGTCCGTCCTGGAAGATCTCCTGGCAGACGTTCTTCGGCAGCGGTTCTTTCGTGTTCCGGTCGGCAACCAGCTCGACGCCGATCAACAGGCCTTCCCCGCGGACGTCGCCGACCCAGCGCATGCGGTCGGGCCAGGTGCGCAGCTCGTCCAGCATCGCGTTGCCGACCTCACGGACGTTCTGCAGGACGTTCTCTTTCTGCAGGATTTTCACCGAGGCCAGGGCGGCGGCCGCCGCCAGCGGGTTCCCGCCGTAGGAGGACGACGACCCGCTCGGATTCGCCCACGGCGTGGCCTGCGCGATCTCGCCCTTGGCGATCACGCCGCTGATCGGGAACCCGGCCCCGAAGGCTTTTCCGATGGTGATCACGTCCGGAGTGACGTTGCTGCGTTCGCAGGCGAACCAGCGGCCGGTACGGCCGAATCCGGTGATCATTTCGTCGGCGATGAAGAGCGCGCCGTTCTCTCTCGCGATCTCCTGCGCGCGCTGCATGAATTCGGGCGGCGGAACGACGTTTCCCGCGGTCCCTTGCAGCGGCTCCATGATCACCGCGGCGACCGCGCCTGTCGACTGGTGCTTGAGCTGGTCGCGCGCGAGATCCGCGCAGGCGATGCCGCAGCTCGGGTACTTGAGCTTCAGCGGACAGCGATAACAGTTGGCGAACGGCAGCACGTGTCCGGGCGGGACGGGGCCGTAGGTCTTTTGGTTCCCCGAGCCGTTGACCGCGAGCGTGCCGGCGGTCTTGCCGTGAAATCCGCCCCAGAAGCCGACCACTTCGTGCTTGCCAGTGTAGTTCTTGGCCAGCCGGAACGCGCTCTCGACCGCTTCCGCGCCCGAGGAGTAGAGCTGCACCTTGTCGACGCCCTTCGGCGCCAGCGCCGCGACCTGGTTGATCAGCTCGGCGCGCGGCGCGCTGGTGAACGAGCCGACGGTGGCCTTGTCGAGCTGCTCGTGCAGCGCCCGCGTGTAGGCCGGGTGGCAGTGCCCGAGGCTGTTCACGCCGATCCCGCCGATCAAGTCGACGAACCGGTTTCCGTCGACGTCCTCGATGACCGACCCTTGGGCGCGCTCCACCGCGATGCCGCTCGAAAGCGCAAACCCCTGTAATCCGGGCGCAAGATGGCGCCCTTCATAGGTGGTCAGCTCGCGCGATCTGGGCCCGGGAATCTCGGTCTGGATGTGCGGTGCTTTCAGGGTCATCCGATGCCTTCAGAAGCCGAAACGGCCTGTTCGATTCCAGACCGGTCGCCAGCGCGCGCGGGCACGGATTAGCACATCTCGGCACGGCACGGGAAAGGCAAAAGCGCACCGCGGAAACACAGAGAGCGCGGAGTTTCGCGGAGACTGCTTTTTACAAAAACCAAAAACCTCCGCGTCCTCCGCGCCTCCGCGGTGCGCTTGAAGCCTTACAGCGCCGAGAGCGATGAGGGCTTGTTGGCGTAGGAGAATTCGGAGAGCGCTTGGCCGGTCCGCTGGGTCGGCGGGGTGCCCGGCTTCTCGATGCGGAGCTCGTAGCGATTCTCGTAGGTGTAGGCCATCGGCGCGGCGACCGTACTGACGAGCAGCCGGGACAGAGGTCCCATCTCGTCGAGGACGTCCTGGCGATACAAGAGCTTGCGCGCCTCGATCTTCACCGCCACGGTCTCGCCGCCGGCCCCGCGCGCGACCGCGGTCACCTTCTGCGGCACGTCGTACTCGAAGTGGCCGCCGCTCTCATGACGCGGCTCGGCGAACGAGATCTTCACATCCGAGGAGCGGACTTCGGTGTGGCCGCCCTTCGAGGTGTAGAGCCAGCCCTGCGGCGGCAGGTGCGAGCCTTCGGGAGGAAAGAGCACAGCCAGCGCCGCGGTGGTCCCGTTCTGGTCGTCGAACGCTTCCATGCGGTACCAGAGCGAGGCGCTCTTGTAGGCGGGCACGGTCGAGTAGGACGTGTCCGCGTAGCAGAAGCCGCGGATCTTCTTCGACCCCGTCGACGCGCTCCACAGCGTCCCGTCGAACCGGCTGCGCAACGCGAAGATCGTCTGGTCGAACACCGCGTGCCCGCCGGCGTCGAAGACGACGCGGGCGGGCACGCGGTGTTCGACCAGACGATCTTCGCGTTGCGCAGCC
>JAIVGS010000061.1 GCA_020201435.1 Myxococcales bacterium
GACCAGGTCTTCGGCCAGGTCGTCGCGCTGCCGACGACGATGACGGTCTTCGCCGGGATGGGCGTCGTGATCACCAGCGCGACCGCGATCATCTACGGCAAGGCGATCTGGGACCCGGTCGACCTCGTCGGTCACTTCGAGAGCCGCGCGCTGGTCGCGATCGCGATGTTCACCATCGTGGTCGCGACGCTCTCCGTGAACATCGCGGCCAACGTGGTCAGCCCCGCCAACGACTTCTCGAACGCGTTCCCGCGCTTCATCAGCTTCCGCACCGGCGGCCTGATCACCGGCATCATCGGCATCCTCATTCAGCCGTGGCGCCTGCTCGAGTCGGGAGCGACGTACATCAACTGGCTGATCGCGTACTCGGGCGGCATGGGCACCGTCGCCGGCGTGCTGATCGCCGACTACTGGCTGGTGCGCCGCAAGAAGCTGCAGCTCGAGGATTTGTATTTGCAGAAAGGCGTCTACACCTACCGGGGCGGTTGGAATTCCCGAGCAATATCAGCCACCGCCATCGGTTGTTTCCTGGCGTGGGGCGGCCTCGCCATCCCTGCGCTCGCCCCGCTCGTCGACTACGGCTGGTTCGTCGGCGCGTTCGGCGCCGGTTTGACGTACCTCATCGCGCACAAGTGGTTCCCGGCGCAGCGGCACATCGAGATCTTGAAGCCCGTGGCATGATCGCGCTCTTGATCGCGGCGGGGCTCGCGCGGATCCACGCTGCCGGCGAGCTGCGCTGGGCCGGCGACCTGCAGGGCGGCGAGCCGTACGTCTTTCGCGATCCGCGCGACCCTTCGAAGCTCGTCGGCTTCGAGGTCGAGATCGCCGACCGGTTGGCGCAGCGTCTGCGGGTCCGTGCGCATTTTGTACAAAATGACTGGTCCAACCTGGTCCCCTCCCTGGAGCGGGGAGACTTCGATATTATATTGAATGGACTGGAGGACACCGCGGCGCTGCACGGGCGGATTCTCCTGTCGAAACCGTACTTTACGTTCTCGGAGCAGCTCGTCGTCCGAAAGGGATTCCCGCTGCGGTCGCTGGATCAGCTTCGCGGACACCGGATTGGGACACTCGCGTCCTCGCTGGCGCACCAGATTTTGCGCGAGCATCCGGGGATTGAGACCGTGCTCTACGGCGGGCAGGAAGAGCCGTATCGCGACCTGCAGCTCGGGCGGACCGACGCGGTCCTCCTCGATTCGATCATCGCCGCCCGCTACGGGCTCACCAAGCCCGAGCTGGAGCTGGCCGACGCGGACGTGGCGCGCGGCGCGTACGTGATCGGGCTGCGACTCGGCGACGGCGATCTCCTCGAAGCCGTGAACGACGCGCTCGACCATCTCGATCTGACCGACATCTACGCCCGGTGGCACCTGCCGCCGCAGCCCGCGGTGAAGGCGGTCGAGGACGTGCCGGCGGCGACGTTCGACGCCGCGCAGGTGCTGCTCTTTCTCAAGGGCGCGTGGGTGACGCTCGTCGTCTCGATGCTGGCGATGGCGCTCGCGATCCCGCTCGGCCTCGCGCTCGCGCTGTCGCGGCTGTACGGCGGGACCCTGCTGCGCTACGCCGCGCATGCGTACGTCGAGCTCTGGCGAGGAACCCCCGTACTTCTGCAGCTTTACATCCTGTACTACGGGCTCGCGCCGGTCGTGCACCTGAACGCGCTCGCCGCCGCGATCCTCGGGCTCGGTCTCAATTACGCCGCCTACGAGGCGGAGGTGCATCGGGCGGCGATCCAGGCGATCCCGATCGGCCAGGCAGAGGCCGCGGCGGCGCTGGGGCTCACGCGCGGACAGGCCTTGAGGCTGGTCCTGTTGCCGCAGGCGCTCCGGACGGCGCTGCCGGCGATGACCAACGACCTGATCGCGCTTTTGAAAGACAGCTCGCTCGTCTCGGTGATCACCGTCGTCGAGCTGACCAAGCAGATGACGATCACCGCCGTCGACGTCCGGTCGTGGGCGCTGCCGGGCGCGCTCTGCGCCGGGCTCTACTTCGCGATGAGCTATCCGCTCGCGCGGCTCGCGGCGCGGCTGGAAAAGAGCCTCGCCGAGGCGGACGAGCCGATCGTCCAGGCGGCAGCGGCATGATCCTGACGGTGCGCAATTTGTACAAATCGCACGGATCCCGCCAGGTGCTGCGGGGCATCGACGCACAGGTCGACAAAGGCGAGACGATCGCGCTGGTCGGGCCGTCGGGCGGCGGGAAAAGCACTTTCCTTCGTTGTCTCAATGGGTTGAACTCGTTCGACGACGGGTCGGTCGAGATCGCCGGGCTCACGCTGAAGGCGCACACGCCGATCGACGCACCCGAGTTGATCCCGCTGCGCGCGCGGGTCGGCATGGTCTTCCAGGGGTTCCACCTGTTTCCGCACCTGAGCGTGCTGGAAAACGTCGTCCTCGCGCCGAGGTACGTCCGTCACGAGGACGCGCGCGAGCGGGCTTTCGAGCTCCTTCGCCGGGTCGGCCTCGGCGACCGCGGCGGCGCGCGCCCCTCGCAGCTCTCGGGCGGCCAGCAGCAGCGGGTCGCGATCGCGCGCGCCCTCGCGATGCAGCCCGAGATCCTGCTGCTCGACGAGCCGACCAGCGCGCTCGATCCGGAGATGCGCGGCGAGGTGCTCGCGGTGCTGAAAGACCTGGCCGGGACGTGCACGATGCTGGTCGTGACCCACGAGATGGGCTTCGCCCGCGGCGTGGCCTCGCGCATCTGGGTCTTCGATGACGGCAAGCTCGTCGAGGACGGACCGCCCGCGCAGGTCTGCGACAACCCGCGCAGCGAGCGGGCGCGCGCGTTCTTCAAGGCCGCCGGCTAGGGCGCGTCGGCGACCAGCGCGGTGACCCGGGTGGTCTGCTTCACGTCCCTGGCCCGGCTGCCGTCTGCGAGCTCGCCGTACGGGTTGACGAAGTAGTTGAGCGGCTCGCCCTTCATCCCCGGCAGTGTCACGTCGCGGCCGATGCTGAGGGCGAACCGGTCGGCGTCGTGGTGGCCGAAGAAGTACTCGCGCTTCTCCGGGTGTTTCCAGGCCTCGCTGGCGTCGACCGGGACCCAGCCGGCGCCGTCGATCCAGAAGTCCGCCCAGCAGTGATAGCCGACCAGCTCGCCGCTGTCGGGCGGGACGCTGCGGCCGATCTCGAACCGCGCCGGGATGCCGCTCGCTCGCGAGAGTCCCATGAAAAGTGCGTGGAAATCCGTGCAGTTGCCGTATTTTTCCGTGCAGGCCCAGATGATCGAGCCGTTGCCCCAGCCGTCGCCGGTCTTCTGGTACTTCATGTTGGCGAGCACGTAGCGATAGATCGCGCGCGCTCTTTCGAGCGGCGTCTTCGCGTCCTTGGTGATGTCCGCGGCCATCGCGCGGACCTTGTCGTCGACCTTCACCAGCTTGTCGTCGCTCAGCCAGCGCGCGGGGCCGCCACCCTTGCCGGTCGCCCTGGACAGGTCGGCCGACCGCTCGCGGCGCTCGACGGTGTAACCGACCTCGAGCGTGGCGCCGGTGGCCGGAAGTCGATACCGGGCGGCTTCGTTGCCGAGCGCGTCCTTCACGACCTCGCCGCCGGCCACCCGCGAGGTCACACGCTGCCACTCGTCGTCGTGGGGCAGCGGCACCCAGAGCGTCACCGGACCCGGCTGGGCCGGCACCGTGATCGTCTGCTCGATGCGGAAACGGCGGGACGGCGTCGGCTGCGCCACGAGAAGCGCGAGGACGAGATTGAGCATGGGGACCGGTTGCTATCGCGAGGCGGTCCCGGGTGCAACGTTCGCTCTGGGGTCGAAGCGGATCTTCCACACCATCCAGAGCGCCTCGGCGACGATGGCGCGGCTCATCTTGCTCTTCCCGACGCGGCGGTCGGCGAAGACGATCGGGATTTCACGGACCGTGAAACCCCGCTTGAGGGTGCGGTAGGTGAGCTCGATCTGGAAGGCGTACCCGCTCGAGCGGACGGATGGCAGATCGATGCTCTCGAGCACTTCGCGGCGGAAGCATTTGAAGCCGCCGGTGAGGTCGCGGATCGGGATCCCGAGGATCGTCCGCGCGTAGAGGCTGCCGCCCTTCGACAGCAGGCGGCGGCCGAGCCCCCAGTTGAGCGTGCCGCCGCCCTCGACGTAGCGGCTGCCGAGGACCAGGTCGGCGTCTGTGGCGAGCAGTCTCGGAAGGACCGCAGGGTCGTGCGAGAAGTCGGCGTCCATCTCGACGATCCGGCCGTAGCCTTCGGCGAGCGCCTTCGCGAAGCCGGCCAGGTACGCGCGGCCGAGACCCTCCTTTCGTGCGCGGTGGAGGACCTTGATGCGCGGGTGCTTTGCGGCGAGGTCGTCGGCGAGCGCGCCGGTGCCGTCGGGCGAGTTGTCGTCGACGACCAGGACGTCGGCCTGCGGGGCGGACTTCAGGATCGCCAGCGCGATCTCCGGGAGGTTGTCTCGTTCGTTGTAAGTAGGCAGAATGACACACGTTTTTTCGTTCACAGGAGCTGCGCCACTTCCTCCGCGACCCGCCGCGCGGCGTTCCCGGAGCCGGCGAGCGTGTTGCGGACCTGCTGCAGCCCTTCGATCTGCTTCATGCGCTCCGGCGTCTGCGCGAGCAGCGGCGCGGTGGCGGCGGCGATCGTGTCGGCGGTGCAGGCCGATTGCAGAAGCTCCGGCACCAGCGCGCGGCCGGCGAGGAGGTTGACGAGCGAGATGTGGCGCACTCGCACCAGCAGCCGCCCGATCATCCAGGTGAGCCAACTGGTCTTGTAGACGACCACCAGGGGCGCACCGGCCACCGCAGCCTCCAGCGTTGCGGTCCCGCTGGCGACGATCGCCGCGGTCGCGGCCTTCAGGACTTCGGGGGCGCGGCCTTCGACGAAGATCACGTCGGGGGCGTGGAGCAGGCCGCGATCGACGGTCGGCGCGACCGGCACGACGAGCTGCAGGTCGGGCCGCTGCTCGCGCAGCTTCCGGGCCGCGGCGAGCATCGGCGGCCAGATGCGGTGGATCTCCTGCAGCCGCGAGCCGGGCAGCAGCGCAAGAATGGGGAGACCTTCTCCGATTTTCATCGGAGGACCGTCGGTGGGAGAGGGTGTCCCCATCAGCGGGTTGCCGACGTATGTCGCGGCGACGCCGTGGTCCTCGTAGAACTTCTGTTCGAACGGGAGGATGACGAGCATGCGCGCGACGTCGCGCGCGATCTGCTTCACCCGGTAGGTTCGCCAGGCCCACACGCTCGGGCCGATGAAGTACGCGACCGGGATCTTCCGATCGTGGAGCTGGCGCGCGAGGCGAAGGTTGAAATCGGGGCTGTCGATCAGCAGCGCGGCTTTCGGCTGGCGATCGCGCGCCGACTCGTAGAGGGTATCCATCGCGTCGAGGATCCGCGGCAGCGCGGGGATGATCTCGGCGACGCCCATCACCGAGAGGTCTTCCGCGCGGATGAGAGCCTCGAATCCGGCGGCGCGCATCCGCGGACCGCCGGCGCCGAACGCCTTCAGATCCGGCCTGAGCGTCTTGAGCTCGCGCAGGACGGCGGCGCCGTGGAGATCCGCGGACGCCTCGAGCGCGACGACGAGCAGTTCGGTCATGTCGCCTGCTCGAAGTCCACCCGCGGCCCGTCGTTGGCGAGCGCGTCGCGGACGAGGCCGACCAGCGTCAGCGCGTCGGCCGGCGGCTGTCCGTGCGACCGCACCACGATGCGGACGTCTTTCGGCTGCGCGTACGGGTACAGCTCGCGCATCTTTCCGTCGAGGATGAAGCTCGCGTAAGCATTCAGCTTTTCCTGCAGGAGCCAGACCGAGCGGGGCAGCAGCCATTCTCCGCGCTGGACGTCGAGGTAGAGCCGGAACTCGCGGTCGCCGCGGGCTTTCTCGATTTCGTCGATCTCGTCGGTGGTGGCGAGCATGGGCGGCGCATTCAAGCAAGAAGGGACCGCGCCGTCGAGGCTCACACGCCTTCGACGGCAATTCCAGCCCGGTCGGCTTTGGCGGCCATGTCGGCTTTGTCGAGCACCAGCGCGGCGCCGGCTTCGATGGCGAGCGCGGAGCAGCCGGCGGCGACCATCGCGTCGACGGTTTTCGGACCGACGGCCGGCACGTCGAAGCGGTCGTCCTGTTGCGGCTTGCGGGCCTTGACGACGACCGCGCCTTTCGCGAGCGAGCCGCCGCGGGCGATGCAGGCGTCGGTGCCTTCGACGGCCTCGACTGCGAGAATCACGCGCTTTTTCACGACCACGGTCTGGCCGATGTCGGCCGCGCCGAGCGCGCGGGCGGCGGCGAGACCGGCCTCGGCGTCGGCGCGCTGCTCGTCGCTCAAGCGTTTGCGCGAGAGCGCGCCTTTCGTCGCCACCAGGTCGGGCACGAACGGCAGCGGCGAGACGATCCGCACGCCCTCCTCTTCCAAGGCCGTCGCGATCGCGCGTAGCGCGGCGTCGTCGCCGAACGAGCGCATCTTCGCCAGCGCTTTCAAAGCCAGCCAGTCGGGCCGCACGTCGAACAGCTTCGGCTTGCGGATGCCGCCGCACAGGACGGCTTCGGTCACGCCGGCGTCGCGCATGACCTCGACGATGCGCCCGAGCTGCCCGAGCTTGATCCAGGCCGCGGCCTTCAGCGCGGGGTCGGTCTCGCCCTGATGGCCGATGGCGACGACTTCGCCCCGGAAGGCCTCCGCGAACAGGAGCGGCAGGCGGCCCGACCCGGCGATGAGCCCGATCTTCACCGGGCGATACCGCGCTCGCTGTTTTCGAGGAACGCGACCAGGTGGTCGATCTCGTCGTGCCCGCCGTGCTCGGCGCGGACGTGGGCGATCGCCTCGCGGAAGCCGAGCTTGCTGCGGTAGAGGATCTTGAAGGCGTCCTTGACTCGCCCGAGCTGGTCGTCCTTGAAGTGGGCGCGGGTGAGGCCGACGGTGTTGATGCCGACGACTTCGGCGCGGTCGCCCTGGACGGTGACGTAGGGCGGGACGTCCTGGGTGACCATCGCGCCGCCGCTGATGAAGGCGAGCCGGCCGATGCGGGTGAACTGGTGGACGGCCGAGAGGCCGCCGAAGATGACGCGGTCCTCGACCTGGACATGGCCGGCGAGGGCGCAGGAATTGGCGAGGATGCACCCGTCGCCGAGCTGGACGTCGTGGGCGACGTGGCTGTTGGCCATCAGCAGGCAGTGGTTGGCGATCCGCGTCGTGCCGCCGCCGCCGGTGGTGCCGATGTGGACGGTGGCGAACTCGCGGATGGTGTTGTGGTCGCCGATCACGAGTTTCGTCAATTCTCCCGCGTACTTGAGGTCCTGGGGAATGGCGCCGATGGCGGCGAACTGGAAGACCACGTTGTTGGCGCCGATGGTCGTGTCACCCTCGATGACCGCGTGCGGCCCGACCCGCGTATGCGGCCCGATCTTCACCTTGGGGCCGATCACCGCGTACGGGCCGACCTCGACGCTGGAGTCGAGCTCGGCGTGCTTGTCCACGATCGCTGTCGGATGGATCATCAGCCCTTCCTGTCGGCGATCATCGCCATCAGCTCGGCCTCGCTGGCGAGCTGGCCGTCGACCTTGGCTTCGCCCTTGAACCGCCAGATCGACCCTTTGACCCTGTCGATGGTCACATGCAGGTCGAGGCGGTCGCCGGGCGTCACGATGCGGCGGAATTTCACCTTGTCCATCGACATGAAGAGGACGATCTTGTTGGCGTCCCACGGCGTCGTCTCGTAGGCGAGCAGGCCGCCGGTCTGGGCCAGCGCCTCGAGCTGCAGGACGCCCGGCATCACCGGCGCGCCGGGAAAGTGGCCCTGGAAGAAGTGCTCGTTGAAGGTCAGGTTCTTGTAGGCGTGGATGCGCTCACCTTTGACTACCTCGACGACGCGGTCGACGAGCAGAAACGGATAGCGATGCGGCAGCGCGGACAGGATCTTCACGATGTCGATCACAGCGAACCCCCGGCTGACATGTGCCGCTCACCTTTGGCTGGACGGCCTTTCGATCCGGCGTCTTCGACGCCTCCACCAGGGGGGCGACTCGCGTCTCCCCCCTGGACCCACGCGGAAAAGGTGTCTCGTTCCACTGTTTACTTCCTCTTTTCCAGTTCTTCGACGCGCTTCTCGAGCTTGCGGATCTGCTTCACCAAATCCGCGACCTTGGGCAGGGCGGCGACCATGCGCAGCCACTCGCGGTGATCGATGGCGGGCGAGCCGGAGACGGTTTCGCCGTGCGCGAGGTCGCGCGAGACGCCGCTCTGCGCGCCGACCCGCGCGCCGTCGCCGAGCTTCAGGTGGCCGACGACGCCGACCTGTCCGGCGAGGATGACGCCCTGGCCGAGCTCGGTCGAGCCGCTGATGCCGCACTGGGCGACGAGGAGCGACAGCGGCCCGACTTTCACGTTGTGCGCGACCTGGACGAGGTTGTCGATCTTGGTGCCGCGGCCGATCACGGTCTCGCCCAGTGTGGCTCGGTCGATGCAGGTGCAGGCGCCGACCTCGACGTCGTCCTCGATGCGGACGATGCCGGCTTGCGGGACTTTCCGGTGGATCGGGCCCTCGCCGTCGCCCTGGAGGTCGAAGGCGAAGCCGAAGCCGTCGCTGCCCACGACGCAATTCGGCTGTAAAATCACACGGTTGCCGACCAGGCACTTCTCGCGGACGACGGCGCCGGGCCACAGCGTGCAGGCCTCGCCGATCTCGGCGCAATCGAGGACGCGCGCGCCGGAATGCACGATCGTCCGTGCGCCGATCTTCGCGCTCGGCCCGACGTAGGCGCCGGCGGCGATGGCGGCGGTCGGATGGACCTGCGCGCTCTCGTCGACCAGCGCGCCGTCCTGCACGCCCGCCTCGAGGACCAGATCCTGGAAGAAGAGCGCGCTCGCCTTGGCGAAGGCGACGTAGGGCTGGGCAGCGACGATGCTCGCGGCCGTGTTCGGGACGTGGGCTTGCGATTCTTCGTCGACGATGACCGCGGCGGCGCGCGTTTCGGAAAGTTCTTTCCGGTAACGCGGATTGGCGTAGAACGCGACCTGCTCGGGACCCGCCGTTTCGAGCGGCGCGACGCCGGTGACCCGCCGCGAAGCGTCGCCGCGCAGCTCCGCGCCGATACGGCCGGCGAGGTCCTGGAGCGACAGCTGGGTCACTTCTTGCCGGGCTTTTTCTCGGGCGGCTTGGTCTTGTCGGGCGCCTTGCCGGCCGGGCCCGAGCCGAAGCGCTCGTTGTAGCGGCGGACGACCTCGTTGGTGACGTCGGAAGCCGCCGGCGCGTAGAGGAGCGCGGCCTTGTCGAGGACGAAGCTGAAGTTCTCCTTGTCGGAGATTTCGGCGACCACCGCGAGCAGGCGCTTGGAGATGTTCTGCATCGCCTCCTGCTCCTTGCCGGAGAGCTCTTCCTGCATCTGGCCGGCCTCGTTCTGCGCCTCGATGAAGGCTTTCTGCAGGTCTTCCTGCTTCTTGCGCTTGGCGTCCTCGGAGAGGACCGGGGCCTGCTTGTCGTAGTCGGCCTTCATCTTCTCGAGATTGGCGCGTTTCTGGTCGAGGTTGGCGCGCTTCTGGTCGAGCTCGGACTTGAGGCGCGAACGGGCGGCCTTGCCTTCCTCGACTTCCTGGACGGCGCGCTGGACGTCGACGTAGCCGATCTTGGTCTGGGCGAGGGAGGCACGGGCAGTGAGAGCGACGGCGAGGGCGAGCATCAAACGGCGCATCTTGTGTCCTTCTCTGGGTTTTCTGTCGAAACCGGCGCACCCTAAACGTGACGGCACGTGGGGTCAAGACGATAACGCGGAGCGGGGAGTTCGGCGCAGGCGATGCGCAGTTCACTGTGCCAACTCCGATCAGTTGCGAAGATTCCCCAGGTTTTTTTGGGCGCGTCGGCGGCCCACAGGGCCGCCGGCTGTACAGGGGGCTCCGCCCCCCGTACCACCCCCCGGATCGGTTCCGCCGACGATCCGGAATCGCGCGGGTCCGTCACGTCGCCGTTGAACGCCAGTGAGCGACGTGACCCGGGCTGAAGCCCGGGTCTAGCGATGTCGGTAGGTGTATCGAACGCTAAGCCTCCTTCGGAGGCTCCACCGTCGATCAACTGTCTTCGACGGCGATCGCGCCAAATCAGTGTCTACCGATACCAGCCCCTCAGGGGGCTTCACCGTTGGCGAACCATGCGAATGCCAGACCCGGGCTTCAGCCCAGGTTTGCGTAGGGTTTCCCCGAATTAGAAGAAGTTTCCGATCGTGAATTCGAACAGATACGCGTCGTCGATCGGCCGCCGCGTCAGCGGGAAGCCGGTCTCGAAACGGAGCGGGCCGAGCGGGGAGAACCAGCGGATGCCGAGGCCGACGCTGTGGAACAACCCGAGCGGCAGGTCGCCGTTGCGCTGCGAGCTCTTGAACCAGTTTTCGTTCTCGGAGAAGACGTTGCCCGCGTCGTAGAAGACGACACCGCGCACGCCCGCCGACTCGATCACCGGGAACTCGATCTCCCAGTTGGTGATCAGCTCCTTGTTGCCGCCGACCGGGAAATCGATCAGCGGCGCGTTCGGCTCGAGGCTGGTGGCGATCCGCTTGGTCGGCGAGATGCTGCGCAGGACATAGCCGCGGATCGAGTTGATGCCGCCCTCGAAGAACTTCTCGCTGATCGCGATCGGGCGGTTCACCGGGTCGGTCGAGCGGATGTAGCCGAGCGAGAGGTTGACCTTGAAGACGAGTCCCCAGATCAACGGGTGGTAGTAGCGCTCGATCAACCGGTAGCGCTGGAAGAGGTTCTCGCTGCCGAAAATCGAGGCCGCGAACTCGGCCGACGCCGACTCGAGGTGACCGCTGGTCGGGAAGAGGCGGTTGTCGCGCTTGTCGTAGTTGAACGAGAAGCGGACCGAGGAGGTCCGGCCCGAGGTGAACTGGTTCGCCAGCACGTCCTGCGAGCCGGTCTGGGCGATGACCGTCACCTGCTCGAGGGTCCAGGTGATGAAGGTGCGGAAGTCCTCCCAGATCTCGTAGCCCGCGGTCGCCGCGCCGCCGTTCGCCTGCCGGTCGAAGCCGCTGAAGACGAGCTCGCTCCGGTAGAGATCGACCGACCCCGTCCAGGGCGTGTCCCAGACGTACGGGTCGAGATAGCTGAGCTGGAACAGCTGCCGGATCGACGAGATCTGCAGCGACAGCGACGCGGTGTGCCCGTAGCCGAACAAGTTGTTCTGCGCCAGCTGTGCCTGGCCGAAGAAGCTCTCCCCGCCGGTGAAACCGAATCCGACCTGGAAGGTGCCGGTCAGCTTCTCCTTGACCGAGACCTCGAGCGCCATCTTGTCGTCGGTCGAGCCGCGCTTCTGGTTGATCTCGACGCTGTCGAAGAAGCCGAGCGCGGTGATGCGCGCCTTCGAGATCCGCATCCCGGTGCCGCTGTAGAGATCCCCCTCGTTGACCCGCATCTCGCGGCGGATGACCTTGTCGCGGGTCTTGGAATTGCCGACGATCTCGACCTTCTCGATGGTGACCAGGTTTCCTTTTTGAAAGTTGTAGGTCAGGTCGACGGTCTTCTTCTCGGCGTCGACCGCGGTGTCGGGCGTGACGTTGGCGTAGGCGTAGCCCCGGTCCTTGTAGACGTCGAGCAGCCGGTTCATGTCGGTCTGCAGCCGCGACTTGGAGAACCGCTCGCCGGTGCGGGTGGTGACCAGCGCCAGCAGCCGCTCGCGCGGCACGAGGAGATCGCCGCTGACGTCGATCTTGCCGACGTCGTACGCCTCGCCCTCGTCGATCGGCATCGTGATGTAGATGAACCGCTTGTCCGGCGAGAGCTCGATCGCGGGCTTGCCGAACTTCACGTAAATATACCCGATATCAAAGTACAAGCCCTGCAGCACGATCTCGTCGCGCTGGAAGGCTTCCTCGCGGTACGTCCCCGCGCTGGTGACGAACGAAAAGGGCGTGCCCTCCTGGGTCAGCATCGCCGCCTTCAGCTCCTCGTTCGAGATCGCCTTGTTGCCGATGAAACGGATCTCCTTGACGGTGACCTTGGCGTGCTCGTTGATCTGGAAGACGACGTCGACCTCGTTGTTCGGCAGCGGGTTGATCTTCGGCGTGACCTCGGCGAGGAAGTAGCCCTTCTCGACGTACTTCTCCTGCATCTTCCTGGCCGACTTGCGCACCGCTTCCTGGTCGAGGATCTGGAACTGCTTGACCTCGATGGTGTCCTTCAAGTCGTCCTTGGAGAGCTCGTCGTTGCCCTCCAGCTTGATGTCGTGGACGGCCGGCTTTTCCGCGACCAGGACGCTGAGCACGTAGCCCGTCAGCGGCGGCTGCGCGGCGGAGACGTCGAGCTTGACGTCGCTGAAGTACCCCATCCGCCAGACGGCGAGCAGGGTCGCCTTGATCTTCTCCTTGTCGTACGCGTCGCCGGGCTTGATCGGGATCTGGGCGCGGATCGCGTCGGCTTCGACGCGGCGGTTGCCCTGGACGTCGACCTTGGAGATCGTGCCGCTGTCCGGCGCGGGCGCAGCGGCCTGCTCGGGCGTCATGCCGGCCGGAACGTTCGGCGCTTCCGCGGGCTTGGCGGACGCCGGCGCCGCCGCGGGCGCGGCTGGGGCCGCGGGCTGCGGCTGTGCGCGCGCGGCCGCTGCGAGGAGCCCCAGGGTCGCGAGAAGGAGTGCCGTCCGCATGGTGCGAGGGCGCGGACCCTAGCCGAATTCCCCTGATGCGACAACGGCAAAGCGCTGGCAGGATGCCGGGATGGAAGCCGTCGCGTGCGCTCTCGCAGCCTGGTCTGTGCTGGGCGGCGGCTTGCGCGTCGCCGAGGGGCGGTGCGGGACCGCGCCCGCGTGGGTGGTGGAGGTCGATCCCGCGGCGGGCGCGAGGTTTGCAGTCCCGCCGCGCGGCCCGAGCCGCACGACCGCCGACTTCGCCGCGACGATCGGCGCGGATGTCGCGATCAACGGCGGCCTCTTCGACATGCGCGAACGCCCGATGGGGCCCTCGCGCGGCAACGGGCGGACTGGCCCATTTCGCCTCGCAAAGCGTCGGCCGGCGTCTTCGGGGCCGGCGGCGCGCGAGTGGAGATCGCGGATCGGATCGCCCCGTGGATGACCGACGCCGTCAGCGGCTGGCCATTGCTCGTCGAACGCGGAAAGCCGCGTCCGATCGATTGCAAGGACGCGCTCTGCACCGGCGCGACAGCGCGAACCGCTGTCGCGATCGCCGATGGCCGCGTGCTGCTGGCGGTCGTCGCGGCGCCGGGAATTTCGCTCGCCGATCTCGCGCGTTGGCTCGCGAACCTGGATGCGCAGAGCGCCCTCAACCTCGACGGCGGCGGTTCGACTTCGCTGGTCATCGAAGGGCGGATCAGGACCGGCTCGACGTTGCACATCCCGACTCACCTCGGCGTCAAGAAAAGTGCGGCGAATTAATCTGCAGTAAAAAAACTGACGGCGATCTCAACCCGCGCTACCGAAAAAGCATGCCCGTCCTGCAGCTCCGCCGGTCCGAAAGCCCTCTGCGCACCTCGGTTCCCGAGGAGCGCGCGCCGGCGACGCCGTTTCTCAAGTGGGTCGGCGGCAAGACTTCACTGCTGCCGGAATTGATGAAACACGTGCCGGCGCGCTTGCGGCGGTACCACGAGCCGTTCGTCGGCGGGGGGGCGCTCTTCTTCGCGGTGCGGCCGCGACGGGCGCTGCTCAGCGATTCGAACGGCGAGCTCGTCCATTGCTACCAGCAGGTTCGCGATGACGTTTACAGCGTGCTCGACGTCCTCGCCCGCCACGTCTACGAGCGCACCCACTTCGAGTCCGTCCGCGCGCTGGAGCCGTCCCGGCTCGCACCCGCCGAGCGCGCGGCGCGATTCATTTACTTGAACAAGACCTGCTTCAACGGGCTCTGGCGCGTGAACCGCGCCGGCCGGTTCAACGTGCCGTTCGGACGATACAAGAACCCGCGCTTCGCCGATCCGTCGTCGCTGATCACCGCCTCCCACGCGCTGCGCGGGGTCGAGATCCAGTGTGCGCCGTTCGAAGAGGCCTGCGCGAAAGCCGCGCCGGGCGATTTCGTCTATCTCGATCCGCCCTACGATCCCGTCTCACCGACCGCGAGCTTCGCGTCGTACACCGCGGGCGGGTTCAACTGGGAAGACCAGCGCCGCCTCGCGCACGCCTGCATCGTGCTGAACCGCCGCGGCGTCCGCTTTCTCCTCTCCAACTCCGCGACCGAACGCGTGCGCGAGCTCTACTCGGGATTCGAGCAGCGCATCGTCCGCGCCCCCCGCTTCATCAATTCCAAAGCGGAAGGACGCGGACGCGTCGACGAGCTGCTCGTCTTCAACGCCTAGTGCGGCGTTGACGGCTGCTGCTGCTGGTTCTGCTCCTGGTACTGATCCTGCTGGCTGCCGTTCGACGTCACGTCGATCTTCAGCGCCTTCGCCTTGCCGTCGATCATCTGGTACGAGGCGCGCACGTCGCTGCCGGGCTGGATCTGGTCGGCCGTCGCGGCCCGTCCATCGACGCTCACTGCCGTCGTGCCGCTCAAGTCGAGGTTCATCACGCCCTGATCCTCGGTCCGCACCCGGAGCTGATCGCCGCTCTTGCGCACCACGCGGCCCGAGAGCGTCTGCTCCTGGGTCCACGACTGCGCCCGCTCCTGGTTCAGCTGGTGCTGCTGCTGAGACTGCTGATCCTGGTACTGAAGCGCCTGCTGCTGCTGGTCCTGCGTTTCGCGCTGCGCCTCCTGGTTCAGCCGCTGCGCCTCCTGCTGAGCCTGCCGCGCGATCTGCCGCTGGCCCCTCAGCTTCGCCTGCGCGTCGGCGAGCGCCCGCTGGGCGTCCTCGACGTCCTTCTGCGCCTTCTCGGCCTTCGCCTGCTCGTCCGGCAATCGCAGCCGCCGCGGCATGCGCTCGGCGAGACGCGGGTTGTGGGTCACGACGATCGCGGCGATGCCGAGCCGCTGGTTGAGCTCGACGAGGAGCTGGTGGATGCCTTCGCCGGTGGCTTCGTCGAGGTTGCCCGTCGGCTCGTCGGCGAGGAGCAGCCGCGGCTTCAGGACCAGCGCGCGCGCCAGCGCGACCCGCTGCTGCTCGCCTCCCGAGAGCTCGCCGGGCTTGTGATCGAGGCGATGGCCGAGGCCGACGATCTCGAGCATCTCTTTCGCCTGCGCTTCGGCCTTTTCTTTCGAGAGCCGGTGGATCAGACCCGGCATCGCCGCGTTCTGCAGCGCGGTGAACTCGGGCAGCAGGTAATGGAACTGGAAGACGAAGCCGATGCTCGAGTTGCGGAAGCCGGCGAGCTGCTCCTCGCTCATCGAGAACGCGCTCTGCCCGTCGAAGAGAACCTCGCCGGCCGTCGGCGGATCGAGCGTGCCGATCACGTGAAGGAAGGTGCTCTTGCCGACGCCGCTCGGCCCGACCAACGACGCCATCTCGCCTCCGTTCAACGAGAAGCTCGCGCCGCGGAGGACGTGGATCTCTTTTTCCCCCAGCCAGTACGACTTGTGCACGCCGCGGGCTTCGACCAGAGGCGCCATCTCATTCCTCTCGAAGGCCGTCGACCGGCGAGAGGCGGCTGGCCTTGGTCGCGGGATAGAGCGTCGCGAGATAGCTCAGGCAGAGGGAGATCGCGGCGACCATCACGAATTGCGCGCCGTCGACGTTCACCGGCAGATTTGATATGTAGTATACATCTGGATCGAGCTGCAGGCCGTATCGCTCGATGAAGCTGCAGGAGGCGAGGCCGAGCAGCAAGCCCATCGCCGTCCCGATCGCTCCGATCGTCAGCCCCTCGACGACGAAGATCTTCATCACGCTCGCGTCGCGCGCCCCCATGCTCTTGAGGATCGAGATCTCCTTCGTCTTTTCGAGCACCAGCATGATCAACGTACTGAGGATGTTGAAGCA
Source organism: Myxococcales bacterium (assembly GCA_020201435.1). GTDB lineage: Bacteria > Myxococcota > Myxococcia > Myxococcales > 40CM-4-68-19 > 40CM-4-68-19. The sequence continues at coordinate 15,787 of JAIVGS010000061.1, forward strand.
CGCCACCAGCACGATGAAGGTGAGGATGATCGCCATCGCCAGCTTCTCGAGCTTCAAAGCCGAGAAGAGGTTGCGATTCAGCTCCGCCCAATCCTTGGTGCGGTAGGGAAATCCGCCGAGCGCGGCGACGACGCGCCGGCCGAGCGCGCGGGCCGCGTCGACGTCGGTGAACTTGAGCTCCAGCCCGACGATGCTGTCGCCCATCTTGAAGAACTTCTGCGCCTCGGGGATGCCGATGTAGACGAACTTCGAGTCGTACTCGTACATCCCGGAATAGAGGATGCACGCGACCCGGAACGGCCGGCTGCGCGGCACGGGCCCGGTCGGCGTCATCTCCCCGAGCGGCGTGAGCACGTTGACGAGATCGCCCACCCAGGCGCGCAGCTGGTGCGACATCTCCTTGCCGATGCAGATGCCGGGCATGTTCCGCACGGCTTCGGGATCGAGCTTGTTTTCCTCGGGGTGCTCCTGCCGGCGCTTCAACGTGTCTTCGAGGTACTGTTCGTACTCCGGTCCTTCGAGCTGTTTCGACGCGTCGCCGCGCGGCTCGACGACCGTCGCGGGGATCTTCTGCGGCGAGGTGATCCACGAGAGGTCGCCGGCGATCACCTGCTTCGGCAGCTCGCTCACGCTGCCGGCAGTCGCCGGATCGATCCCCTTCAGCTCCGCGCCGGTGACGGTCTGGCCGTGGGAGAGGATCACTTCGTTGAGGATGAACGGCGAGACGCCGGCGACGCCCGGGACCGCCGCGACCTTCGGCATCACCGTGCGCCACTCGGAGAAATCGTTGGAATACTTGAGGAGCAGCGCGTGCGAGTTGGTGCCGAGGATCTTGTGCTTGAGATCGGCTTCGAACCCGCTCATCACCGAGAGCACGACCGTCAGCGCCCAGACGCCGACGCCGACGCCGGCGATCGAGATCGCCGTCATCACCACCGTCGCGGGCCGCTTGCGGCGCTGGCCCGGTTGAAGGTTCGCGAGCCGCGCGCGGTGCTCGACGAAGCGGGCGGAGCCGAAGAGGACCCCCGCGATCGTCGCGAGCGAGACGATCAGCGCGGCGGGATGGAGTGTCAGCGCGTGGACGCCGGTGCCACGGCGGACGCCGCTGTCCCACGCTTCGGCGGCGAAGCCGGCGACGAACTGCACGCCCGGCACCACCAGGCCGATGAACGCCGTCCAGAACACGTTGCGGCGCGTGAGCCGCAGGTGGGTGCGCGCGATGCCCCACTCGTACCGGAAGCGCGCGTCGACGTGGCCGCCGGCGCCGATCAACATGCCGAGCGAGGCGCCCCACATCGCGAGCAGCCAGGAGCCGGCTGCCGCGGAAAGCGCCCAGATCACCAGCTCGCCGGGGCTGGCGAAAAAGCGATCGTACGAAAACGACGGCGGCTTGAGCTGGCGCAGCGCGAAGAACGTCACCACCCCGAAGAGCAGCGACGCGAGCCCGTTTTCCAGCGGTCGATAGCCGCGCCCGAGGAAGCTGAGCGCGAATCCGGCGACGAGGAAGAACGCGGCCTCGACGCCGAACGAGATCACCGAGTCGGTGTCCCGCGAAAAGACCGTCGCGCTGCCGAGCCACGTGGCGAGGCCGTACTGCACTCCCGAGGCGATCACGAACAGGACGAAGGCAGCGGCGGTGACGCGCCAGCGGAACTTCACTTCACGTCCTCTTCGGGTTTCAGGAGCGGGAAGAGGACCACGTCGCGGATGCTCGACGAGTCGGTGAAGAGCATCGCCAGCCGGTCGATGCCGATGCCCTCCCCCGCCGTCGGGGGCATGCCGTGCTCGAGGGCGCGGATGTAGTCGCGGTCGTACGGCATCGCTTCCTGGTCGCCGCGCGCGGCGGCCTCGACCTGGGCGCGAAAGCGCGCTTCCTGGTCGCGCGGATCGTTCAATTCCGAGAAGGCGTTGGCGACCTCCATCCCGCCCGCGTAGGCTTCGAACCTGTCGACCAGCCGCGGCTCTTTATCGCGCTTGCGGGCCAGCGGTGACACCTCCAACGGAAAGTCGACCACGAAACAAGGCTTTTCGCGCGGCAGCATGGGCTCTACCAACGCTTCGAACGCCCAGGCGATCTTGTCGCCGGTCGAATTCGCTTTGGTGAATTTGTGACGGTGCTCGTTGTCGTCCGTCTTCGAGAGCCATTGGTCGTCGGTGAGCTTGTCCAGCCCGTCGAGCTCGCCCGCCTGGTATGCTTTGAGTACTTCGCCGACCATCGAGACCCGAGGCCAGGGCGCGGCATAGTCGATCAGGACGCCCTGGAACGGCGCGACGTTCGCCCCCGTGACCTCGACCGCGAGCCGCTCGACGAGCTGCTCGGTCAGCGCCATCAGATCTTCGTACGTCGCGTACGCCTGGTAGAACTCGATCATCGTGAATTCGGGATTGTGGCGGCGGTCGATCCCTTCGTTGCGGAAGATGCGGCCGATCTCGTAGACCCGCTCGAGGCCGCCGACGATCAGGCGCTTCAAATGCAACTCGAGCGCGATCCGGAGCTTCAGATCGAGATCCAGCGCGTTGTGGTGCGTCTCGAACGGCCGGGCCGCGGCGCCGCCCGCTTCCTCGGGCTTGTGCAGGACGGGCGTCTCGACCTCGATGTAGTCGCGCTCGTCGAGGAAGCGGCGGATGCCGGCGATCAGCTTCGATCGCTTCCGGAAGATCTCGCGCACCTCGAGATTCGCCGCCAGATCGACGTACCGCTGCCGGTAGCGGGTCTCGTGATCGGTGAGCCCGTGCCACTTTTCCGGGAGCGGCCGCAGCGCTTTGGTCAGCAGCCGGAATTCCGTGGCTTCGATCGAAAGCTCGCCGGTGCGAGTGCGCATCGCGCGGCCGCGGGCGAAGGCGATGTCGCCGAGGTCGGCGAGCTTGAGGATCTCGTAGGCCTGCTCGCCGACCTTGTCCTTCTTGACGAAGACCTGCAGGTCGCCGTCGCGATCGCGCAGCGAAAGGAACGTCGCTTTCCCCATGCTGCGCACCGCGACGATGCGGCCGGCGATTCCGTACGGCTCGGTGTGCTCTGCTTCCAGCGCAGCTGCGTCGTCGGACGAGTGCCGGGTCCGGACGAATCCCGTCGTGTGCGGCACCACCACGCCGTTGCCGTACGGATGCGCGCCCTTCTCGCGCAACTGCTGCGCTTTCTGCTCGCGCAGGCGGATCTGGTCTTCGATCGAGCTCGTCGCGCCGGGTTCGGCCATGGGGACGCACTCTTTACTGCGGCGCGCGCCCCTCTGTCGACAGCCGGTAGGTCAGAGGCAACGGCGCGCCGGGCCGGCGAGGAAGGTCGGGACGAACCGCGTCAAGGCGCGATCGCGACCGCTTCGCCCTTCCCCGTCAGCTCGACAGGAGCGAAAAGAGCGCGACGACGTTGAACCAGCGACAGCGAAAAGAGCGCGACGACGTTGAACCAGTCGCCGATCTGCGAGATCGCGTTCGCCGCGTAGAGGCGGCGGAAGTCGCGGTTATGTCGTACAACCGCCCACAGGCGGCTCACGGAGAACGGGGCGTCCAAGGGGTGTGAGGGTACACTGCGGGCGATGCGCCGGCGCGCTCTGCGACGATTCCGGGTTTGGTTCGCCGTGCTCGCGCCGCTGGCGTTGATCGGAGCGTTCTGGCTCAGCCTGCCGTCGGCCGAGCCGCTGCAGCGCGCGAACCCATCCACGACCGCGCTGATCGAGTCGCGCTTCGCGAGGAATCACCGGCGCAACCAGCACTGGGTGCGACTGTCGGAGATCTCGCCGTGGCTGAAGCAGGCGGTGGTGAACAGCGAGGACGCGCGGTTCTTTCAGCACCACGGGGTCGACGTGGTCGAGACCGGCGTCGCGATCGAGCAGGCCTGGGAAGGCGAGCGCGTGCGCGGTGCGTCGACGATCACGCAGCAGCTGGCGAAGAACCTCTGGCTCGGCGACCAGCGCTCGGTGTGGCGAAAGGTGCGCGAGTATTTCCTCGCCAGGCGGCTCGAGACGCTCGGAAAGGACCGGATTCTCGAGCTGTACCTGAACGTCGCCGAATGGGGCAACGGCATCTACGGCGCCGACGCGGCCTCACGCGTCTGGTTCGGCAGGCCCGCCTCCGACCTGCTGCCGGAGGAAGCGGCGGTGCTGGCGGCGATGCTGCCGGCGCCCCGCAAGCGCAACCCGCGGCATCCGTCGGACGCCTTGCGCAAGCGCGCCGCCGAAGTCCTCGACTTGTTCGTGGTCTACAAGCAGCTCGCACCCGCTGACGCGGTCGACGCGCGCTCGCGGATGCAGGGGCTGCTGCGCTGAGACTCCGTGCCAACCGCGACGCTACTCGGTGCGCAGGGCTTCGACCGGATCGATGCGCGCGACGCGGCGCGCCGGCATCCAGGCAGCCAACGTCGCCGCGGTCCCCAACGCGATCACGGCCGCGGCGAGCGCGACCGGATCGCGTGGCGAGATCTGGTAGAGCAGGCCCGAGGCGAGCCTGGCGGCCACCAACGCGACGGTCACTCCGCCGCAGAGGCCTGCCAGAGCGGGCCGCAGGGATTGAAAGACCGTGGCCCGTAACAGCGCGGCAGGCGCAGCGCCGAGCGCGAGGCGGATTCCGAGCTCGCGCTTCCGCTGCGTCACCGCGAAGGCGGTCAGCGCGTACACGCCGAGCGCGGCCAGCACCAGCGCCGCCGCTCCGAAGGACTGCACCAGCACCAGCGAAAATCGGCGCGGCGCCAGCACCGTGGCCACCGCCTGCTCCATGCTGCGCACCGACGAGGCCGGGAGGAGGCTGTCGATCGCGCGCACTTCCCGCAGCAGGGATGGCGCCGCGGCGAAAGGGTCGCCGGAGGTGCGCATGACGAGAAACACGTTGCGCGCGTAGGTGACGGCGCCGGCCGTGATCTGCGCGAGCGGCACGTACGCGTGGAACGTGCGCGGCTCTTCGAGCGAGTCCTGCGCGACGTCCCCTGCGACGCCCGCGATCTCGACGAGGCGCGGCTCGGCTGCGCCGTCGTCGATCCGCAGCCGCTGGCCGACCGCCGATTGGCCGGGGAAGAACTGGTCGGCGAGCCGCTTGCTGACGATGACCACCGGCGGCGCGCCCGGCGCATCGCGATCGTCGAAGTCGCGGCCGGAGAGCAGCGGAATCCCCAGCGCTCGGAAGAGGCCGGGCGAGGCCATGTGATAGCGGACCTGCGGAATCTCCTCGCGGCGCGGCGGTGGGCGGCCTTCGACCCAGAAGTCGACGGTGGAGAGGACGCCGCCCAGCGGCAGCGAATGGACGGTGCCGGAGGCAACCACGCCGGGCAGCGCGGCCAGGCGCTCCCGCACGTCGAACGCGAAGCGCGCAAGCGCGGCGGCATCCTTGTAGCGGGACGGCGGGAGCGAGAGCCGCGCGGTGAGCACGTGGGCCGCGTCGAAACCGGGGTCGACGCCCTGCAACCGTGCGAAGCTGCGGGCCAGCAGGCCGGCCAGCGTGAGCAGCACCACCGAGAGTGCGACCTCCGCCGCGACGAGCACGCGACGCGTCCGCGCCGCCGCCGGACCGGGCGAGGCGCGCCCGTCGCCCAGTCCTTCGAGCGGGCTGACGCCGCCGGCCTGGAGCGCGGGCAGGATCCCGGAGGCCACGCCGCTGGCGATCGAAACCGCGAGCGCGAAGAGCAGCACCCGCACGCTCACACCGCTCTCGGCGATGCGCGGGATCTGTTGGGGGCTGAGCGCGATCAGGACACCAGTCAGGACGCGGGCCAGGCCGACGCCGATCGCCCCGCCGGCGATTGCCAGCGTCAGGCTCTCGATGATCACCTGCTGCAGAAGCCGGCCGCGGACTGCACCAAGGGCTGCGCGGATCGCGAACTCGCGACGGCGCGCCGCGCCCTGCGCCAGCATCAGGGAGACGAGGTTCGCGCAGCCGACCAGCAGCACCAGGGCGACCGCGGAGAGCAGCAGGAGCAGCATCGAACGGTACTGGCCGACCAGCTCTTCGGCGGCCGGGACCAGCAACACCGCTTGCTTTCGCGCGTCGTCCACCGGGAACCGGCGTGCCAGCTCGTGAAGTGTGGAGGTGAGCTCGGCAGCCGCGGCCTGCGCAGTCGCGCCGTGGCGCAGCCGGGCGACCACGCGGAGGAACGCGTTCGCGCGCCGGCTCGCCCGCGGGTCCTTCTTCAGCGAGAGGGGGACGGCCACCTCGGCGACCCGCGAAGTGAAGAGGAAGTCGCGCGGCAGGACGCCGACGATCTCGTAGCTGTCGTCGCCGACGACGAGCTGCTTGCCGACCGCGCGTGGGTCGGCGCCGAAACGTCTTCGCCAGAGCGCGTCGGTGAGCAGTGCGACGTGGGCGCCCTCGTCGATCTCGGCCGGGAGGAAGAAACGGCCGAGCGCAGGGCGGACGCCGAGGGTCTCGAACCAACCGCCGGTGGTGAAGGCCGCGAAGATCCGCTCGGGATCGCCGTCGCCGGTGAGGTTCACGCCGACGAATTGCACGGCGGCCATGCCCTCGAGCTGCGTGGCCGCGGCGCGCAGGTCCTGGAAGTCGGGGATCGACATCGGCTCGCGATCGCCGTCGGTGCGCAGGTTCCAGACGCTGAAGACCCGGTCCGGGTCCCGGTAGGGAAGCTGGCGCAAGAGGACCGCCTCGACGACGCTGAAGATCGCGGTGTTGGCCCCGATGGCGAGGCCGAGAGTGAGGATCGCCGCCAGCGAGAAGCCTGGGCGTGCCCGCAGCGAGCGGAGAGCGGCCTTGACGTCCTGCAGCACGGTATCCATCCGCGGAAGTCTGGCCGCTGTGCTAGCATGCATCCAGCGCAATGATTTTGGTGCATCGATGAATTCTGTTCAGCAAAGACCGGCCCTCGAGCTTCGCCACCACGAGCTGATGGCGGCGGTGGCCGAGGAGGGGTCCCTGGCGGCAGCCACGCGGCGCTTGCATCTCTCCGCTTCGGCGCTGAGCCACCAGCTCCGCGACGCGGAGACGAAGCTGGGCGTGTCGCTCTTCCTGCGGCGCAACCGCCGGTTGATCCTCACCGCCGCCGGCGAGCGGCTGCTGCAGGCGTCGCGGCGGCTCCTCGACGAGGCGCGGAGGGCCGAGTCGAGCGTCAGCGGTCAGGCGCAGGAGATCATCCGCGTCAGCACCGGTTGCTACACCGCGTACTCCTGGCTGGCGCCGGCGCTGACCCGGTTCGGTCGCGCGCATCCGGACGTGGACGTGCGCATCGAGCTGGATGCGACGCGCCGGCCCGTTTCCGCTCTGCTGCGCGGCGAGCTGGACCTCGCGTTGACCAGCGACGTGCCGCGATCGTCGCGGCTGCGCAGCATGCCGCTCTTCTCGGACGAGCTGATCCTGCTGGTGCCCAGGGACCATCGGCTGGCCCGCGCAGGCGTGGTCCGGGCGGAAGATCTGCGACGAGAGCACGTCATCGTCTACGACGCGCCTCGCGAGGATCTCGACGTGTTCACCAAGGTCCTCTGGCCCGCGGGCGTCGAGCCAATGCGGGTCTCGCGCATCCCGCTCACCGAAGCGATGGTCGAGCTGGTGCGCGCCGGCGCCGGCGTGGCGGTCCTCGTCGGCTGGGCCGTGCCGAAGGACCCGGCGCTGGTCCGCGTGAAGCTCGCGGGAAGGGGCCTGTTGCGCCGCTGGCGTGCGGTCACGCTGCGGCGGCGAAGACCGTGGCCCGCGCTGCACGATCTGGTGCAGCTGATCAGCGCTCGTCCACCCTGAGAGAGACCATGCGCTGGATCCCGATCACGGCGACGTTCTGTCTCGCGTTCGCGGCGCGGGCCGAGCCGGTTGCGTAGACGCCGGCCGTCGCGCTCCGCGACACGCCCGACGTTTCGGCATCTTCGGAGAATGCTACTCCGAGCGGAGCGCGATCGCAGGATCCACGCGCACCGCCCGGCGCGCCGGAATCAGGCACGACACCAGCGCCACCGCGCCGAGCAGGGCCGCGAGCAGCCCGTAGGTGGCCGGATCGGTCGTCGTCACACCATAGAGCAGGCTCGCCATCACCCGCGACAGCGCGAGCGCGCCGGCGACGCCGACCCCGATTCCGAGCCCCACCATCCGCGCGCCGAGTCCGACGATCATGCCGAGCACGCTGGAGCGCTGCGCGCCGAGCGCCATCCGGATGCCGATCTCGCGCGTCCGCTGCTCGACCGAGTACGACATCACGCCGTAGATCCCGACGCTCGCGAGCGTCAGCGCGACCACCGCGAAGATGCCGAGCAGCAAGAGCAAGAGGCGTCGATCGCTCATCGAATTCGCCATCAGCTCCTGCATCGTCTGCTGGCTGAAGACGGGCTGCAGCGGGTCGATCGAAAGGACCGCCTGCCGCACCGGCCCCGAGAGCGCGAGTGGATCTCCCTGCGTCCGAACGGTGAGGATGGCGCGGCTGGAAAAGCCCGCGAACAGCCGCGCCAGCGTGGCATGCTCGAGGTAATAGCTCGAGTCGATGTTGTCCTTGCCGTCGAGCGTGCGGCCCGCCACGGTGCCGACGACACCGACGATCTCCATCGCGGGCACATAAGTTCCATTCGCTGCCATGCGGCGGCCGACCGGATTTTCATTGCCGAAGAAGCGATGCGCGATGCGCTCGTCGATGATGGTGACGTTGCGGCCGCGGTCGGCGTCGGTGAAGTAGCGGCCGTGGACGAGCGGAATCTTCATCGTCTCGAAGTAGCCGGGCGTGACGGCGTAGAGGTATGCGTGCGGCCGATCGTTCGGATCCGCCGGCTGCATCCCCTCGAAGGCGAAGGTGGTGTCGGGGGTGCCGATGAACGGCAGCCCGCCGGCGATGGCCGCGCTGGTCACGCCCGGAAGCTGCTGCGCGCGCCGCCGCAATTCCTCGACGAAACCGGTGATCGCGGCGCCGTCCTTGTAGCGCGCGGCCGGCAGCGCGATCTGCGTGGTGAGCAGGTGCGAGCCGTCGAAGCCGGGATCGACCCTCGTCAGCCGCGCGAAGCTGCGCAGCGCGAGCCCGGCGCCGACGAGCAGCATCATCGAGAGCGCGACTTCGGCGACGATGAGCGCGCCGCGCAAGCGCGCATGAGCGCCCGTCGTGCGAACGTCCTTGAGCAAGGAATGGACGGCCGGATCCGATGCGCGCAGCGCAGGGTAGAGCCCGAATCCGAGCCCGGTGACGACCGCGACCGCCGCGGTGAATGCAAAGGCGAGCCCGTCGAGCCGCACTTCGCGCCCGCGCGGAAGATTCGCCAGAAACGGCCCGAGCGCACCCAGCGCGCCGACGGCCAGCAACATCCCGAGCGCGGCGCCGGCGACCGCGAGCAGCACGCTCTCGGTCAAGAGCTGGCGGATGATTCTGCCGCGGCCGGCGCCGAGCGCGACTCGCACCGCGATCTCGTGCTGCCGCGCAGTCGCCCGCGAGAGCAAGAGGTTCGCGACGTTGGCCGCCGCGATCAGGAGCACGAACGCGACCGCGCCCCAAAGGACGAGGAGCGCCTCGCGCGAATCCTCGACGCGGTCCTTGCTGAACAGGCGCAGCCGTACGCCCTCGCCCTTCATCTGCGGATCTTTCGCAGCGATGTGCGCCATGATCGGCCCGAACGCCGCCCGCGCCTGTGCGACGGTGACGCCAGGCGCGAGCCGGCCGAAGGCGAAGATGCCGGGATTGATTCCACGATCGCGGTACCGATCGCCGAAGAGGCCCATCGGCACCCAGACGTCGCCGCTGCTCATGAAACTCAAGTCGCGCGGCAGAATGCCGACGACGGTGTAGCTGTCGCCGCTGAGCTGGATCGATCTTCCGACGATGTTCGCGCTCCCACCGAACCGGCGCTGCCAGAGGCCGTAGCTCAGGACCACCGTCCGTGGCGCGCCGGCCCTGTCGTCGTCGGTGCCATGGAGCCGCCCGAGGATCGGGCGGACGCCGAGGAGCGGCAACAGGTCCGCGGTCGCCATCCGGCCCAGCACGCGCTCCGGCTCGCCGTCGTCGCCGGTCAGGTTGAAGC
>JAIVGS010000171.1 GCA_020201435.1 Myxococcales bacterium
TAGGCCGCCTGCGCACCTACACCAGCGCACTCCTGGATCAGGTGGGCGAGGCCGCACGCGCTCGCGACCGCGTCCGGGTCGGGGTTGTCGTGGGTCAGGACCAACGCCCGGTCATGCCCCCGCGCCACCGTCACCAGCTTGCGGAGCCGGTCGCGCAAAGCGAACTGGGCTGAATGGTCGGAAAGCCGCCCGGGTTCCTGCGGCGAGGGGAGGTGACCCATGGAAGTGGGGCCGTACCTTAGTCGGCCCGGGGGTGGGTGGCAACGCGTGTCCCACCCTTGCGTCCGGTCGCCTTTCGTGCTTCCCGCCGGACGCCCGCCCGCAGCTTCTTGAGCCGCAGGAGGCACTTGCGGTTTCCTTCGGGCGGGATCTCGAGGTAGCCCGGAACATCGCGAAATCTCGGGTCATTTACCAGCCGCTCGAACGCGCGCGGGCCGATCTCGCCCTTGCAGACGTGCTCGTGGCGGTCGACGTGGCAGCCCAGCGGTTTCATCGAGTCGTTCAAATGGAACGCCTTGAGAAGTTCAATGCCCAACACTTCGTCGAACTTTTCGAACGTCTCTTCGTACCCGCGGTCGGTCGAGATGTCGTACCCGGCGGCGAAGACGTGGCAGGTGTCGAGGCAGACCGCGACCCGCTCCGGACTCTTGCAGCGGTCGCGGATTTCACGGAGCTCCTCGAACGTGCGGCCCAACGCGCTGCCCTGGCCGGCGGCGGTCTCGAGGAGGACCTGGCACTTCCCTTTGTGGGCCGCGAAGCCCCGGTCGAGGGCCTCGGCGATCGCTTTCAGGCCTTTCGCGGTCTCCGCGCACGACCCGGGATGTACGACGAGCCAGGGCGCTCCGATCAGGTCGCAGCGCACCAGCTCGTCGGTGAAGGCTTCGATCGACTTCTCGCGCACGTCGCCGGCGACGCAGCCGAGGTTGATCAGGTACGCGGCGTGGACGGTCGCGGGAAAGCCGGCAGCTTTTCCGGCCGACTTGAAAAGGCGGACATCGTCTCCCGTGATCTCCCGGGCCCGCCACATCCGGCTCGATTTCGTAAAGATTTGAAGCGCTTCCGCGCCGTCGCCGAGCGCGCGCGGATACGCTTCGTGAAGGCCGCCCGATGTAGACTCATGTGCGCCAAGGAGCATGGGGCGCGCAGTCTACAAGGAAGGGGACGCCGATGCCGAGAATCGTGCTGGCGCTCGCTTTGATCGGCTGCGTTCACGCCCGGCCGAGTGCCGCGGATGTCGTCCAGCGGCAACTCGAGGCGTACAACGCGCGTGACATCCACGCCTTTGCCGCGACTTACAGCGACGACGTGCTGGTGACGGGCGGGAACGGAAACGGCGTGGTCCTCGGCATCGAGGGCCTGCGCGACCGCTACGGAAAGGCCTTCACGAAAATGCCCGACGTGCGCTGCCGCGTCGCCGAGCGAAAGACCGAGGGCGAGAACGTCGTGCTCGACCACGAGATCTGCACCGGCTGGCCTGGCAAGCCCGATCCGTGGGACGTCGGCTGGGTCCGCTACGAAGTCCGCGACGGCAAGATCAAGTCCGTGCAGTTGCCGTAAACGCTACTCGCCCGACGCGAGCCGCTTGCGCGACATCTCGTTCCAGCCGGGCACGAAGTATTTGAACGCGTTGTCGAGCGCGTTGTCCATGCTCTCCATCATCACGTTCCCGAACTGGGTCGCGTTGAGCCGGAGGGCGTCGTAGTACGTCTGCCGGTCCATGCTGTGGATCACGAGCGGCATGTAGCCCGCGCGCACCAGCAGCAGGTTCATCATCATCCGGCCGATCTTCCCCGAGAGGTCCGAGAACGGGAAGATCTCCATGAACCGGTGGTGCGAGTGCGTCGCCTGCTTGAAGGCGTGCATCCGCCGGAACTCTTCGCTCTCCATGAAGTGGAAGAGTTGCTCGAGCGCGGGCTGGATCTGGACCGGCTGGACGATGTCGTGGAAGTACGTCCGGTGGAGCGGCATGTCGCGCCGGAACGTAATCGGCATCCGGTTCGGCAAGTTGCTGTACAGGATCTCGTACAGTTTCTTGACGAGGGTCAGGTTGTACTTGACCTGCCGGGCCTTGGCCTCTTCCTTGATGAAATCGATGGCTTTCCGCTGGTTTCGGACCTCCTGGAAAGCATGGACCATCGAGCTGTCCACCATTCCCGGGTTCGGCTCCAGCGCCTGGCGCAGCTCGGCGTGGGTGAGGACCATGCCCTCCAGCGCGCACTCGTGATAAACCCAGGAAAGTTCGTACTTTTCGAGGAAGTCGCGCGTCTCGCGGGGGCGCTCCCGCATCAGTTCCCGCACATCCTCGGTCCGATCGTCGAGGTCCAGGTACTGGGTCCGGCTCACGCGGCTGCTCCTTTATGCTACAGTTTCAAATCTCTAGCCTGGTCGGAGGGCGACCACGCTAGCAATTGAACAGTAGATCGTCAACCGAAAATCCAACCGATTCTACGACCTTACGCGTCATGAGGGGGCTTCCGAAAGGCGACCCGGCCGCTCACCGGCCGGCCACTCCCCGTTCACCCCGTCTTCTGGGCAAACAGGGAACGTTTGGAGGTCATTCCAGATCTGAAAGGCAAAAGCGCACCGCGAAGGGGCGAAGACGCGAAGGGTTGGGTTGGTTGCCCAGCCGCCGATGTTGAGAAACCCCGAAGGCTTTTCTTCGCGCCTTCGCGCCTTCGCGTCTTGGCAGTGCGATCTTTTTGCGCTTACGCGCGGGCCTCGGCGGAGATCGGGGCCTCGATGGGCGTGAGCCACTCGGTGTAGCGGGGTTCGAGGCCGCGGACGGCGCGGAAGAACGTGGACTGGATCTCCCGGGTGATCGGGCCCATCTCGCCGGCGCCGATGCGGCGGTCGTCGACTTCGCGGACCGGCGTGATCTCGGCCGCGGTCCCGCACATGAAGGCCTCGTCGGCGCAGTAGAGGTAGTCGCGCGAGAAGCGGCGCTCCTCGACCTGGACGTTCTTGTCGCGGGCGATGCGGATGATCGATTCGCGGGTGATTCCTTCGAGAATTCCGCCGGCGACGGGCGGCGTGTAGAGGACGCCGTCGCGCACTATGAAGACGTTCTCGCCGGTCGCCTCGGCGACGTAGCCCTGCTGGTCGAGGAGGATCGCTTCGTCGTACCCCGCCATCAGCGCCTCGCGCTTGGCGAGGACGCCGTTCAGGTAGTGACCGGTGACCTTCGCGCGGGTCGGGTCGGAGTTCATGTGCATGCGCGTGTACGAGCTGATCTTCACGCGGATGCCTTTCTTGAGGCCCTCTTCGCCGAGGTAGGCGCCCCAGAACCAGGTCGCGATGGTGAGCCGGACCGGGTTGACCGCGCCGACGCCCATCAGGCCGTCGGAGTAGTACGCGATCGGCCGCAGGTACCCCTCGTTCATCTTGTTCGCGATCATCACCTGCTTGCACGCCTCGAAGACCTCGTCCTTGGTGAACGGCATCTCCATCAGGCAGATGTGGGCGCTCTCGAACAGGCGGCGGACGTGCTCGCGCAGGCGGAAGATCGCGCCGCCGCCGTTCGGCTGCGGGTAGCAGCGGATGCCCTCGAAGACGGCGACGCCGTAGTGCAGCGAGTGGGTCAGCACGTGGACCTTGGCATCGGCCCAGGGGACGAGCTTGCCGTCCATCCAGATCAGCGTGCTTTCCTTCAGCTTCTCGACTTTCTTCGCGGAGGCCGCCATTCGGGCGCAATAACATGCGTACGGTTCAGGCGCTAGGCGTCTCACGCTTCAGGGTCCGCTGCCCGCGGGGGGCGGGGGCGCGCTCCTCAGACATGCAGAAATCGCTTGGAATTCTTGCGGGGATCGCACTGGCTCGCGATTTCTGAACTCGTCGCGGCGCCCCCACCCCCGCCGGCAGCTTTCGCGCGCGTCGCGCCATGTCCTGCGTCCCACGCCGCGCGTTTCTCTGTTGTTGAACGGGATATAAGGAAAGATTCACCCCGCGGACTGCACGTTGGGAAGTTCATGAGGATGATTCTCGGTCTGACCCTCTCCCGGGCCGCCTGTCCTTCCGCTCCGTCCGCGAA
>JAIVGS010000172.1 GCA_020201435.1 Myxococcales bacterium
GCGCCATGCACATGAACGAGCCGTAGACGATCCCGATCACGCCGAGGACCGCAATCGCCGGCGCGTATTCCAGGGCGGCCTGCGGAAAGAGCGGCATCGCGTAGCGGATGAAGCCGAAGGTCCCCATCTTCAGCATCACGCCGGCGAGGATGACCGAGCCGGCCGCGGGCGCCTCCGTGTGCGCGTCCGGCAGCCAGGTGTGCAGCGGCCAGATCGGGACCTTGATCGCGAAAGCGAGCGCGAAGGCGAGGAACAGCCACTTCTGCGTGTCCCCGGCGACGACGCCGGCATTGAGCAGGTCGACGTAATCGAAGCTCTTGCGGCCGGCGTTGCTCCACAGCCAGAAGATCGCGAGCAGCATCAGCACCGAGCCGACGAAGGTGAAGAGGAAGAACTTGACCGCCGCGTAGATCCGCCGCTCGCTGCCCCACATCCCGATCAAGAGGTACATCGGGATCAGCATCGCTTCCCAGAAGACGTAGAACAGCACGAGATCGAGCGCGGCGAGCGTGCCGAGCATCGCCGTCTCGAGCAGCAACAAAGCGATGCAGTAGACCTTCACCCGCTCCTTGATGAAGTTCCACGAGCTGAGCACGACGATCGGCCCGAGGAACGTCGTCAGCATGAACAGCAGCAGCGCCACGCCGTCGACGCCGACGTGGTAGCTGATGCCGAGCGACGGCGCCCACTCGCTCTTCTGTTCCCACGCCCACTTGCCCCCGGGGTGGAAGCCGGTCCAGAGCGGGATCGAAGCCACGAACGTGATTAAACTGAATATAAAAGCGATACCCTTGTGCTGTCCGCCCTCGCCGCTCGGCAAGAGCGCGGTCAGCACTGCCCCGGCGACCGGCAGGAAGATCACGATGGTGAGCAGGTGCTGCTCGAGCCAGCTCATGATCCCCTCACCAGGAATACGTAGACCAGCGCCAGCACGCCGACCGCGGTGACGGCCGCGTACCGCTGCACGTTGCCGTTCTGGAACCGCCGGGCGAGCGCCCCGCACCAGGCGATGAACGCCGCGACGCCGTTGACGAAGAGGCCGTCGATAATCGTCGCGTCGACGATCCGCCACAGCCCGCGCGCGAGCGCCCAGGTCGGCCGGACCACGAGCCAGCCGTAGAACTCGTCGACGTAGAACTTGTTCTCGAGGACGCGCCGCCACCCGCCTTTGAGCACCTCGTCGCCGGCGATGCCGCGCTGGTGGTACAGCGAGTAGGAGACCGCCCAGCCCGCCCAGCCGACGATCAGCGCGATGCCGTAGCCGAGATACGGCGCGAAGTCCTCGGCGCGTCCGCCGCGCGGCGTGGCGAAGAAGGCCTCGGTGAAATGCTCCCACGTCCAGCCCTCGAGGGCGGTCCCGTGCACCCACGACGCCGGCAGGCCGAGGACGAGGCCGGCGACGCTGAGAGCGGCCAGGATCCAGAGCGGCAGCGTCATCACCGCGGGCGACTCGTGCGGATGCACTTCCTCCGGCCCGCGGTAATCGCCGGAGAAGGTGAGGAAATAGCAGCGCCACATGTAGAACGAGGTCAGGAACGCGGCGAGCGATCCGACGGCGTAGATCAGCGGCCCGAGCCAGGTCAGATGCGAGGTCCCGTTCGGCGTCAGCGTCAGGAAGCTGAAGGCGCGGGTGTGCAGCGCCTGGCCGAGGATCTCGTCCTTGGAGAAGAAGCCGCTGATCGGCAGGATCCCGGTGATCGCGATGGTCGCGATCAGGAACGTGTTCCGCGTGGAGGGCATGTAGTGCTTGAGGCCGCCCATCCGCTTCATGTCCTGCTCGCCGTGCAGGCCGTGGATCACCGCGCCCGAGCCGAGGAACAGGCAGGCCTTGAAGAACGCGTGGGTGATCAGGTGCATCGTCCCGGCGAAGAACGCGCCGACGCCGACCCCGATGAACATGAAGCCGAGCTGCGAAACCGTCGAGTACGCGAGCACCTTCTTGATGTCGTTCTGCGAGGTCGCGATCAAGGCCGACCAGAGCGCGGTGAGCACGCCGACGACCGCCACCAGCGCCATCACGCCGGGCGCGCTGACGTACAGGTGCGACATGCGCGCGACCATGTAGACGCCGGCGGTGACCATCGTCGCGGCGTGGATCAGCGCCGACACCGGCGTGGGGCCCGCCATCGCGTCCGGCAGCCAGACGTACAACGGCAGCTGCGCGCTCTTCCCGGTCGCGCCGACGAAGAGGCAAAGCGCCGCGACCGACGCTACGCCGAGCGGAAGCACGACGGTATTGAGTTGCGCGAAGTTGACCGTCCCGGTCTGGTTGTAGAGGACGAAGATTCCGATGAGAAAGCCGAAGTCGCCGATGCGGTTGACGATGAACGCCTTGCGGCCGGCGTAGGCTTTTTCCTCGTCGGTGAACCAGAAGCCGATCAGGAGATAACTGCAGAGGCCGACACCTTCCCACCCGACGAACATCGCGACCAGGTTGTCGCCGAGCACCAGCGTCAACATCGCGGCGATGAACAGGTTCAGGTAGGAGAAGTACCGCCAGTACCCGGGGTCCTCGTCCATGTACCCGACGGAATAGACGTGGATGAGAAAGCCGACCCCGGTGATGACCAGCACCATCGCGCCCGACAGGCGATCGATGAGGAACGCCATGTCGACGTGCAGCGCGCCGGCGGCGAACCAGTTCCAGGCGATCTCGTGAAACTGCTGCACGTCCTCGCCCAGGTGCACGAACGCGACCAGGCCGATGAGGAAGCCGAGCAGCACGCTGACGCACGCGACCGCGTAGACCCACGGCTTCGGCAGCCACTTCCCGGCGATCCCGCAGATCGCGGCGCCGGCCAGCGGGAGCAGCGGGATCAGGTGCAGCCAGGTCACTTCCATTTCAGAACCTCAACGAGTCGAACTCGTCGACGTGGACGGTCGTCCGGCTGCGGAAGACCGCGATGATGATCGCCAGCCCCACGGCAGCCTCGGCCGCGGCGGTCGCGATCACGAAGAAGACCGCGGTGTGGCCGTGCAGGAAGCTGCCCATCGGCGAGTTCGGCACCAGCGGAAAGCGGGCGAACGCGAGGAAGGTCAGGTTCACCGCGTTGAGCATCAGCTCGATCGACATCAGGATGATGATCGCGTTGCGCCGCAGGACGACGCCGGCGGCGCCGAGGGCGAAGAGAAGCGCCGCGAGGACCAGATAGTGCTGCGCCTGGTGCGCGTGGAAAAAATCCATGGCTAGATTTTCCCCTTCGCGACGACCACCGCGGCGACGATCGCGACGAGCAACAACAGCGAGGTCACTTCGAACGGCAGCACCGAGGCGAGATAGAGCGTGCGGCCTACCGCCTTCACCCCGCCGAAGCCCGTGCCTGCCATGCGGACGGCATTGTCGATCGCGGGCGCGCCCGGATAGGCCGGCCCGAGCGCCTTCCAGACGAGAATACCGGTCCCGGCGATCACCGCGACCAGGCCGGCGCCTTTCCAGAACGTCCACTTCGGCTCGCCGAGCTCCTCTTCCTTCAGGTTGAGCAGCATGATCACGAAGACGAACAGCACCATCACCGCGCCGGCGTAGATCATGACCTGGAGGATCGCGATCAGCGGCGCGCTCAAGAGCAGGTAGATGCCGGCCAGGAAGAAGAACGCGCCCACCAGCGAAACCGCGCCGTAGATCGGGTTGCGCCGCAGCACGACCTGCGCGCTCGCGCCGAGAACGCCCGCAGCGAAGACGTAGAAAAGAATTGCTTCCAAATTCAGCCTCTCACCAGCGCGTCGAAATCGGCCCGGAACTTCTCGATGTAGCTCTTGGCGGGCATCGCTGCGCCGTCGGCGAGCGCGCAGATGGTCTTCATCTCCATCTGGCGCGCGATCTGGTGGACGTTGTCGACGTCGATCTTGGCGCCCTTGCCGGCGACGATCTTGTCGAGCAGCCGGGAGAGCCACGCGGTCCCCTCGCGGCAGGGCGTGCACTGGCCGCAGCTCTCGTGGGCGAAGAAGCGCATCACGTTGGCGAGCGCGTGCGCCATGTTCACGCTCTGGTCGAGATAGACGACCGCGCCCG
>JAIVGS010000239.1 GCA_020201435.1 Myxococcales bacterium
CCCTGCCAGGCGATGTCGTCGGCCGTCCCGTGGTCCGGACTGGTGCGCGGCCAGGGCAGGCCGAGCGTGACGTTCACCGTCTCCTCGAAGTCGAGCAGCTTGGCCGGAATCAGGCCCTGGTCATGGTAGAGCGCGACCACCGCGTCGTACTCGCCGCGCGCCGCGTGCGGAAAGACGCCGTCGGCGGGGTGCGGGCCGGTCACGTCGAGCCCCTTCGCGCGGGCGGTTTCGACCGCCGGCGCCACGATCCGCACCTCCTCGTCGCCGAAGAGCCCGCGATCGCCGGCATGTGGGTTCAGTCCACACACCGCGATCCGCGGCCTTTCGATGCCGAATCGCTCGCGCAACCCCTGCGCCGCGACGTCGATGACGAACCCGATCTTCTCGGCCGAGATCCTCTGCGGCACTTCCGACAACCGCAGATGATTCGTCGCCAGCACCACCCGCAGCCGCGGCCCCGCCATCATCATCACCGTCGGCGAGCCGGCCATCGCCGCGAGATACTCGGTATGCCCGACGAATCCGGGCCTGCGCAGCGCCACTCGCTCTTTCGACAGCGGCGCGGTGCACAGCGCCTTGGCCTCGCCCGCGACGACGGTCCGCGCCGCGCGATCGACGTAGTCGATCGCCGCCGCCCCGGCCTCTTCCGCCGACGGCTGCGCCGAGACGCGCCCGACCTGCACCACCCGCGCCTCGAACGGCACGTCGCGCAGCCGGGCCGCCCGCTGCAGGGTCGCCTTGTCGCCGAAGACGACCGGATCGAGCACCGCGCGGACCTTCAAATCGGTCAGCGCGAGCGCGACCACTTCCGGGCCGATCCCGAGCGGATCGCCCATCGAAATGGCGACGCACGGGGTCACAGCTTTTCGTCGATCTGCGCGGTCTTTCGAAGCTGCTGGAGGTAATGCTCGCGCTCCTTCATCACCGAATCCTGCGCCAGCCGGCTCCGGATCTCTTCCTGCACCTGCGCGAGCGGCCGCGGCGCCATCCGTCGCTTGTCCTCGAGCATGACGATGTGCCAGCCGCCGTGGTCGCCCGGGGTGCGGATGAGACCCGACACCTGGCCGGGCTGCAAGGCGAACGCCGCGTCCTCGATCGCCTGCAGCATCTGACCGCGGCTGAAGTAGCCGAGATCGCCGCCCTCGGCCGCGCCGGGCCCTTCCGACATGTCGCGGGCGACCTTGGCGAAGCTTTCCCCAGCCTTGATCCGGCGCAGCGCGGCCTCGGCCTTCTGCTTCGCGGCGCCCTCCTGCACGGCGGTGGCGTTGTCGGGCGAGAGGATGAAGATGTCGCGGGCGCGTACTTCCCAGTCGCTGTCCTTGTTCATGTTCGCGTAGGCGGCCTGGACCTCTTCGTCGCTCACCTTGCGGGGCTTCACCTTGTACTGCAGCAACCGCATCGTGAGCTGCTGGCGGCGCAGCGAATCGCGGATGGTCTCCATCGAGATGCCCTGCTGCGCCAGCGCCGCCCGAAACTGCGTCATGTCCATGTTGTTCTGCTTGGCGAGCTGCTCGACGAGGTGGGTGACCTCGTCGTCGTTGATGTCCAGGCCGATCGACGTCGCCTCGTTCTCCACCAGCCGCTCGTCGATCATCGCCTCCAGACCCTGGTGGAGGATCTTGTCCCGCTGAGCCACGCCGGCGGGCCCGGCCGGAGCCCGCGCGAGCTCGGGCGCGAGCCGCTCCTCGAGCTCCGACAGGGTGATCGGCTGCCCGTTCACCACCGCCGCGATCCGGTCCTTGATCTCGGCCCTCGCCGCCGCCGCGACCAGCAAGATGAACAAAAGGAGTTTCATAGCGGGTGCGGAAGATAACGGATCTGTGTCTCAAAAGCACACCGCGGAGGCTTGGTTTTCAAAAAAATCTCCGCGTCCTCCGCGCCTCCGCGGTGCGCTTGAAGCCTTGTCTAATGCAGCAGCGCGAGTGATTTTTCGTCGATCTTGACTTCGGCGGAGGCCCGCAGCTGCTGCAACAACTGCCGTTCGGCCTGGGCGCGCTTTTCGGCGGTGGCGCGGCGCTCGGCGCCGGCCTGCGCGTCCTTGAACGTCTTCGACTTTCCCGGCCGCCGGCCGAGCATTTTTAAGACGTGGTAGCCGTACGGCGACGCGACCACGCCCGAGATCTTTCCCGTCCCGAGCGAGAAGCAGGTGTCGTCGAACACTTTCGGCATCGTCCCCTTCGGAAACCACCCGAGATCGCCGCCGTTGCGCCCGTCGGGCGAGGTGCTCACCTGCCGCGCGAGCTTGTCGAACGACGCGCCGGCGCGAAGCTGGTCGAGCACGCTCTTGGCCTCGTCCGGCGTGCGCACCACGATCTGCAGGCAGTGCACCTGCTCGGGCGTCTCGAACTCGCTCTTGTGCGTGTCGTACCAGGCGCGCACCTCCGCCGGCGACGCCCGTTCCTTCGCGGTCTCTTCGGAGACGTACTTGGCCTCGAGGATGTGCTCGCGCAGCTCGTCGGAGAGCTGCTCCACGTTCTGGCCGGCCCTGGCGAGCTGCTCGGAAAACGCCGCGCCTCCCTTGCGCGCGTCGTCGGCGAGCGCATCGGCCGCCCGCTGGACCTCGGCGTCGCTGACCTGCATGCCGGCGGCCTTCGCCCGCTGCAGGACGATGGTCCGGTCGATCAGCCCGTCGAGCAGCGCCCGCCCGAGCTTCGGAATGTCCTGGGGAACCACCTTCGTCTCCCCTTCATCACCCCGCCGCACCCGGTCGAGCTCGACCTGCACCCGCGACACCGGAATCGCCGCGCCGTTCACGACTGCCGCAGCCGGCGCCGGCGGCGGTGGCGGCGGCTGCGCCCTCCGGCACGCCGAAAACACGAAGAGGCCGACCGCCACCAGGACGAATCGACCTCCTCTGTCGAATGCAGTTCGCATTTGGCCGGTAGCCGGCAGCCGGTAGCCGGTCGCCGGCTAGTTTCCGCCGATCTTCGACGCAGCCGTCGGCGGCGGAGTGGCCGGATGCAACGCCGTCGGCGGCAGAGCGACCGGATGACCCTGCATCGGGTTCATCCCCACCGGCATGCCCGGCTGACCCTGCGGCGCGCTCTCGACCACCACCTTCTCGAGCTCGGCGTCGTCGACGCTGATCGTCGTGTTCTGGCGCAGCTTCTTCATCCACTCGTCGTACTCGCGGCTCCGCCGCTCGCGGGCCATCCGCCCGCGGATCGAATCCTTGCTCTCGTCGAACGTACGGTTCAACGCCACGGTCTTGACCTGCAGCTTGACCAGCTCGACGCCCGCGGGCGTCTCGATCGGCCCGCTCTTTTCACCGGGGTTCTTGAGGTCGAACGCCGCGTTGGCGAGCTCGGGACCGTAGGCCTTGGCCAGCTCGTCCCTGGAGAGGAAGCGCAGGTCGCCGCCCATCGGCGCCGAGAGCTGGTCCTTGCTCTCCTTCATCGCCGTGCTCTGGAACGCGTTCACCTCACCCTTCTTCTCGCGGGCGTCGATGTCCTTGAGCAGCGCCAGCGCCTTCTGCCGCGCCACCGACTTCTCGGTCGCCGTCTTGGCCGGGAGCAGGATGTGGAACACACGCGCGCGCTCGGGCTTCACGAAGTCGTCGAGGTGCCCGTCGTAGAACGTCTTCAGATCGGCCTCGGCGATGTCGGCGCCGGTCAGCTTCTCGTCGAGCTGGTGCTTGATCAGCTCCTGGATCATCGCCCGCTTCATCTGCTCCTTGACCGCCGGGCTCTTGTCGTAGCCCTGCCGCTGCGCTTCCTGCGCGAGCAGCTCGTTGCGGATCAGGTTCTCGAGGAACTCCTTCTTCCGGTCGAGGGTGTTGTAGCGCGCTCGCAAGAACGGGCTGGTCTCGTCCAGGCGGTGCTTCAAGTCGTCGGCGGTGATCACTTCGTCGCCGACCTTGGCGACGACGGGACCCTTGGCCTCCTTCTTGTTGCAGGCGGCCAGCGCGAGGGCGAACAGGACGGTGGACAGGCGGGTCTTCATTCCTACGGCTCCTTCGACAGAGGCGGGGCGGAAATATCAGAGGAAACAGGCGCCGGAAAGGATTACTTCCGGCTACGCTACCGCAGCCCTGCGGAGATCCTGAAGGAGCGAGCGGGCGCTTTCCAGGACGTTTGCTTCCTCGTCGACCGTCGCCACCAGCTCCATGCCAGGCGTGAGTCGATACCGTCCTTTCGCCTTGGCCACGAGCTGCGCGAGCTTCACGGGGTCGAGCGCCGCGTCGGGTCCGAGCTGCAGCACCAGGCGACCGGGGCCGCTCTTGAGACCGCGCATCCGCAGCGCGCGCAGCTCGTTCTTGAGCGACATCAATTCCACCAGCGCGTCGACTTCGGGAGGGGGCTCGCCGCACTGATCGCGCAGCTCGCCCTTCACGTCGTAGAGCGCCTCTTCGCTCGTGGCCGACGCCAGGCGCTTGTAGAAGAACAGCCGCTGCTGCACTTCGGGGACGTAATCCTCCGGAATCAGGGCAGGAATCGGCAGCTCCACGTCGGGCTCGTATTCTTTCCGGATCTCTTCGCCCTTGATCGAGGCGACCGCCTCCTCCATCAGCTGCGTATAGAGATCGAACCCGACCGAGGCGATGTTGCCGCTCTGGTCCGGCCCGAGCAGGTTGCCGGCGCCGCGGATCTCGAGGTCGTGCGAGGCCACCTGGAACCCCGCCCCCAGCTCGGTGAACTGCTGCAGGACCTGGAGGCGCTTCTGGGCGTCGCGCGTGATCGTGCGGCGGGCGGGTATGAGAAGGTGGGCGTACGCCCGCTCGCGGCTGCGTCCGACCCGGCCGCGGATCTGGTACAGCTGCGACAGCCCGAAGTGGTCGGCGCGGTCGACGAGGATCGTGTTCGCGCTCGGAATGTCGAGCCCGCTCTCGATGATCGCGGTGCACAAGAGCACGTCGTGCTTGCGATCGATGAAGTCGGTCATCACCTTCTCGAGCTTGCCCTCCTGCATCTGGCCGTGGGCGATCGCGATCCGCGCCTGCGGCACGAGCCTGCGCAGGTACTCGTAGACGCCCGCGATGCTCTCGATCCGGTTGTGCAGGAAGAACACCTGCCCCCCGCGCGCCAGCTCGCGCTCGATGGCCTCCTTGATCGTCGCCCCGTCGAATTTCGAAACGAAGGTGCGGATCGCGCGCCGGTCGACGGGCGGCGTGCCGATGATCGAGAGGTCGCGCACGCCCATCATCGCCATGTGCAGCGTGCGGGGAATCGGCGTCGCGGTGAGCGTGAGCACGTCCACGAGCTTGCGCAATTTCTTCAGTTGTTCCTTGTGCTTGACGCCGAAGCGCTGCTCCTCGTCGACGACCACCAGCCCCAGATCCTTGAAGCCCACGTCGGGCGACAAGAGCCGGTGGGTCCCGATCAGCACGTCGACCTTGCCCTCGCGGGTGCGGGCGAGGACCTCCTGAATCTGTTTCTCGTCGCGCAGCCGCGAGACCATCTCGACGATCACCGGATAGTCGGCGAATCGCTTCGACATCGTGCGGTAGTGCTGGGCGGCAAGGACCGTGGTCGGCACGAGGATCGCGACCTGCTTTTTGTCCTCCACCGCCTTGAATGATGCCCGCAGCGCGACCTCGGTCTTGCCGTAGCCGACATCGCCGCAGATCAGCCGGTCCATCGGCTTCGGCTGCTGCATGTCGCGCAGGACGTCCTCGATCGCTTTCTCCTGATCGGGCGTCTCCTCGAACTCGAAGTCGGCCTCGAAGGTTCGATACATCGCGTCCGGCGGCGAGTACGCGTAGCCAAGGTGCGCCGCGCGCGCCGCGTAGATGTCGAGCAGCTCCGCGGCCATCTTGAGCAGCTCTTCCTTGACCCGCGCCTTGCGCTTCTGGAACGTCTGGCTCTTCAGCGAGTCGAGCTTGACCTTCGCGGGATCGCCGCCGGCGTACTTCTGGATCTGTCGCAGCCGTCCGACCGGCAGGTACAGCTTGTCCTTGCCCGCGAACTGCAACAGGATGAAATCCGCTGCAAATCCACGGACATTGAGGCGCGTCAGGCCGTCGTAGCGGGCGATGCCGTGGTCGACGTGGACGACCAGGTCGCCCTCTTTCAGGTCGCGGAAGTCGGCGCCCTCTTCGCCGAACGTCCGCGGCTTGCGCGACGCCTTGCGGGCGACGGCGCGCGGACCGAAGACGTCCTCGTCGGAAAAGACGCCCAGCCGCTGGTGGGGATCGACGAACCCCTTCGAGATCTCGCCGGTGACCAGATGTGCGTGGATGTGCGGCGAATACGTGGCGTTTTCGAGCGCGACGATCTGCGCCATGAGGTTGCGATCGAGCAGCAGCCGCCGCGTCCGCTCCGCCTGCGCGCTCGAATGGCAGGCGATGATCGCGACCGTCCCCTGCTCGCGCAGCGACTCCAGCCTCCGCACCAGAGGAGTCAGCGCGCCGTCCTCGCCGTGGTGCCCGGCGATCTCGGCCCGCAGGTCGCCCGTCGGCTGCAGCTCGAACTCGATCTCCTGGGTATCGGTCGAGGCGTCGGTGATCGAGATGCCCGACAGCTCGAGCACGCTCGAGCTCTCCAGGATCGGCCGCACGTCGCGCTCGTGGAGGAAATGCTGGTCGGGCGGCAGCGCCAGCTCGCCCTTCCTGCGCGCGGCGTCGAAGCTCTCCTCGAGCCCCTTCCACAGGTCGCCCCACTGCCGCTCGAGCTCCAGCGGGTCGTCCAGCACCCACAGCGCATCTTTCGGTAAATACTCCGTAATCGGCGACAGCCCGCCGGGATAGAAGCCGGGCAGGATCGCGGACAGGCCCGCCGCGAACAGCTCGTCTCCAATGCTCCAGCCTGCGGCTTCCGCCCGCGCGCCGGCGGAGCCGTCGCCCTCCGCCTGGGAATGCGTGCCGAGCTCGTCGATCAGCTCGCGCAGCTGCCGCGACGGCGCTTCGACCGCGTCGGCCGCGGCGCGCACGGTGGCGATCGCCGCCTTGCGGCCTTCCTCGTCGAGCACGATCTCGCGCGCGGGACAGAGCGATAGCTCGGTCACCTCGCGCACCGTCCGCTGCGTCTGCGGGTCGAAGACGCGGATCTTCTCGACCAGGTCGCCGAAGAATTCGAGCCGCGCCGGCTGCGGATCGAGCGGCGACCAGACGTCGAACACGCCGCCCCGCACGGCGTACGTGCCCGGATCCTCCACCAGCGGCGTCTTGATGTAGCCGGCCGCGGTCAGCTTGCGAGCCAGGTCGTCCCGGTCCTGCTCCATCTCCAGCGAGACCAGCATCGACCGCTTGTCGAGGGCGGCGCGCGGCAGCACCCGCCGCGCCAGCCCGCGCACCGACGAGACGATCACTTGCGCGCCTTGCCCCAGGTGCAGCCGGAACAAAGACGCCAGCCGCTGCTGCGCGACCATCCGATCGGGCGAGATGCCCTCGTAGGGCAGCACCTCGTCGGCCGGCAGCCGGGCCACGTCGATGCCGAAAAAGCGCAGGTCCTTCTCCAGCGCCTCGGCGGCTTCCTCGTCCGGCTCGATGCACACGAGCGTCCGCTTCGCCGCCTGAACGAGCTGCTTCAGCGCGAATCCACGCGCGGCGCCGAACAATCCGCGCGCGCGCAGCTTCTTCCGGCCGCGAGCGACGGCGTCGACCAGCTCTTCGAGGGCCGTCGCGCTTCCGCGGACCGGCTCCGGTATGTACGTCTGCGTCTCCAAAGCACACGACCGCCTCCGCGCGGGTGCGCGGGGCGGGGTCGCAAGGTGTAAGCCGCGCGCGTTCGTGTTGCAATGGCCGCGTCATGGAGATCATCCACTGCGACGTCGAGCACTTGCGGGCGCTGCTCGAGGACCAGCGCCGCCTCGGGCGGCGACTGGAGGCCGCCATCGCCGAAGGCCTCGTCGATCCGGAATTCGAGGAGGCATTCCGGTTTTCGTTGAACGAGCTCTTGCGGCAGCCGGAGCTGTTCGGATTCTCGACGACGTTGTTCGTCCTCGAAGATCCTCGGACGCTCTGCGGCCTGGGCGGTTTCAAAGGACCGCCGGACGCGGAGGGCGTGATCGAGATCGGCTACAGCATCGCTCCGGGCTTGCGCGGCCGCGGCCTCGCCACGGAGGCGGCCGGTGAGCTGGCGCGGATCGCCTTCGCGGACCCGCGGGTCCGGGTCGTCATCGCGCATACCCTCGCGCAGCGGAACGCGTCGACCCGCGTCCTGGAGAAGAACGGCTTTCACTTCGTCCGCGAGCTCGTCGACCCGAAGGAACACCCGGATCCCATCTGGCGGTGGGAGCGTCAGCGCAGGTGATCGAACCCTCGCCGCGCGGGCAGCGGGCGCGGGACGCCCAGGTCGGTGAGCTGGATGCCGCGCTCGCGCGTGATGCGGCCGACTTCCACACACTTCACCACCCGCTGCAGCGCGGCGAGCTTGCGGCGCGGCACGCTCCAGATCAGCGCGTAGTCCTCGCCGCCGGCGAGCGCCAGCTCCATCCCATGCGGCAGCGACCGAGCGACTGGACCGAGCGGCAGCGCGCTGCACTCGACCACCGCGCCGACGCGGCTCGCGTCGCACAAGTGCCCGAGATCCTGAACGAATCCGTCGCTGACGTCGATCGAGGCCGAAGCCAGCGACGCTGCCCGAAGGCCCTCGTCGATCAACGGCACAGGCCGACGCTGCGCTTTCGGCGCTCCCGGCGCGGCGGCGTCGCCGAGCTTTCCCGCGACGACGAGAGCATCGCCCGGCCGGGCGCGGAACCGCGTCAGCGGGCGGCGCGCCTCGCCGAGCGCGGTGATCGTGATCGACCATTCGGACGCCTGGGTCACGTTCCCGCCGACGAGCTTGCACCCGCTCTTCTTCGCCAGCTGCGCCATTCCCCGCGCGATCCGCGGCGCGATCCGCGCCGTCCGGGGCGGCACCCCGAGAGCGCAGAGAAACCAGCGCGGCCTCGCTCCCGCCGCGGCCAGGTCGGACAGGTTCACCGCCAGCGCCTTCCACCCCACGTCCTCGGGCGAAAAGCGCGGCAGCGTGAAGTGCACGCCCTGGACGACCGCATCGGTCGTCGCCACCAGCTGCATCCCGGACGAGACGGCTACCTGTGCGCAGTCGCTGCCGACGCCCTCTCCGCCGCCGAACGGCTTCAAGAACGCGTCGATCAGCTCGAATTCGGATCGGGGAGGGCTCGGCGGGCTCAAGTCTCCTGACCGTGGCAGTTGGGGGGTCCGGGGCGGAGCGAGCTCCCCCCTGGTGGACGCGCCGCAGGCGCCGGATCGACCAAAAGCGCGGACGACCACATGGGTCGATCCTAGTTTCTCGACATGTCGAGTTGTGTTCCGGGGGGCTCGATCGGCAGGATCAGCGTGAACGTCGATCCCTTGCCGGCCTCGCTCTTCACCGACACTTCGCCGCCGTGCGCCTCGACGTAGCTCTTGACGATCGAGAGCCCGAGGCCCGCGCCGCCGTACTCGCGGGAGGCCGACGAGTCGACCTGGAAGAAGGTCTCGAACACCTTCGGCTGCACGTCGTCGGGAATCCCGATGCCGTTGTCGGTCACCGAGATCTGGAAATACCCGCCCGAGGAGCCGAACGGCCCGGACCCCGCCGGCGCCCGCTGCGCCGGCCCCGTCTCGACCATGATGTGCCCGCCCGCCGGCGTGAACTTCACGGAATTACTGAGCAAATTCACGACGCACTGGCGGACTTTGTCGCTGTCGACGGTGACCTTCTGGACCGAGGGCGAGATGTTGCTGGTCAGCTGGAGGTTCTTCTTGAGGCTCTGCGGCAAGACCGACTCCATCGCGCTCTGCACCACGTCCTCGATCGCGGTCGGCTTGCGCACCAGCTGCACGCCGCGCGCCTCGATGCGCGAGAGATCGAGGATCGACGAAATCAGCCGCAGCAGCGACTCGCCCTTCTCGAGGATCGTCTTGAGATAGTCTTTCTGCTCGTCGTTCAGGTCGCCGGCGAGGCCGGCGAGCAGCATCTCGGAGTACCCGATCACGCTGGTCAGCGGCGTGCGCAGCTCGTGCGAGACGGTGGCCAGGAAGTTCGACTTGAGGCGGCTGAGCTCCTGCAGCCGCTCGAGCGCGTCCTGGAGCTTCTTGTTCTTCTCCTGCACTTCCCGATAGCTCTCGGTGACGCTCTCGATGTGCAGCTGCGAGCTGATCATCGCCTTGTGCGAGGTGAACACCAGCACGTCGACGATCCGCGCGAAGTGCTCCATGATCCGCCGCACCGTCGTCTCCGGCGCGCGCCGGATGCGGTCGATGAGATCCTTCGCCTTGTGCAGGTCGAACTCGCCCTCCAGCGATTTCAGGTCGGCGCCGAGATCGCCGACTTCTTCGGGCAAGAACGGCCCGAAGATGATCCGGCCGAGCATGTCGCCCTCGTAGAGGATCGGCATCATCAGATACCGCAGCCCGGAAAAGCAGTTGCGGATGGCGATGTTGCCCTCTTCCTTCTTCACGTCGCCGAGCGGCCGGACCTTGATGTGGGTGACCGTCTCGGTGCAGAGCCGCCGGCCGTTGGGCCCGGTGAACATGTAGGCGCAGAAGTCGCCGGAAGCGACCTTCATGTCGACGACCTTGGTGCCCTGCGCGTCGAAGACCTTGAGGCCGATCTTGTAGAGGTCCACGAACGTCTTGCAGACGCCGGTGAAGCTGGGCAGGTCGAGCAGCTCCCCGAGGATCAGCTGCTTCTGGAGGATGCTCTCGGCCACTTAATTCTTTTCCTCTGCGTGCTTCACCGGCGGCGCGTCGACCAGACACCTTCTAACCTCTTCGACGAACTGCCGCCGGTCCAAACCGAGCTTGTCGGAGAGCAGGTAGTGCTTGTCGATCTGCTCGAAGGTGAGGTCGACGAGCCCGAGGAAGGTCTCGACCACACCCTCGCCCCGCACCGCGACCGCCTCGAACACCGGCTGCTTGTTCTCCTTGCGCATCTTCTCGATCGCCTCGGTCGTAGAATCGTCGCCGAGATCCTTTTTGTAGTTGTGCATCACCTGCCCCGGCACGGTGAACAGCTTGAGCTTCACTTTCAGGTTGCCGGCGCGGAACACGAGCGGAAGCGTGTCGAAGAAGAGGGTGCGGTCGTCGGCCGTGTCCAGCGTCATCAGATGGCCGCGCAGGTGCGGCTGGATCCGCTGGTAGAGCGCGCGCAGGTTCGTCGTCTTCCCGGACAGGCCAGGGCCGTAATAGACGATCTTGAGCGTCAGCTCCCGTTGGCCCGTGTTGAACTGCAACCGTTCACCCCGCAGTCGCGACGGCCACCCGTGGCGCCGGCGCCCCGCCCAGGAGCACCCGGGCGAAGAGATCGTCGAGCGTCGAGATCGTCACGATCTCGAGCTTCCGCTGGAGCGACGCGGGGAGCTCGGCCAGCTCCCGCGCGTTCGATTGCGGGATGCAGACCGTTTCCACGCCCGCCCGAGCGGCAGCAAGTAGTTTCTCCCGAACCCCGCCCACAGCCAAGATCCTTCCGCGCAACGTAATTTCCCCTGTCATGGCGACCCTTCGCCTGCAGGGGCGGCCAGTGAGCAACGATGCGAGCGCCGCCGCCATCGTCGCACCGGCGGATGGACCATCCTTCGGTATCGCACCTGCGGGCACATGCAGATGCAGATCATGCTGGTCGAAAAAGTCCGCCGCCACCCCCCAGCCGGCCGCACGTGAGCGGATGTAGGACAACGCCGCCTGCGCGCTCTCCTGCATGACCGCCCCGAGCTGGCCGGTGAGGATCAGGCCCTTCGCCCGTCCGGCGCGCATGGCGGTGACCTCGACGCGCAGGATGTCGCCGCCCCACGGCGTCCAGGCGAGGCCGGTCGCGGCGCCGACGATCTCTTCGAGCTCGGTGCTTTGTGCCTCGAACCGGGAGATGCCGAGAAGCTTTTGCAGATCGCGCGGCTCGAGGCGCGCTTTCTGCGTGGTTCCTTCGGCGATCTGGAGCGCGACCTTGCGGCAGACGGCCGCGAGCTCGCGGGTGAGCTCGCGCACGCCGGCCTCGCGGGTGTAGCTGGCGATCACTTCTTTCAGGGTCGCGTCGGGCAACTCGATCTGGTCCGCGCTCAGACCGTGCTCGTCGCGCTGCTTCGGAAGCAGGTGCTTCCCGGCGATCGCCAGCTTTTCCTCTTCGGAGTACCCGGAAAGCTCGACGATCTCCATCCGGTCGCGCAGCGCATGGGGGATTCCGTCGAGAGTATTCGCGGTGGCGATGAAGAAGACCTGGCTGAGGTCGAAATCGAGGTTCAGGTAGTGGTCGCGAAAGGCGTGATTTTGCTCGGGATCGAGGACTTCGAGCAGCGCCGACGAGGGGTCGCCGCGCACGTCCGAGCCGAGCTTGTCGACCTCGTCGAGTACGAACACCGGATTCATCGTCGCGGCCTGCTTGATGCCCTGGAGGATCCGGCCGGGCAGGGCGCCGACGTAGGTCCGGCGGTGGCCGCGGATCTCGGCCTCGTCGCGGACGCCGCCGAGCGAGATCCGGGCGTAGCTGCGTCCCATCGCCCTGGCGATGCTCCGCGCCAGCGACGTCTTTCCGACGCCGGGCGGGCCGAGGAAGAGGAGGATCGGGCTGCGCCCGTCGGGCTTGAGCTTGCGCACGCCGAGCACTTCCAGCATGCGCTCTTTCACTTTGGTCAGACCGTGGTGGTCCTCGTCCAGAATGCGTCTGGCTTCGGTGAGATCGAGCTTTTCCTCGGTCCGCTTGTTCCAGGGCAGCTCGCAGATCCACTCGAGGTGGCTGCGCAGGACCGCGGCTTCGGCCGAGTCCAGGCTCATCGCCTCCAGCCGCCGCAGCTCTTTCCCTGCTTCTTCCGCGACGTGCGCCGGCAGGCCCCGCGCGTCCATCTTCTTGCGCAGCTCGGCCACCATCTCGGCCTTCTCGTCGCGCTCGCCGAGCTCGTGCTGGATCTGCCGCAGCTGCTCGCGCAGGTAGTACTCGCGCTGGGTCTTGCTGATCTCTTCCTTCGCCTGGCTCTGCAGCCGGGCCTGCATCGCGAGCAGCTGCGACTCGCGCGCGAGCCGCTCGTGGATCCGCCGCAGCCGCGCGACCGGATCGAGCAGCTCGAGAATCTCCTGTGCTTCCTGGGGCTTGAGCTGCATGCTCGAAGCGCAGAGATCGGCCAGACGGCCGGGATCCTGGACGCCGGACAGCACCAGCAGCTGCTCGGGCGAGATGCCGCGGCCGGTCGCGATCAGCTTTTCCAGGTGCGTCTTCACGCTGCGGCCGAGGGCCTCGGCCTCGAGCGCCGCCTCCCCCTGCGCCTGCTGGGCGTTGAAAGGCAGCTCGTGGATCTTCCGCAGCCGCGCGCGCGTGCACGGCTGCTGCTCGACGACCTCCTCGAGAGTCGCTTTGACGAGGCCCTGGACGAGCACTTTGATCCGTCCGTCCGGAAGCTTGCGCTGCCGCAGGATCAAACAACACGTTCCGAGGCCGTATACGCTTTGGGGCGCCTGCGGCGTCTCTTCGCTCGCGTCGCGCTGGGCCACGACGAAGACCAGCCGCTCTTTCGCCAGCGCCTGCTCGACCGCCGCCAGCGAGATCTCGCGCGAGACGAAGAGCGGAACCACCTGCGCGGGGAAGACGACCAGGTCCCGCACCGGCAGGAGCGGCAGCACGTCCGGAATGTCGAACGGCTCGTGCTCGTCCTGGCGAAGCGGGTCCCCCATGGGTGGCACTGTAGATCGGAGCGCCTCGTGCGCACTACCATCGCCCTTCATGAACCTCCACGTCGGCCGGTTCCGGGTGATCCGCGAGCTTTCGGTGTGCCCGCCCGCCTACCTCGCGGAGGGCAATCCGGGAGAGCGGGTCGTCTTGCGGCTGGAGCGCAGGGCGAAGGGCGCGCAGCTCCGCTCTTCGGCTGCGGCGTGGCGCGACGTTCCGCATCCCAACGCGCTGCGCGTTGTCGAGACGGGCGCGATCGAGGACGGCTTCTATGTAGCCCTCGAACATGCCGAGGGCGACACGGTATCGGTGCTTCTGCGTGGCGGCCCGCTCTCTCCTGACCGTGCGCGCCGCATCGCTGAACAGGTTTGCGACGCCGTCGATGCAGGGCACGAACGCGGAATCGTCCACGGCGACCTCACGGCGTACAACGTCATCGTCTCTCCTCGCAACGCGGTGAAGGTCTTCTTCGCCTCGAAGACCCGGGGGACCAATGATTTCGGTCATCCGGCGTACATGGCTCCGGAGCAGATCGCCGGGCGCCCGATGACGGCGCTCAGCGACATCTACTCGATGGGCGTGTTGCTGTTCGAGATGATCACCGGGACCGTCCCATTCCCCCGCCGTGGCAAGATCGAGGAGCAGTTGCTCGCGCATCTCCACACGCCTCCGCCGGTCGATGACGACCTTCCCTTCGCTCGCGTCATCCGGCGCTGCCTGGCGAAGGAACCAGGGGAGCGCTTTCCCACGATGCGCGCGGTTCACGACGCGCTCTAGGCCGTCCAGAAGTCGCGCGCCTCCGCGGGCGTTCGGACGATTCGGCAGCGTGGCAGGGTCTGAATGAAGAGCCGGCCGTACCCTTTGCGCGTCATCCGCCCGTCGAGGACCGCGACGATGCCGCGATCGATCGAGCTGCGGATCAGGCGGCCGAAACCCTGTTTCAGCGCGAGCGCGGCCTGCGGCACCTGGTAGCCGTAGAACGCGTCCTCGCCGGCCGCGCGCAGCCGATCGATCCGCGCGGCGACCAGCGGTTCGGAGGGCGAGGCGAATGGCAGCTTGTCGATCACGACCATGCTCAACGCTTCGCCGGCTACGTCGACGCCTTCCCAGAAACTTTGCGACGCGAACAGCACACTTGGCTTCTCGCGGAAGCGTTTCAAGAGTTGCTGCTTCGGCTGATCTCCCTGGAGCAGCACTTGCCACGGCAGCTCGCCGGCGAGACGGTCGTGCACTGCCCTCATGTTTTTCAGAGAGGTGAAGAGCACGAAGGCGCGCCCTTTGGTGATCGGAAGCAACTGGCGCAGCTCGTCCGCGACCGCGTCGGGGAATTCGGGATCCTGCGGGTCCGGCATCTTTTCGGGCAAGTAGAGGGCCGCGTGGTTCTCGTAGTCGAACGGCGAAGCGAGCACCGCGTCGCGCAACGGAAAGAGCGCGCCGGTGTCGTCCTTCAGGCCGATCCGCCGCTCGAAGTAATCGAGCTCTCCCTGCACCGCGAGCGTCGCGCTGGTGAAGACCACGGGGCCGATCTTGTCGTACAGCTTTTCCTGAAGAATTCCGGCAACATCGACGGGCGAAGCGTGCAGGAACAGGTGGCCGCCGCGCGATTCGGCCCAGTGGATCAGGCGCGGATCGCGGCGCTCTTGCGAGAACAGCTCGAGCTCGGCGTTGAGCGACAGGCAGCGGCGCTCGAGCAGCGCGAGCTCGTCGTCGTCCTCGTTCGACAGCGCTGCGCCGAGCGACTGGACGAGGTCGGCGAGCTTCTGCCGCTCGTGCTCCGCGGGTTTGAGCGCGCCGGGCAAGAGGACCCAGCGCGAGTCGCCGGTGCTGCTCGCCATCGCGGCGGTGAAGAAATCGCCCCCTTCGCGCAGAAGGCGGGCGGCGAGATCGCGCGGCCCCAGTCCCTTCACGCGCGACTGCAGCGTCTTGAGCGCGTCGCGGGCGAGCTCGGAGACCTTGAAGCTCGAGAGCTGCGCGCCGAAATGCTCGGTCGCCACTTCTTCGACCGCGTGGGCCTCGTCGAAGATCACCGCGTCGTAGCGCGGCAGGACCGCGGCTCCGGCGTCGCCCGCGGACGAGCTGCGCAGGGCGAGGTCGGCGAAGAAGAGGTGATGGTTGACGACGATCACGTCCGCCTCGGCCGCGAGCCGCCGCATGCGGAAGACGAAACAGCGCTCGAACTGCGCGCACTTCTGCCCCAGGCACTGGTCGGCGCTGGCCGAGAGATCGCGCCAGGCGGCCAGATTTTCAGGCAGTTCCGAAAGCTCGGCGCGATCGCCGGTGACGGTTTTGCGCGACCAGTCCGAGATGCCCTCGAAGAGCGCGGCCTCGTCGCGCACGGCGAAGGTCGGGTTCTTCTCGAACTGCTCGAACCGCTGCAGGCAAAGGTAGTTCTGGCGTCCCTTGAGGAAGGCGACCTTGGCGTCGACGCCGAGCGCCTTCAGGACCGGCACGTCCTTGTCGGCGAGCTGCTCCTGCAGCGTCTTGGTGGCCGTGCTGACGACGACCTTGAGCCCGCTCTGCGCGGCCGGCAGCAGGTAGGCAAGTGTCTTACCCGTCCCCGTGCCGGCCTCGACGACCGCCGCCTCGCCCTTCGCGAGCGCCGCCTGCACCACGTGCATCATCTGTTGCTGCGACTCCCGCCGCTCGTAGCCGGGCAGCACGCGGGACAGCTCGTCCAGCTCCACGCGACCGTTCTACCCCGCGAGCAGGGCCAGCGGCACGGGGGAAAACGAGAAGAGAAAGAGGACCAGGCTGAGGAAAACGAGCAGACGGCGCCGGCCGTCGAGCCGCTCTTCGGCCTCGGCGAGCGGTGGATGAAAGCCGAGGCCCAGCCCCATCAGGAGGCCCCAGATGATCCAGCCGGGAAAAGCGGTGAACACGCCGAGCGCGAGCAGAGCAGCCGACAGCGGCGGCCCGAGCAGCCGGTGCACGCGAGGCGAGGCCCCGAACAACACGTGCCCGCCGTCGAGCTGCCCGAGCGGCAACAGGTTCAAGGCCGTGAGCAGAAAGCCGAACCAGCCCGCGACCGCGACCGGGTGCAGCGCGAGCGTCTTGTCGGCCGGCAGATTGCCCCAGACGAGTTTCTCGCAGATCGACATCCCGAGCGGACTGCCGAGGTCGAACGCCTCGCGCATCGCCGGCCAGCTCCCGGTCTGAAACCACTTCAGCGCCGCCTCGAACAGCGTCCAGCGGGGAGTCGCCGCCTCGGCCGGAACGACCGTCGACCATTCGAGGCCGAGGATCAGGACCGGGATCGAGACGATGAACCCGGCGATCGGCCCCGCTGCACCGATGTCGAGCAGCGCCGACCGCGTCCGCGGCAACGAGCGCAGCCGGATCACCGCCCCGAGCGTCCCGATGATCGACAGGATCGGCGCCGGGATGAAAAACGGCCACGTCGCGTCGACCTTGTGCCGCCGCGCGAGGAGGAAATGGCCCATCTCGTGCGAGAGCATGATGAAGAGGAGCGCGAGCGAAAAGCCGAGCCCGTGGCGCCACATCTCCGAACGGGTCGGTTCGGGCAACTGCGTGTCGTTGAGCGCGCTCCCGGCCATGAAGGCCGAGGCGAACGTGAGCAGGAAGAGGAAGACGTTCAGCAGCGGAGGCCGCAGCGCGCCGAGCGTTCCGGGGCCGGGCGGCGGCGGCGGTAGCAGCTGCTCCGAGCTTTCAGCCACCCTTCAGCCATTCCCACGCCTCGCGGAAGAGATCCAGCCCGAAGCGCGGTCTGCCCTGCATCCGGCGCGAAATCGCACGTTGAGCGCGCGCTTCCGACCGCCGGCCCATCAGCATGAACACTTTCCCCAGGTTGTCGTGGACGTGCGTCGACTTCACTCCGAGTGAAATCACCGCCTGCCAGGCGCCCGCCGCTTCCTCGAGCCGACCGCATTCGGCCAACGCGACGCCGAGCCCCTGCAGCGCGTCGGTGTCGTCGTTCTTGTCCATCAGCGCCTTTTCGAACCAGGGGATGGCTTCGTCGTAGCGCGCCTGGCGGGTCAGCGCCGTCCCCAGCCGCTCGAACCCCGGCGTCCAGTCCGGCCGCAGCGCCATCGCCTTGCGCAGACGCTCCTCGGCGGCGACGGGATCGCCTTCGGCGAGATCGATCTCCGCCAGCGCGACGTGCGCTTTGTACGCAGCGGGGTCGATCGCGAGCAGCTTCTCGCAACCGTCCCGCGCGATCTCGGAGGGGCCCTGTCCGCCGAGGGCGAAATCGAGCGCCAGCGCGAGCATCCGGTCCTGCGCGTCGGTGAAGAGCGGGTCGCGCCGCGCTGCCTCGAGATACGGGTCGAAGCTCTTCTTCGGATCCGGCACCCGCACGCCCATCTCGTGCGCCGCGCTCATGTCGCGGCCGCGCAGGTAGGCGACGAAGGCCTCCACGTCGCGCGTCGGCCACGGCGTCGCCGGCGGATCCTCGCCGAGCGCCTTGGCGATCTCGAGCGCGGCCTCGTCGAGCGCCGAGAAGAGCTCGTTGCGCGGCCGCAGCACGACGTGATCGAGCGCCAGCTTCCGCTCCGGCGAATCGACCAGCAGGATCCGCAGGCGGACCCGGTCGGTCAGCTCCGCCGATCCATGCAGAACGTACTCGGTCCCCTCGGGTAGTCCGATGTGGCACGCCTCTTCCAGCGTCCACGGCTGCGATGCCACGATCCAGCCGTGGCCTTCCTCGCCGTTCTCGCCGTCGAGCGGCCCGTCCGCGGTCAAGGTGGCGAGATTCGCAGCCAGATTCGGAGGCGAGGTGAGCCGTTCCGCGAGCGTACGCGCGAGCGAGCGCGCGTAGACGCCCTGCGCCTGGTCCAGCATCCGTCCACTCCCGTCGAGCGGGACCGTGAACGGAAAGACCATCATCTGCTTCGCCACGGAAGGAGTGTATTGCCTGGGCCGCTTTGCGGCTAACTAGCCGGAACTCGTAGGCTTCTGCGGCTGCTGTTGTGGCCCCGACGCCGGCGGCACCGGCGGCGGGCCTTCGGGGTCGAACTCCTCGATCACGCCGCGGTTGATCCAGAGCCAGAAGAAGGGCTTCTGCGCTTCCCGATCCCTTCCGAAGACGGTGTCGCCGGCGGCGCCCTCGAGCGGCTTGGACATCCCCGCGAGCGCGTCGCGCATCTGCTCGCGGGTCTGCGGATGGCGCTCTTCGACCGCCTTCTTGATCAGGCTCGCCGCGTCGAAGGCATGGGCCTCGAGGAAGCCGGGCAGCCGGTGGTACGCGTTGTTGTAGTCCTCGACGAACTTCTTCGTCGCCGGCCGGTCGGACTGCGCGAAGAAGACGTCGACGAAGATCGAGCACTGGACGTATCGCGCGATCCCGGAGCGCTCGTCGACCAGGTCGGGAGAGTCCCAGAGGCTGGTCCCGAGCAGCTGCACCGTCCGTAACTGCTCGTTTTTGGTCGTCTTCTTGACCACCTCCAGCTCCTTGACGTCGCAGCCGGTGGTGATCACGTCCTCGGAGGCGATGGCCGGCGCGACGAGGCGCACCGTCCGGGCCGAATCGGGGATGAACATCGCGTCGAAATCGACGACGGGCGCCTGCTGCCCTTTCAGCGCCGCCAGCGCCTTGCGCCGCCGGTACGGGTCGGTGATCTCCTTGGCGATCTTCTCCGATTCCTCGGTGTACTGCTGCCGCTCGGCGAGATCGGAGGGCGCGCGCCCGACCATCTGCTGGATGAAGGGCTTGAAGGTCGTCGTCCGCAGCGGGTAGTGCTCGTAGGCGCGCACCTCGGCGCCGCCGGCGTCGACCGCATCCCAGAAGTAGCGGCTCATCTCGTCGCCGTAGGACGAGTCGGGCTGGAGGATGCCGAACGAATGGGCGTTGAGCTTTTTCTGCGCGTAGTCGGCGACCGCCTTCGCTTGCGCGCTGGAGGTCGGCATGTCGCGGAAGATGTCGTCGCCCAGCGCCGTCAGGCCCTCCGCGCGACTCAGGGAAACCATCGGAATTCCAAGCTGTTGTGCGCGCGTTGCGGCGGCGAGGCCTTCCGGGATGCCGAGCGGCCCGAGGATCGCGATCGCGCCGTGCTGGACCAGCGTCGCCACCGCTTCGGCGGCGGTGTCCGGCTCGCCCTTGCTGTCGATGACCTCGACCTGGAGCGGCCCGCGCCCCTGCAGGTCGAGCGTGAGCGCGATGCCGTTCAACGCCTGGTCGGCGAAGCCCTTCAGGTCGCCGGTGAGCGGCAGGACGATCCCGATCAGGTTGGCCTTCGGCGCCTGCGCGCCCTGCACCGCCTGCTGCACCTGGCGCGCACCGTCGGCGGCGGGTCCCTGTGCAGCGCTGGCGAGGATCTCGCCGGCGAGCTCACCGGCATGCGTCCGGTCACCGGTGTGGAGCTGGATGCGCGCGAGCTTGAGCGCTGCCATCGGCCAGGCCGGCGATTTTCGGTCGAGATCGGCCACCAGGCGGGCCACGTCGGCGGCCGGCGCCTCCTCCAGCGCCGACTCGAACGGCGCCGACGGACCGCCGTTCGCCACGGCCTGGGCGGCCGCGCGCAGCGACTCGCTCCGCGGCATGCCCTCGGCCTTCTCGCGTTCGCGTTGCTGGTCGACGGTCTTCTGCAGCGCCTGCGCGGCCTCCTGGTTCTTGCTCAGCTTGGCCTGGACGAGCTGCAGCTCGAGCACGGCGGGCTCCTTGAAGCGCGACGTCGGGCGCTGCTCGAGGAATTGCTGGAGCTGTGCCTGCGCCTCGTCGAGCTTGTCGGCGCGGGAGAGAGCCTGGCCGCGGCGGTACATGGCTTCGTCGGTCAAGTCGCTGCGCGGCCACTGCTTGAGGAAAGCGGCGAACTGGTCGGCGGCCTGGTCGAACCGGCCGGCATCGAGCGCGGCTCGCGCCTGCGCGAACTGTTCCTGGTCGGGCCGCTGCGCTTCGTTCATCGCCGTACGCGACGACGTGCACGCGAGCACAAGCAGCAGGAGCGGCATGCGTCTCATAACGTCGTGCCTTCTACCGCGATCTCGGTCGTTGCGGGGAAAAGCAAAAGCACACCACGGAGGCACGGAGGGCACGGAGATTTTTTGTTTTGCAAACCCAACCTCCGTGCTCTCCGTGCCTCCGTGGTGGATTTTGATCTAGAATTCCTGGACGTACGCGCCCTTGGGTGGCTCGAAGTGGAAGAGCGAGTCCTTGAGCCCCTGGTCGACTTTGGCGTCGGTGAAGACGATCTGGTTCACGTCGCCCTGCGCGTTGGTGACGACGCTCGCGAGGACCTGGCCGTCCCCGCCCACGACGAAGAGTAATTTTTCCACGCCCGGCACTGGTTTGATCGGGCTGAGCTCGAGGACGTCGCCTTTCGGGAGGCCGGACTGCCGCGCCTTCACCGAGGGTGAAAATTCCTTCAGCAGATCGCCCTTGCCCCACAGGAAGGTGAAGGCGCTCGAGAGCTGATCGCCGCCGAAGTCGCGCTTGACCTGTGCCTCCTTGTCGTCGGGACGCCAGATCCAGAGCGTCTTGCCTTCGACGTAGATGGTGCGCTTGTCGGGCTTGTCGTAGTCCCAGCGGACGAGACCCGGCTTCTTCACCTGGACGGTGCCTTCCGAGTCCTCGACGCGGGCCATCGCGACGTACGTGTAGTGCTGCGCGAAGTGCGCCGAGAAGTCGCGGGTGTGCGCGTAGAACGACTGGACCCGCTGGGCGAGCGCCCGCCCCGGGTCTTTGGGCGTGGCCGCGAGGAGCAGGGCGAGCAGGATCATGATCGTTGGACTCGGGCTACGGCGAAGACTTCAAGCGCCTTGCGAGCCTGGCGGCGAGGAGCGTGAAACGCTGCTGCAGTTCGACGCGCTGCTCCTCGGGAAGATCTCCCGGCGCGTTCAGACGGGCGCGGCGCCCTGCGGTCACCTGGGCGAGCGCGATGCCGGCGGCGACGCTGACGTTGAAGCTCTGCGTGAAGCCGGCCATCGGGATGCGGAAGGTGCCCGTGCACGCGGCGAGCGTCTCCTTCGACGGGCCTTCGTGCTCATTGCCGAACAGGAGCGCGATCGGCCGGTCGGCTCGAAGGTCGGTGTAGAGGACGGCCGTTTCGTCGAGGTGGCCGGCCCAGACGTCGTAGCCGCGCTCCCGGAGGGTTCGGGCCGCCTGCGCGCCGGTGGGGTGCATCTCGACGTCGAGCCACTTGTCGGCGTCCTGCGTGACCCGGCGGTGCGCGAGGGCGTCCTGCGATTCGTGGGAGACGATGTGGGCCTTGGCGACGCCGAGGCCTTCGCTGGTGCGGAGGATCGCGGCGGTGTTGTGGGGGTCGAGGAGGCGGTCGAGCACGACGGTGACGCTCGAGAGGCGGGCGGCGATGACCGAGAGGATGCGCGACTTGCGCTCGTCGGAGAGGAGATTCCAGTAGAACCGCCAGCCGCGGGGAGCCAAGTGCGCGGAATCATTCAATTCTCCGCACAGGACTTCCGCCGTCA
The DNA here is from genome assembly GCA_020201435.1 of Myxococcales bacterium. Lineage (GTDB taxonomy): Bacteria > Myxococcota > Myxococcia > Myxococcales > 40CM-4-68-19 > 40CM-4-68-19. The sequence goes on from JAIVGS010000239.1 coordinate 21,915, forward strand.
GGCCGCGCGGCCCGAGCAGCTCGGCCGGATCGGGCGGCCTCGCCGCTGCGATCCACGCCCGCGGCGGACGGCGCTTTTTCACGTCCGCTTGCTCCGCGGTTTGCGTCCCGCCGATGCCGCCGCTTTCGCCTTGGGAACGCCGTCCTTCTGGCGCCCGGTCAGCGGCGGCGCGCGGTGCTCGCGCTCGCGGCGGTCGATCTCGCGCTCGTCCACGATCGGCTGGTCCTCCTCGACGGCAGCAGCCACGGGATGCACGTCGCGCTCGAGCGGCGCCGGCATCGGCGCGGCGTCCAGCGCGCGCACGGTCGCGTCGAGCAGCTCCGGCAAGCCATCGCCGGTCGCCCCCGAGATCGCGTGCACCTCGATCTTGCGCCGCTTGAGCTTCTTTCGCAGCTCCTCGGCGCGCTCGCGTGCTTCCGGCAGATCGATCTTGTTCGCGGCGACGACCTGCGGCTTGCGTCCCAGCGCCGGGTCGAAGAGGGCGAGCTCGTTGTTGATCGCGTCAAAATCGGCAACGAGATCGCGGTCTTGGGACGCGTCGACGAGGTGGATCACCGCGCGCGTCCGGGCCATGTGCTTGAGGAACCGGTGGCCCAGGCCGGCGCCGCGGTGGGCGCCCTCGATCAGACCGGGCAGGTCCGAGAGCACGAAGCTGCGCCCGTCCTTGTACTGCACGACGCCGAGGTGCGGCTGCAGGGTCGTGAACGGGTAGTCGGCGATCTTCGGCCGCGCTCGCGACAGTCGCGAAACGAGCGTGCTCTTGCCGGCGTTGGGAAACCCGACCAGCCCGACGTCGGCGAGCAGACGCAGCTCGAGGCGGACGCGCTTTTCCTCGCCCTCGGTTCCGGGCTGCGCGAAGCGCGGGGCCTGCAGCGTCGGCGTCGCGAAGTTCATGTTGCCGAGACCGCCGCGGCCGCCCTTGGCGAGGACCCAGCGCCTTGAATTTTCACGGAGATCGGCGAGGACTTCGGCGGTTGCGGCCTCGCGCACCAGCGTTCCGGGCGGCACTTTCAGCACCATCTCCGGCGCGGCGTGGCCGTTCTGGTCGCGGCCCCGCCCCGGCTCGCCGTTGCGGGCGCGGTATTCGCGCTTGAAGCGGAAGTCGAGCAGGGTCGTCAGCCGCTCGTCGGTCTCGAGGACGATGTCGCCCCCGTTGCCGCCGTCGCCTCCGGACGGTCCGCCACGCGGCACGAACTTCTCCCGACGGAATGCCACCGCGCCAGGGCCACCGTCCCCGGCTTTGACGTGAATCTCGGCTTCGTCGATGAACTGCACGGCCTGGCCAAAGGGGCCCGAGGCCTGAAGCCTGAGGCCTGAAGCCTGGCTCAGGCGGAAGCCTGAGCCCTCGGCTCGACGTGCACGTAGACGCGGTCGCCGCGGCCCTTCTGGTACTTCACCACGCCCTCGACCACGGCGTAGAGCGTGAAGTCGCGACCCATCTCGACGTTGCGGCCGGCGTGGACTTTGGTGCCGACCTGCCGGACCAGGATGTTGCCCGGCACGACCGACTCGCCGCCGTAGATCTTGATGCCGCGGTGCTGCCCCGGTGAATCGCGCCCGTTGCGGGACGAGCCCTGCCCTTTTTTGTGTGCCATTTGTTGACCTCTTGGGGACACGAAGGCGCGGCTGCGCCGCGGCCATCATGTCCCCGACTAGGCGCTGATGCCGGTGATCTTGATCTCGGTGTACGGCTGGCGGTGCCCGCGGATCCGGTCCCAGCCCTCTTCCTGCGTCCGGAAATGCCAGAGTTTCCGGTGTTTTCCGTGCGAGACCACCTCGGCCTGCACCTTCGCGCCATCGACCAGCGGCGCGCCGAGCTTGACCTCCGCGCCCTCGCCCACGAGGAGCACTTCGAGATCGAGCTTGGCGCCGACGTCGTGGGAAAGCTTTTCGACCTTGAGCAGGTCGCCCTCTTTGACGCGGTACTGCTTACCGCCGGTCCTGACTACTGCGTACATCGAAGACTCCGTCTTGAAAGGGCCTTGCTGACAGGGAAAACCCGCCGCAGGGCGCGGAAAGGAACGGGCGATCTAGCGGAGTGCGCCAGTGATTGTCAAGGTTTCCGTATACGGCGGCCGGGCGACCCCTCGCTCGGTGACGATCGCCGAGATGTAGCGCGCCGGCGTGACGTCGAAGGCCGGGTTGAACACCTCGACGCCCTCGGCAGCGACGCGCTGGCCGGCGAGATGGGTGACCTCGGCGGCGGCGCGCTCTTCGATCGGGATGTCGGCGCCGGTCGCCGCGCGCGGATCGAGCGTGCTCGTCGGCGCGGCGACGAAGAACGGCACACCGGCGGCGTGGGCCGCGAGCGCGAGCGGGTAAGTCCCGATCTTGTTGGCGGTGTCGCCGTTGCGCGCGATCCGGTCGGCCCCGACCACGACGCAGCCGATCCTTCCCGAGTCGAGCAGCGACGCGGCGGCGACGTCGGGCAGCAGCGTGACCGGGATTCCGTCCTGCAACAGCTCCCACGCGGTCAGGCGCGCGCCCTGCAGCCACGGCCGCGTCTCGTCGGCGAAGACCGCGCACTTTTTTCCCGAGGCGACCGCCGCGCGGACGACGCCGAGCGCGGTGCCGTAGCCGGAGGTGGCGAGGCCGCCCGCGTTGCAGTGGGTGAGAATCCCTTTGCCGTCGGGGACGAGGTCGGCGCCGAATCGGCCGATCGCGCGGCAGGCGGCCAGATCCTCCTCGAGCACCTTGTCGGCTTCGGCCTTGAGCGCGCCAAACGTGCGCGGCGTCACCTTTGCGAGCCGCTCGAGCGCCCAGCGCACGTTGACCGCCGTCGGACGGGCAGCGAGCAGGACCTCACGCGCGTCGTCGAAATCGTCTGCGGAAAGGGCGAGGCCGTAAGCCGCCGCGCAGCCGATCGCCGGCGCACCCCGGATGACCATCTCGCGGATCGCCTTGGCGACCTCCGCCGCCGACCGCGCCTTCACGATCTCGACGCGGGCGGGAAGCCGGCGTTGATCGAGCAGGTGGAGGGCGCCGTCCTCGAACCAGAGCGTGCGAAAGCTCATGAAAGCTTCAGCTCCAGGTAGAGCGCGCCGGGGATCGGATTCTCGTAATACGGCGGAATCTCTCGGAAACCGAGCTCGCGGTAGAGCGCGATGGCAGCGTCCATCTTCCCGGCGATCGTGTCGAGCACGATGCGGCGGTAT
>JAIVGS010000062.1 GCA_020201435.1 Myxococcales bacterium
AGACGAAGGTGGGCAGAAAGCCGAGCCCGGTGATGGCATAGAGCGTGAGGTGGCCGAGGGGCAGCGAGATGTCGCCCGCTTTCTCCAGCCGCGCCGTGCCGCCGGGGAGAAGCGGCATCACTCCGCCGTTCTTCTGCAGCGCCGCGAGCAGGTACCCGTGGGCGTCGGCCGCCGAGTTGGGAAGGAAGAACGCCGGACCCTCCAGGTGCTTTTCGCCCCGCTCCTCCAGGCTGTGCCACTCGGCGTGGCCGTTCTTGACCGAGAAATGCTCGTCGACCGGCGCGTTCAGCTCCGAATGGCCGGTCACGTCCAGCTCGCGGATGGTCCCGTCCGCGGCGAGCCTGAAGGTGGCATCGGCGTGGGGCCCGCGGCCGTTGTCGTGGATGTCGACGACGTTGGTGATCAGACCGTCGGAACCCTCGGTAGTTACTGAGGATCCGACGCGGTTGCCGAAGAAGACGATGCTCCGGCGGACCGGGCTGGATGGCGGTGTCGGGGCCGGCTTCGACGACGCGCACGCGACGAGGACGAGGAGCGCCGGTGTGACTCTCATCACTCCACCTTACCCCACATGCATTGCCTCGACGTGAGTGGATCGACTACGCTTCCCCACAGCCGGAAATTTCAAGGGGGCCTGGATGAGCCGGAAGAACGCCGGAATCGTGTTCGCGTTGTGTCTTTTCGCCGCCGGGAATGCGGGCGCGGACAGCGACGCCATGAAAAATTGCATCGCTGCCTGGGCGACCTCCTGCAGCAAGGACTGCGCGACCGCGAAGTGCGTGTCGACCTGCACCACGCAGGCGCACGATCAGTGCGCGAGAAACGTGGCCGCGCCGCAGCACGTCTTCAACGGCCCCGTCGCATCGACGCCGGTCACCGATCCGCAGGTCTGCTCCGCGGCGCCGGCGGAAGTTTCCTGCCACCGGCTGAGCGTCGACCAGCTCGATACCGGCAGCGCGATCTCCGTCACCGGCGCCGCCTGCTCGGTGGTCACCGGCACGGTCGCGAACAAGGCCTTCTGGGGCGGAGGGATCACGATGTACGTGATCTGCCCGAACCAGAGCCAGTTCTCGGCCAGCACCGCGGTGATCGGCCGCGCCTGCAGCAGCCCGACCGACGGCAGCTTCAGCATCGTCGCCACCAACGACTGCGCCGGCCAGACCGGCTGCTACGGCGTGATCGCGGTGACGCCGGTCGGCGAGAACAACCAGTGCGGCGGCGACGTGATCCAGGCGCCGACGAACGGCGACCCCGGCTGGGCGACCTGCACCAGCGGCCCCTGCCCGGACATCTAGCCGCAGCGATGCCGGCCCAGCGCCTCGGACCGTATGAAATGCGGGCGCTGCTCGGAAGCGGCGCTTCCGGCGTGGTGTGGCGCGCGCGCGACACCCGGATGGGCCGCAACGTCGCCATCAAGGTGCTCGACGCCGGCGTGGTCCAGCGCCGGCCCGAGCAGGTCCAGCGCTTCGAGCTCGAGGCCCGCGCCGCCGGCGGCTTGAACCATCCGAACCTCGTCACCGTCCACGATTTCGGGAAACAGGACGACACCCGCTACCTGGTGACCGAGTTCCTCGTCGGGCGGACGCTGCGCGCCGAGATGGACGCCGGCCCGATCGAGGCCCGCAAGGCGATCGATTACGCGATCCAGATCGCCCGCGGCCTCTCGGCGGCGCACGAGAAGGGCATCCTCCACCGCGATTTGAAGCCCGACAACATCTTCGTCACCCGCGAAGGGCGGGTGAAGATCCTCGACTTCGGCATCGCCAAGCTGTTCGAGCCGGAAGCGCGCGCCAGGCTGCTGGGCGAGGCGCGCGGGTTCACCGCGCCGGGGGTGGTCGTGGGTACGGCGCAGTACGTCTCGCCCGAGCAGGCCCGCGATCTGCCGCTCGACCACCGCTCCGACCTCTTCTCGCTCGGGCTGGTGCTGTTCGAGATGCTCTCGGGAACGCGGCCGTTCCGCGGCAAGACACCGGTCGAGGTGATGACCGCGATCGCCCGCGACGAGCCCGAGGACCTGGTCTATCCGGGCGAGCGCATTCCCGGCCTCGATGCCATCGTCCGCCATTGCCTGGAGAAGGCCCCCGAGCGGCGCGTGCAGTCGGCGCGCGATCTCATCTTCCAGCTCGAAGGGCTCACCGGAGCGTATTCGCCGCAGGACGTGACCGATCCGGGCCGGCCGCCGCCGTCGCCGCGGCGGCGGTGGGTGCCGGCCGCGATCATGGCCGCGCTCGTCGCGCTGCCTTTGGCCTCGTTCTTCTTCGGCCGGCGGGCGGCGGCGACGGTGATGCCGTCGTTCCACAAGCTCACCTTCCGGCGCGGCGCGATCTGGTCGGCGCGCTTCGCGCCCGACGGCGAGACCGTCGTCTACAGCGCGATCTGGGACGCCGATCGGCTGCAGCTCTTTTCCACCCGGCCCGAGAGCCCGGAGTCGCGCGCGCTCGGCATCGCGGACGCCAAGATCCTCTCGATCTCCTCGACCGGCGAGCTGGCGATCCTGCAGGGGACGCCGATCGGGACGCTCTCCCGAGTGCCGCTCGCCGGAGGCGCGCCGCGCGAGCTGATGGAGAAGGTCTTCGAGGCCGACTGGGGTCCGGATGGCCAGTCGCTGGCGGTCGTGCGGCGCATCCCGGGCAAGTTCGTACTCGAATATCCTGCAGGCAAAAAGCTTTACGAAACGGGCGGTTGGATCACCGGCGTGAGGGTCTCGCGGGACGGCGAGCGGGTCGCCTTCGTCGACCATCCGGTCAAGGGCGATCTGCGCGGCACCGTCGCCGTCGTCGACAAGGCGGGCACCAGGAAGACGCTCGGCCGTGAATGGCTGATCACCGGCGCGACCCAGGGTCTGGCCTGGTCGCCAGTCGGCACCGAGATCTGGTTCACGGCCGGCGCGGTCGCGGGCATCACCGCGGTGCACGCCGTCGATCTCGAGGGCCGCGAGCGGGTGGTGATGCCGTCGACCGGCAACCTGACGCTGCAGGACGTGACGCCGGGCGGACACCTCCTGCTCAGCCAGTCGTCGCTGCGGCTGATGCTGATGGCGAAGCCGAAGGACCAGGAAAAGCCGCGCGACCTCTCCTGGATGGACGGCTCGGTGCTGGCCGATCTCTCCGAGGACGGAAAGACGCTCGTCTTCCTCGAAGCGGGCGAGGCGCAGGCGGCGCAGAAGAAGGGCGCCATCTACCTGCGGCCGACCGATGGGTCGCCGGCGATGCGCCTTGCCGAAGGATCCGTCTCGCGGCTCTCGCCGGACGGGAAGTGGGTGATCGCCGCTCCGGGCGCGGACTTCTCGACCGAGCTGATGCTGCTGCCGACCGGCGCCGGCGACGCGGTCAAGGTCCCGCTCGGCGGCGTGACGCTGGCCGGCGATCCGCTCTGGTTCCCCGACGGCAAATCGATCCTCCTCCGCGGTCACAAGGAGAAGGAAAAGGATCGCCTCTGGGCGCTGTCGCTGCCCGCGCAGGCGCCGCGCCCGGTGACCCCGGAGGGCATCGGCGGGGTCGACCTCGTCTCGCCGGACGGCAAGCTCGTGGCGGTGGCCGACCCGGAAGGCAAGCTCACGCTCTACCCGGTCGACGGCGGCAGTCCGCGGCCGGTCGCCGGCGCCAATCCGGCCGACACGCCGATCGGCTGGAAGTCCGACGGCAGCGCGATCTTCGCGTACCAGCCGCGCGAGCGGCCGTGCGTGGTGCGCCTGCTGGACCTCAAGTCCGGGGCGCGCACGCCGTGGAAGCCGCTGACGCCGCCCGATCCGGCCGGAGTCGGACCGATCATCTACGCCAAGGTCACCGGCGACGGGCAGTCGTACGCCTTCAACTACGAGATCAACCTTCATGACCTCTATTTCGTAGACGGGGTACACTGACGCGCAGTGACGTTGGCGTCAGGCGAGCGACTCGGACCCTACGAGATCATCGGTCAGCTGGGCGCGGGATCGATGGGCGTCGTGTATCGCGCCCGCGACACGCGGCTCGGGCGCGACGTCGCGGTCAAGGTCCTCACCGAGGCGGTCGCGGGCGACGGCGATCTCGTCCGCCGATTCGAGGTCGAAGCCCGCGCCGCGGGAGTCCTGAGCCATCCCAACATCGTCGCCATCCACGATGTGGGTGAGCACGCGCAGCTTCCCTACCTCGTCTCGGAATTGCTCGAGGGCCAGTCGCTGCGCGAGGAGCTGCAGCCGGGGAAGCCGCTGCCGCCGCGCAAGGTGATCGAGTACGGGCTGCAGATCACGCAGGGGCTCGCCGCGGCGCACGTGAAGGGCATCGTCCACCGCGACCTGAAGCCGGAGAACCTCTTCGTCACCCGCGACGGGCGTCTCAAGATCCTCGACTTCGGCCTCGCCCGGCTGATCGAGCCGGTCGGCGGGCCGGCGCACAGCGCGTCGACGATCCGGAACCTGAAACTGGATGGGACGACGCCCGGCACGGTGCTCGGGACGGTGGGCTACATGGCGCCCGAGCAGGTGCGCGGGCAGCCGGCGGACCATCGCTCGGACATCTTCGCGGCCGGCGCGATCCTCTACGAGATGCTGGCGGGGCGGCGCGCCTTCGAGGGGCAGTCCGGGGTGGACGTGATGGCGGCGATCCTCTCCGACAAGCCGCCGCCTCTGCCGCGCGACGTTCCGGCCGGACTCGAGCGCGCCGTCTGGCGCTGCCTGGAGAAAGTGCCGGAGGAACGGTTCCAGTCCGCGCGCGATCTGGCGTTCCAGCTCGAAGAGCTGAGCCACGCCACGCCGGCGCTGGTCAGGGAGCCGAGCCCGGCGCTCTCGGCGGCGTTGTGGGCCCTGCTCGCGCTCGCGGGCGTCGCGGCGATCGCCACGTATTTCGTCGGCCGGCAGACGGCCGCCTCGCGGCAGCCGGCCTATCACCAGCTCACGTTCCGCCGCGGGACGGTCTCCACGGCGCGTCTCGCCGCCGACGGCCAGAGCGCGGTGTACGCCGCGGCCTGGCAGGGGAGTCCGCAAGAGGTGTTCGTGACCACGCCGCGCAGTCCAGAGTCGCGGCGGCTCGAGCTGCCTCCCGCGGACCTGCTCGCGCTCTCCTCGAAAGGCGAAATGGCGGTCCTGTTGCGGCGCCGTCAGATCGACGGCGAACCGGCGGGAACGCTGGCGCAGGCGTCGTTGTCGGGCGGACCGCCGCGCGAGCTCGCGGAGGACGTCGAGGCCGCCGACTGGTCGCCCGACGGCGGCTCGATGCTGCTGGTGCGGCGCGCCCAGGGGCAGAGCCAGCTCGAGTTCCCGGCCGGGCGCATTTTGTACAAAACATACGGAACGATCGCCGACCCGCGCGTCTCGCGGGACGGAAAGCGCGTGGCGTTCGTCGACCGGCCCCGGCGCGGGGACGAGGCCGGCGCGATCGCGCTGGTCGAGAATGGAGCGGTCCGCAAGCTGACCGAGGTGTGGCCGGCGGCGAACGGCCTCGCCTGGTCGCCGAGCGGCGCCGAGATCTGGTTCACCGCCGCCGAGCCCGGTTCGGCGCCGGCGCTGCGCGCGGTCACGCTCTCCGGCGAGCAGCGGATGGTGGCGCGGGTGACCGGCCGGATGGCGCTGCACGACGTCGCGCCTTCCGGTCAGGTGCTGCTCGCCCGCGAGAGTGCGCGCGCCGGCCTGATGGTCGGGACCTCCGGCGAAGAGCGCGATCTCGCCTGGTTCGACAGCTCGCTGCTCTCCGATCTGTCCGGTGACGGCAAGGCCGTCCTCTTCGTGGAGTCCGGCGGCGAAGCCACTACGCATGCGGTTTTCCTGAGGAAAACGGACGGGTCGCCGGCGGTGCGGCTCGGCGAAGGACTGCTCGGCAAGCTTTCGCCGGACGGAAAGACGGCGCTGGTGTTGCCCGCCGACGGCAGCGCCCAGCTCACGCTCCTGCCGACCGGCGCCGGGGATTCGACCTCGCTGCCGCTCGGGGGCCTCACCGTCTCGTGGGCGCAGTTCTTCCCCGACGGGAAGGAGCTTCTCGTCGCCGGACGCGAGCAGAACTACGGGCCGCGGCTCTACCGTTTGTCGATCCAGGTTACCGAGGGCGCGGCGCTGCGGCCGCTGACCCCGGACGGTCTCCCGCTCGCGCCGGCCGCGGTCTCTTCCGACGGCAAGCGCGTCGCGGCGCTCGATCCGGAGCGACACGTCACGATCTTCGAGGACGGCACGGCAAAGCCCGTTGCGGGCGCGGAGGCGGATGAGGTGCCGATCCGGTTCGTCGGCGACGCGCTGTTCATCTTTCGCCCCGGCGAGTTGCCCGCGCGTGTACGGCGATGTGCGCAAGGTCGCTGCGAGCCGTTCCGCGAACTGGCGCCCGCCGACCCGGCGGGAGTGACCGGCATCTTCGCGGCGCTTCTCACCGCGGACGCCCACGGCTACGCGTACGGCTATCGCCGCGTTCTTTCCGACCTGTATCAGGTCGACGGTCTCCGCTAGCGGACCCACACGGTCCCATTATTAAAATGCACGCCGCCGACGCAGCCGCCCTCGAAGCCGTTGACGGAGTTCATCGCATAGACAAGCGTCCCGGCTCCATCCGCCAGCCCGAACCACGCGGCGTTCGTACCCGGGGGGCCGAAAGGTCCCCCGAACGCCGTCGCCATCTCGTTGCAGCTGCCGGTTGCGGCCGTCCTCGCGCCGAATTCACATGACGTGCTGAAGTAGCCCGTCGTCGATCCGCAGGTGAAGCGGAAGCCCGGGTCGGCACCGGACTTGAGCGCGTTGATGGTCGGGTCGTCGAGCTTGCCGGCAGCGGCGGTCGACACGAGGCCGCCGAGGGAGACACCGTTGGCGGTGATGTGGGCAGTCGTCGAGCCGGCGACTCCCACTGCGAGTGTCCAGCCACCGCCGTCGGTGGTCATGTCGCACCAGACGGGAAATGGGGCGCTTCCGGTCGGGTTGATCCAGTACGCCCCGTCAGGCAACGACGGATTCGCCTGATGCAAGGCAAGACAGGACGTGGCCGCGCGCGACGGGTCGGTCCCGGGCGTCAGCGCCACGAACGATTCGGTCATCTCGCGCGCCAGGACACGCCATTCGCCCGGCGCGCACTGCTCCGACCACGTCACCCACAGCGCGTCGTCGGCCAGGAACAGCTCCGGATCGGCGGCGGCGCAGCTCGTGGAATCGCCGAGGTTGTCGCTCCAAGACCCGTTGCGGCCCGGACCCGGCACCGACGTGATCGGGCTGATCGCCGAGAAATCGATCCTGTTCACGTACAGGTTGCCGTTCCGGACGTAGGCAACGTAAACCACGTCGCCGCGACCGACCATGTCGAAGGTCGTCACCGGGCCGCTGGAGACATTCGGGTAAATCGTCCAGGCCGGCGTGAACGAGAACGAGCTCCAGTGCGCGACGTCGAGCTGGCGGGGACCCGCGCCGAGTTGGTCGTTCACGTACGCCGCGACCGGATCCTGGTACGCGTACGCCATCCGCATCTGCGGGTCGGCGCCGACGCAGGCGAGCGCGCCGGTCGCGTTCGGGTCGGTGCCGAGCAGGGTCGTCCAGCTGGGGCCCTCCGACACGTACAGGCAGCGATCGGTGTTCGCACCGATCACGGTCGCCCTGGACTGCAGGGCGAAGATGCGGCCGTCGCCGGCGGCGCCGGCGCCGGGTTCAGGAGATCCCACGGTGACGATCGGCTCGGAGGTCCAGCCGTCAGACCCGGCGGTATACGTATACATGGACAGCCCCGGAAGGGCCCCCGGCGGAGCCCCGACTCCGCGCAACAGCGCGCCGTCGCCGAAGATGCTGAACGCCGTCGGATACGAGATCCCGGTCCACCCCGCGTTGCCTCTCTTGAGCAGGCCGGGGGTGCCGGTGTTGCAGAAGACATCGGACATTAGCGCGTAAGCTTGCGAGCCCACGACATCCATCCGGCGCGACGGCAGAGGGCACGACGGCTTCTGGATGCAACCGGCCTCTTCGGTCAGCGCCGCCGACGCCCCCGGCTCGAGGAACCAGTGGCCCTGGCATGCAGGCGACTGACGATGGGCGGCGAGCAGGGGCTGTCCGGCCGCCACCGCGATCCCGGGGACCGGCAGCTCGGTCGAAACCGTGCTCGACCAGAGCCGGAACGCGGGCTGGCGGACGGTGAACGTCACCTGCTGTTCGGCGGCCATCGTGTTCGGGGGCGCCGCGGTGTCCTGCACGCCGCTGACCTGGAAGATGTACGTCCCACCAGGCGCGAGCGGCACCCGCGGAAAGACCGTCACGATCCGTCGGAGCGGGTCGTAGCGCAGGGTGCTCAAGACGCCGAGGATCTGCACGGTGCTGCCGTTCAGGCTCGCCGGATCGATCGGCTTGTCGAACGTCGCTTTCGCGTAGAAGCCGGAGCCGGGGCCGTCGGCCGGCGGATCGAACGCGATCACGTGCGGCGGCGTCTGGTCGCGGACTTCGACCGAGACCGAGCCGTTCGACGTGCCGCCGTCGGAGGTCGTCACCGTTGCGGAAAAAGTCAACAAGTCGGGGAACGTAGGAGCCGCGAAGCTGATCTGCGCGGTGTTCGCGCCGACCACCGTGACCGGCGAGCCGCCGGTCTGCGACCACGACCAGGTGAACGTGGCGGACGGATCGGGATGGGTCGCGGACGCCGTCAGCGTCACGGTCGAGCCCGCCGCCGCAATGGTGTAATCGGGCATGGTCAGCGTGGGGTTGGTCGCCGCCGCGGCGTTGATGTCGATGCTGGCCGAGGCCGGATCGGAGGCGAGCAGGCTGCTCGTGACGACCAGCGTCACCGTGAAGGCGGACGCGCCCGCGTGGATCGTCGGCCGCGCGACCGTGGCGTCGTCGATGCTCGCCCCGGGCGTCACGGTCCAGTGGTAGGCGATCGGCTGCGGCCCGCTCGCGCTCCCGTCGAGGGTGAAGGTCGACGACGGCCGCACGTTGAGCGGCGGGTTGGTGATGGTCGCGACGGGCGGCGCTGCGATCACCACGATCGTGCTCGCCTGGTCCTGCAGGGTGGAGAGCAGGTCGGTGACGGTGACGCTCACGGTGACGCCGCCCGGCGACGAGGGCGCGGTGAACGAGGTCGTACCCGCGACCACACTGTCGTTGACGCTGAACGTCACGGCCGGCGTCGCGCTCCAGTGGAACGAGAGCGCGCTGCCTGCGGCGACAGTGCTCGCGCTCGCGTCGAGCTGCACCGTGGCGCCGGTGCGCTGCGGAGAAACTTGCGCCAGCGAGGCGTGCGGCGGCGCGTCGATGGCGACCGAGACGGTCGCGACTCCGGTCAGGCTCGTCGTCAGATCGGTCACCGTGAGCGCGAACTGGAGCGTCTGCGCGGCGGGCGGCGCGGTGAACGTCACCACCGAGGCGGAGGGAGAGTCGTTCGTCGAGAAAACGACCGAATTTCCGGCACTCTTGCGCCAACTGAACGACAGCGTGTGGTTCGCGGGACCGGTCGAGAGGCTGGCATCGAGCGTCACCTGGGCGCCCGCGGTCGCCTTCGCCGGCGCGGTCGCGCTCGCCACCGGCGCGTCGTAGAACGCGATCTGCGCCTGTGCCTTCGCGAAGAGACCGGTCACTTCATCGGTCACCGTCAGCTCGAATCCGAGCGTCTGCGCCGTGAGCGGCGCGACGAACATCGGCCGCGGCGAGGTCGTGGAATCGAGAGCGACTCGATCGCCCGTCGGCTGCCGCCACGAATACGTGAGCGCGTGCGGCCCCTGGCTGGTCGAGCCGTCGAGCTGGAAGCTGCCGCCGGCGCGTCCGACCGCGGGCGAAGTGATCGCCGCCGCCGGGGCGGCGAAGAACTGCACGCTGGTATCGGCGATCGCGGCGAGACCGGTCGCCGCATCGGTCACGGTCAGCTCGAACGACAGCGTGCCCGGCGTCGAAGGCGCGAGAAACGCGCTCTGCACCGAGTTGGGCGACTCGAGCGCGACCGTCGCCCCCGTCAACTGCAGCCACGAGAAGCGGAGCGCATGGCCGGGAGTACCGCTCGACGGGGAGCCGTCGAGGACGAAGCGCTCTTCAATGGCTCCCACGTGCGGAGAGCCGATCCGCGCGTCGGGCGGCGCCGGGCCGGCGGGGGGCGGACCGGCATCGGGCGCAGGCGGCTGGCCCGGCGAGAGCGTCACCGGCGGCAGCGCGATCGACGGCGGCGTCGCCAGCACGTTCGGCAGCGAGGCGTCGGAATAGCCCGCCATCGAGAACCGCATCTCGTACAGGCCGGGAGGGAGCGAGCCGCTGAAGCTGCCGTCAGCCGCGACGGTGAGCGGGGTCGTGCCGCTGAAGCTGACCGCGTTCACCGACGCCGCGCTCGCGTTCGCGACCGCCGGCGCGAACCGCAGCGAGCCGCTGACGCCGACCGTCGTCGCCTGCGCCGGCGCGGGCGTCAGGATCACGTCGCGGAACGAGAGCGACTCGCCCGACCGCACCTGGACGGCTTCGATCGACGCCGGCGCGTACCCGTCGCGGAAGAACGCGAGCGTGAGCGCGCCTTCGGGGACGTCGGCGAGGATCCAGCTTCCGTCGTCGCCGGTGTACGCCGTGAACGGCCCCTCCGGGACGAAGATCGTGGTGCCCTTGTGGCCGCTCGCCTCGGCCGTGTGATCGCCGCGCAGGACCCGGCCGCGCACGGTCGCGTTCTCGCGCAGCATCACGTCGCCCGCACCCACGTCGCGCCCCGGACCGGCGCCGAGATCCTCGAGCTGGACGAATCGCTGCCGCGCGAACGTACCGTCGGCCTGCCGGTCGAACTGGATCAGGAGGGTACCGGTCGCCGTCAGGATCGGCGTCAGCGTGAAGCGGCCGGTCGAGTTGCTGTCGGCCGCGACGTTCGAGTGCAGCAGCTGGACGTGCGCGCCGGCCGCCGGCTGCGGCTCGGGTACGCCGGGGACCGCGAACACCAGCCTGCCGCTGACCGATCCGGGCCCGGGCGGCGCGGGCACTTCGAGAACGCGGGCGCAGGCTGCCGCCGCGAGCGCGATCGCGATCCCTCCTGTGTTGCGCACGACTCCCCCCGCGCACAGCCTCCCACCTCGACAGACCTCGGATCAAGCGAGACGTTCGACTTCCACGGGCACGCCGTTGAACGCGGCGTTCCCGGAGAGGGCGTCGACGGACTGCTCGTCGGTCAGGTCGTTGAGGCTCGCGCCTGCGTTCGCGGAGGCGACGGAGAGCGCGGTCCCGTCGCGGACGTGGCCCCAGCCGTGAGGAAGGCTGACCACGCCGGGTCCGACGTCCGTCGTAATCGCGATCGGCACCTCGACGGCGCCGACCCGCGACCGCACGCGGGCCCGCGATCCGGCGGAGAGACCGCGCGCAGCCGCGTCGTCGGGGTGGATCATCAGCGTGCAGCCCGGCGGGCCTTTCACCAGGCGCAGGCTGTTGTGCATCCACGAGTTGTTGCTCCGCAGCGCGCGGCGGCCGATCAGGACCAGGCCGCCGTTGCGGCTGCTGCGACGCAACCTGTTCAGATCACGAAGAAAAATGTCCGGCGCCAGCAGGACCTTTCCGAGACGCCCCGGCTGCAAGGGACCGAGATCGATCCCGTGCGGGCTCTTCTCCAGCTTCCGCAGGGACAGCTTGTGCGGGCCGAAGCGCAGCAACAGATCGAGCAGCCGTTTCTCGCCGGTCAGCCGCGCGATCCGCAGCGTCAGCGAGGTGCCCTTCCGGCCGCCGCCGTGGCGTTTCAGCGCCAGCGCGAGGTCGAGGAGCACCTCGAAATCGCCGCGCACCCCCGGCGGTGGCGGGACCAGCGCCTTCGCGTAGCGCGCCGCGTTGCGTACGGACAGCAAGTAGAAGACGGCGTCGTAGTGATCGCGCTCGAAGCCGAAGCTGGTCGGCAGGATCAGGTCGGCGTGGCGGGTGGTCTCGTTGCGGTAGAGGTCGATCGAGACCATGTACTCGAGGCCTTCGAGGGCGCGGTCGAGGCGGGCGCCGTTGGGGGTCGAGAGGACCGGGTTGCCGGCGAAGGTGATCAGCGCGCGGATCTGCCCGTCGCCCGGCGTGTCGATCTCCTCCGCCATCGTCGCCGCGGGCAGCTCGCTGCCGAACTCGGGGAGGCCGCGCACCCTGCTCTTCCAGACGCCGAAGTGGCCGCGGTCGCCGGTGCGGTTGGCGAGGCTGACCACGTCGGCGGCGGGAGTGGTGAGCATGAACCCGCCCTCGCGGTCGAGGTTGCCGGTGACGGCGTTGAGCGCGATCACCAGCCACTGGGTGAGGGCGCCGAACTCCTGGGTGCAGGCGCCGACCCGGCCGTAGGCGACGGCCGCGGGCGCGTCGGAAAACTCGTGGGCGAGAGCGCGGATGGCGTCGGCCGCGATGCCGGTCTTCCCGGCCGCGAGCTGGGGCGTGAACTCGCGGACTGCCTCGCGCAGCGCCGGCAGGCCCTCGGTGAATCGCGCCTTGACGCGGTTCTCCTCGAACAACACGTGAAGGATCGCGAGCAAGAGGAACGCGTCGGCGCCGGGACGGATGGCGAGATGCTGGTCCGCGATCGCCGCGGTCTCGGTCCGGCGCGGGTCGACGACGACCAGCTTTCCCCCCCGATCGCGCAGCCCTTTGAGGCGCCGCGAGATTCCGCCCGCGGTCATCAGGCTGCCGTTCGACGCCAGGGGATTCGCGCCGAGCATGAGGAAAAAGCGCGTCCGATCGACGTCGGGCACCGGCATCAGCAACTGGTGGCCGAACATCTCCAGCGCGGCGAGCATCGCCGGGAGCTGATCGACCGAGGTCGCGGAAAAGCGCGAGCGGGTCCCGAGGGCGCGGGTGAAGAGCGGGATCGCCAGCATCGCCGAATACGAGTGCACGCTCGGGTTGCCGAGGTAGAGGCCGATCGAATTTCGCCCGTATTTACGCTGGATTGCGGCGAGCTTCGCGCCGGCCTCGTCGAGCGCAGCGTCCCAGGAGACTTTCGACCCGTCCTTGCGTTGCGGCTCGCGGATGCGGTCGGGGTCGCGCATCACGTCGGGAATCGCGGCTGCTTTCGGGCAGATGTGACCCTCGCTGAACGGGTCGTCGGGATCGCCGCGGACCGAGTCACCCTCGACGATCACACCGCAGACCGCCTCGCAGAGCATGCAAGTATGAAGTTTCACCGCCATCACAGGGGGGACAGGAAGGCGCGGCTACGCCGCGGCCATCATCTCCCCGGCATTGTAGCCGTTTGCAGAACAGATGGCTCGCGCGCTAGATCGGCGCGGGGGGCCGGATGTCTCCAGTCCGCAGGGCGAAGACGATGCTGCGCGTCGGCGGCACCCTCGCGGCGACCGTCGACAAGTACGTCGGCGGCGAGCCGTACGCCGAGGTGGTCAACGAGCCCGGCGGCCTCTTGCCGTACGCCAAGAAGCACATCGGCGACCTTCACTTCGCGGACGTCCAGGCCGAGGTCTCGCTCGACGCGCACCCGGCGCTGTTCCGCTGGATCCGGGACGCGTGGTTCGGCAACCCGGATCGCGAGAAGGTCGCGCTCGACACGCTCGTCGACGGCGGGCAGCCGCAGACGCTCGAGCTGGCCCACGCGACCATCACCGAGGTGGTCCTGCCCGCGCTCGAATCCGAATCGCGCGACCGCCGCTACCTGGGCCTCAAGTTCACGCCGCGGGGCGTGCGGCGCGTGCCGGGACCGGTCCGCAGCGGGATGGCGCGCGAGGAGCGCGATTTTCTCGCCCACAATTTCACCGTCGATCTCGGCGGTCTCGACTGCTCGGGCGTGCTCGCGGTCGACGCGATCACCGTCCAGACCCAGTTCGCGCAGGTGGGCAGCCGCAAGAAGCCGGTGCTGGTCTTCCCCGACCTTCACCTCCACGTCGAGCACACCAGGGCCGACGCCTTCCGCGAGTGGTTCGAGGACTTCGTCATCGGCGGCCACAACGACGACGAGCAGGAGCGCGACGGGACCATCACCTACATGGAGCCGATGCAGACCGAGCCGCTCGCGGTCCTGCAGCTCTTCCACGTCGGCATCTTCCGCATCGCCGACGAGCCGCTGCCGCCGAAGGGCCCGCCGCGAGTGCAGGTCGACCTGTACTGCGAGCGGATGGAATTGACCGCGAGCGCCGGGGTTTCGGGGAGCACCGATCGCGCGCTCAAGCCGGTGAAACCTTGATCGGGCTCGGTTCGTGGGCCCTGCCCACGACCCAACACCCTGATCCCGAAACCCTGAACGTTCCGTTCCGTTCCTGCGGCTCCCTTGCCGGAATTTCGCGACTGGACGGTGGCTTGGTCGCAGTGTTTTCCTGCCCTCGTGAAGCTCGCGATCTGCATCGTCTCGCCGCCGGGCTACGTGCACAGCGAGACCTTTCGCGAGATCGCCCAGACGCTCGAGTCGGCGGCGCGCGCGCTCGGACATGACGCGATCGTGACTACGCGGGG
>JAIVGS010000005.1 GCA_020201435.1 Myxococcales bacterium
GTCCTGGACGCGGTAAAAGACGCTCGGCCCGATGGTGATCCACTTCGGGCCCGTCGGCGGCCGGCTTTCGCGCAGCGCCTTCGTGTCCGCGGCGCGCGTCATGCGCATCCAGCTCGTCGACCGGCCGATGTACACGCCGGCGTCGCGGTCGCGCAGGAGGGCAGGGCGCACGGCGACGACCTCGGCGCGGTCAGCCGGTTGCGGGGCCTTGATCACGACGCGCGCTCCTTCAACAAGAGCGACTCGAGGCCGCAGCTGGAGATCGCTCGCCGGATACGCCGCTCGGTGAGGGATCGGACCGGGTCGCCGGCGAGGAACCTGCGAACGCTGCGCCGATCGCACTCTGCACGCTCTGCGACGGAGCGCACCGCCATCGCGACGATCGCCTGTTGCGTCTGGTCTGCTTTCGTCACGCCTTACCTCCGCGAAACATCTTGCAAGCGTCGCCGGACAGTTTCCGGCACGCGCGGGACAGTTTCCGCGAGCCGCGCGACTGATTCCGCCGACAGCGACGACGCGCATCTTGCGGGCGCCGTTGGACAGTGTTCGGGGGCGTCGAGGTCGCAAAGGACAGCGGTACACTCGCTCGAATGACGAAGGAACCTGCAGTTCGACGCGAGATCAAGAACGCCGACTTCATCGTCGAGACGTCGACCCTTGGGTGTGCCGCGGATGATCGGCGGTTCTACGATCGGCTTGCTCGCCAACTGCACCGGATGACTGCTCACCCGAGATATGGCCGCGCCTGGGTGCCGTGGACTTCATTTCACGAGATGGCCGCCACGCCGGATCCTCGGAGACGCGACGTGCTCGGTGTCGTGTTGAATCTCTACCGCGAGCTGCGTGATCGCTTTCTTTTGACCGGCACGTTCCAAGAGACCATCAAGGCGGAATGGAGTGACCCGCCGCATAATGTCTCTCGCTCGTTTTCGGCTTTCGAATCGGACTTGGTGGCGTGTTCGCGCACGAATGGACGCGGCACGTTTATCGACGAGCTCGGCGAAGACTTTCGCGCGTGGAGGATCGACCGTCGACTCGAATACGAGGAGCACAACGAGGATCTGACCAGAGCGTTCATGGAGCGTGAGGAGCTCCCTCGATCAATCGCCCTCGTTCTTGAGCGTCCGTGGACGACCGAAGCATACGATGTCAGCGACGACATCGCCGGCCAAGTAATCGAGAGGTTTGCCGAGCGCGATCGCGAGGAAGGCGTCCAGAAGGCAAAGGCCAACCCGGAGGCGTACCGCACGACGTGGACGCACGCCTTTCTCTATCGCCTCGCGCAGTTTGCCCAGACGATTCCGACCGAGCAGCGCGCGAAGGGCCGTTTCGGGCGGTACGCGAAACTGATGAAGGGTCACCGAAATGACTTCATCGACGCCGAGCTCGTCTCGCTCGGATCTCGGTGCGGATTTCTGATAACGCAGGACGGCGACCTGCGCGAACGTTTGGACTATCTGTTCAACCGCGGCATCGTTCGCATTCAGGCGTTCGACTTCGATTTCATCGAAGGCGCTTGGACGGAGCCAGTCGTTCGTGAAGATTAGTTCGTCATCCTCAGCACGGCCTGCCGGACGTCGCTCGGCACCACGTGCGCGTACTTCTCCGTCTGCGTGATCGACGCGTGCCCGAGCGCGTCGCGCACCTGCTCGAGCGTCGCGCCGGACCGCAGCATCCGCACCGCGAAGTCGTGGCGCAGGTCGTGGAAGTGCAGATCGGTGATCGCCGCGGCCGCGGCGAGCGCCGGCCATTCGCGCTGGGTGATCCGGTCCTCCCAGTTCTCCGCGTTGCCCGGGCACAGCTCGCCGCGCGTGCCGCGCAGGGTCCAGCCCTTCAGCGCCGCGATCGCCGCGTCGCCGAGATAGACGATGCGCCCCTTGTCCGACTTCGTAATGCTGTGGGGCAGGGCAATGGTGCGCTCGCGCAGGTTGATCATCGCGTCGGCAAGGCGGACGATCTCACCGCGGCGCATACCAGTGGCCAGCGCGACGCGCGCAGCAAAGCGCAGGAAGTCGCCGCCGCACGGCTCGGCCGAGGAGAAGGCCTCGAGCGACTTCGTGAACCTCGTGCGTTCGCCTTCGTTCTTTCCGAGCTGCTCGTCGGTGTCGAATTGTCCGAGCCACCGCACCCGCTGGTTTCCCTTGCCCTTCCGGATCGGTTCGGGCCTGCGCGCCATCGGCACCGCCGCGAGCTGGCCGCGGTCGACAGCGTCCGCGAGCATCGCCCGGAAGGCGGACCAGTCGCGGAGCAGGGTGCCCATCGCCGTGCCGGCGACCTTGCGGTCGGCGAGGACCTTCTCGATCGCATCGCGCTGCAGCGCGCCGAGCTGCGCGTCGAGCAGCGGCGCCCATGTCGACGTGATGCGCCCCCACGTGCCGGACGGCTTCAGCGTCTTGCCCGTGCGCGGCGAGACGCGCGGCCCTTTGCCGCCGTCCTTCCGGTGCGCGAGCACCTTCGGCGCGTAGACGTTCTCGAGATACGCGCGAACGGTCGACGATTTCGCAAGCTGCGACTGCGCTCGCGCCTGGCGCTTCTCCTCGGCAGGGTCAGCACCAGCGCGCACGCGCACCAGCTCGCCCTGCGCGGCCGCGCGAACGTCGACGAGCGGCATCGCGCCGGCGCCGGCGATGCGGATATGCCGTTGGCGCCCGTCCTTCGTCCGGTAGTGCAGCAGGAACGACGCCGCGCCATCCGCCGCGACTTGCAGCTCGAGACCAGGCACGGCGCCGTCGCTGAGCGAGTAGCGCTCGCCCAGCGGATGCGTCCGCACCGCCTCGAGGACGCGCTCGGTCAACGCGTCCGGCAGCTTGCCGCGAAGGCCGAGCTGCTGCAGTCGAGCTTGCCTCTTCGCCTGATTCGCGATGCCCATGTGCCCCTCCTGCGGAACAGCCACGGAACAGAGCGCGCCGTTCCAGACCTTTGCAAAACGGATCTGGTCCGTACCAAAGCCGTTCCGAAAAGACCAGTGGGGTCAAGGGCTTACAAACAGATTTGTAGTGCTTTTGTAGCGTCGTTGGTAACGTCTGGCGCGTCGCTTTTTTCACCTTCACACGGCAGGGGTCGCAGGTTCGAATCCTGCAGCGCCCACCACGAATCTGCGTCGGAAATTAAGGTGTTGGGCGCTTCAACCGTGAGCGGTTCCGCGTCGGGTTGAGCGGTTTGGACCCAATTTGGACCCAACTCGGGGAGCTTCGCGACTGCTTCGCGCAGATCTTCCACGTCCAGGTGGCCGTAGATCGTCGTCGTCGTGCGCACGTCGCGGTGACGCAGCAATCGCTGCACGCGGTGCGCGTCGACGCCGGCGCGGAGAAGCAGCGTCGCGGTGGTGTGGCGCAGATCGTGGAAGCGGATCGGACGCGGAATCGCTTTCGGCCATAGAGCGCGTCCGCGTGGCTGCGCGAGCGCCTTGCCGGTGCGGTTGGTGCGCTTGAGACACTTCGGGCAGTAGCGCTGCTCATTGTCCGCCTGCCGCTCTTTGTGGCCGCACCAACGGCAGACGTACTCGTAGCCTTCGACCAGGCAGGCGCGCGCCAGCGCATGCGGCAGGATCTTCTGCGGGTCCGATTCCGGCGAGTGCTGCGAGCCGTCCGGTGCAGGGAAGAGCAGGGCGCCCGGTGCGTGCTTCACCTGGTACGCGATCCATGGCCGCAGTGGCGCGGGCAGCGGCAGGACCGCAGCAGCGGCACCTTTCGTCGTATCGCGATCGTGCGAAGGGCAACAGTGATGGTGCCGCGGTCGAGATCGGCGTCTATCTTTGCGAGCGCGAGCAGCTCGCCCTTTCGTAGCCCCAAGGCGGAGTATCCGCTCTGGCTCAGCACCGGCCGGCTGGTTTACCACTGGCACACTCGCACCAAGACGGGCCGCGTGCGGGCGTTGCAGCAAGCGGCGGCGGAGCCGTTCGTGCAGCTTTCGGCCGAGGACGCAAAGCGCCTGGGGATCGGACCGGGCCACGAATCCTGCCCGCGCAAGGTGCGACACGCGCTCTTCGCCGGCCCGGGCCGCGCGGCGGCATCGGGCTCCTGCGCGACCTGCTCGATCCTCGGCGCTGGCGCAGTTCATCCACGTCGGCTGGAGCCCCTCGGTGCAGGCCGCCAAGGTGCTGCGCGACCGCGAGATGGAGACGCCATCGCCACGCTGGGAGCGCAGACCGATCGGCAGATCGCCTGGGTGCGCACGGTGATCGCCGCGACGGCGGCGCAGGCGCTGTCGGTGCCACCGAATCCGCTGGCCGAGCTGGTGGCGTCGCGGCCGAAGAGCCCGGGCTCGCCGCCACGACGGGCGATCCGGAAGGCACGGATTGAGCCGCTGCTGCGCCTGCTCATCCCGGCTTCGCCTCCGGAGCCGTAGGACTGCGACCGCGCCGGAGTCGATCTCTATCCCGCTCAGTTGGGGTGCGCTTCCTGGTGGCCGCCGGTCAAAGTCCCGCCGGCCGAGAACACGGTGGCGCCCGACGGCGAGACGATGGTCATCTGCGCCGTGTCGCGCAGGCCCCTTGCATCGGCATCGGTGAAGGAGAACGTAACCCGGTAGCCGGAGGTGCCGTTGAGCCGGCCGCTGCCCGACCCGGTGAGCGTATTGAACTGGGCCTCGGGGTTGGGCGGCGCGAGGGCCGCGTCGTAGGTGCAGCCGGAACTGGTCATGGTCTCGAGCGAGAACTTCTGGCCCCTGCCCCAGTTGATTTCCAGCCGCTCGGGCGAGATCGAGTGGTCGCAGCGCAGCTCGAAGCCGTGGCTCACGCCGCCGGCCAGCGTGCCGCCGCCGGTCATTCGGCCACCCACGTCGACCAGCGCCAGGTACTGGGTAGACCCGCCGTCCTTGTCGATGATGCGCGCCAGCACGGTGTAGCGGCCCGCGGCGGCAAACTGGCAATCCGTCGAGTTGCCCGAGCCGCTGCTGGCATACGTCGCGCCTGCGAGCGAAACGCCGGTGCACGAGAACGCGTAGTGGAGGGCCGCCGCCCGATCGGCGGCCGAAGGATCGAAGGGGCTGACGAGCGAGATCACCACCGGATCGCACTTGCGATCGTCAGCGTCGCCGTCGTCGTCGTGCTTGCAGGGAGAGCCGGGTCCGCTGTTGACCAGCGTCGCCGTCGGCGCCACGTTCTGCACCTGGATGATCGCCGAGTACAGCGTGGAGGCGCCGCCGACGTCGAAGATGAGGCCGGTGACGGTGCGCGCGGCGGGTCCGTCGTCGAAGGCACAGCTGACGCTGGCCGCCACGCCGCTGTTTTCCCAGGTCGCGGTGGAGAGCGGCCCGCCCGCGCAGTCGAAGGCGTAGTGGAATCCGGCCGCGGCGTCGGAGCCCGACGGATCGACCGGGTTGGTAAACGAGAAGACCGCCGCGCCGCCCTCGGCCACCGAAACGGGTCCGCCGAAGCTGGCCGTGGGGGCGACGTCGTTCACCACCACCGAGCCCAGGTAGAGGTGCGCGCCACCGTCCTTGTCGGCGATGCTGCCGCGCACCGTCCAGGTCCCCGAGCCGTTCGCCGTGCAGGTGCGGCTGGCCGCCGCGGTCGGCGGACCGAAGCCGGTGCCGTCGCCGCAGTCGAAGGCGTAGCTGAAGCCGGCGGCGGTGTCCGCGCTCGACGGGTCGGTCGCGCCCATAAGCGAGAGCGTGAACGTAGCGCCTTCGTTCACCGCGCCCGGCGTCACGCTCAACGTGGCGCCGGGCGCGACGTTGCTGACCGGAATGACGGCGGTCGCGCTGCCCGCGCCGCTATCCTTGTCGACCACCGTCAGCGTCACCGCGTAGTTGCCGTCGTCGTCGGGAGTGAAGTTGAACGGCGACCCGCTGCCCGACGCGAAGAGCGCGCCGTTCTTGAGCACGTTCCAGGAGAAGCCGAATCCGGCCGACGTGTCCGCGGCGCCAGGGTCGGTCGCGCTGGCGGTCAGCGTGACGGCGGCGCCCTCGGCGCCGCTCGCCGGCGCTCCGCCGATGCTCGGGACCGGCGGCGCATTGAGTACGTTCACCGTCACCTGGTAATCCGAGTAGAGCGAATCCTCGTCGAAGATGCGGCCGGTCACCATGTGCGTACCGGGTCCGTCGTCGTAGGTGCAGGTCACGTTGTCCGGCATGTCCGCCGAGGCGAAGCTGGTCGCCAGCATGGCGCTGTCGTCACAGGCGAACGAGTAGTGGAAGCCGGCGGTCCCGTCGGTGCTCGAAGGATCGAACGGCACGTTCAGCGCGAACGTCACCGCCGCTCCCTCGGTGATGGTGGTGCTGCCGGCGATGCTCGCCTGCGCGGTCGGTGCCACTCCGTTCACGGTCACATCCGCGAAGTAGCTGGTGGACCCGCTGCCGCCGGAGTCGTAGTCCTTGTCGCGGATCTGCAGTCCGACGTGGCGGGTGCCTTCGTCGCTGGTGGCGCACGACCGCGAGCTGGTCCCGCCGGTGCCGACGAATCCGGCGCCGTCGCCGCAATCGAAGGCGTAGGTGAAGCCGGCGGCAGTGTCCACCGTCGAGGGATCGAAGGGGAATGTGAGCGCGATGACGAAGGACGAGCCCTCGTCGATCGCGCCCGGCAGGCTCGCGGTGGCGGTGGGGGCGACGTCGGTGACGGAGATGGTCTTGCTGTCGGAGCCCGAGCTGCCGTCCTTGTCGGTGACGGTGAGGGTGACGACATAGACGCCGTCGTCGTCGGGGGTGAGGCCGAAGGCCGCCGCGTCGCCGGTCACGAACGCAATGCCGTTCCTGGTGACGCTCCACGAGTAGAGGAAGCCCGTGGCGGTATCGGCCGGGCCCGGATCGCTGACGGCGGCGGTGAGCGAGAGGGCGGTTCCTTCCAGACTCGAGCTGCGTGCGCCCTGGATGCCGGCGATCGGTGCCAGATTGGCCACCGAGACCTCGAATGAGGCCTTGCCGGTGGCGCCGGAATTGTCGACGACGCTCACTGCGACGAGGTAGGTTCCATCGTCCTGGTAGGTGTGGTTCGCCGAGAGCAATCCCGGGAGCGTGGCGGGGAAGGAACTCGAAGACTTGTCGCCCCAGTCGACGCTGACCGTCCAGGGACCGTCGATGAGGGTGTCGGCAAACGAGCCGAGGCTGAAGTAGGCCATCGCGCCTTCGTCGCTGGTCTGCGCTGCCGCGGCCGAGACGCTGGGCGGCACGTTGGCGACCGTCACCTGGAACGATACCGGCGTGGCGGCGCCGTCCTTGTCGGTCACGTTGATGGTTCCGGTGTACTCGCCGTGATCGAAATACGTATGGCTCCGGGCGCCGAGCGTCCCTTGCGCGCTGACCGTGAACGAGTCGGCGGGCGTGCCGTCGCCCCAGTCGACGCTGACGCTCCAGGGCGCATCGTTCAGGCCCGGATCGCTGAACGACCCCAGGTCGAACATGGCCGTGACGGCTTCATCGGAGGTCTGCGGGTCGGGCGTCGTGACCGACGGCGCGACGTTTTCGACCACCACCGAGGTGCTGGACTCGGTAAAGCCGCCGTCCTTGTCGAACACCCGCGCGATCACGCTGAACGTGCCCTGGTCGGGAAACGTGCAGCTTGCCGAGGGGGTCACGCCGCCCGTCGCGTACGAGCTTCCCGCGAGGGTGCCGGCGCAGGCGAAGGTGTAGCGGAATCCGGCGAGGGTGTCGGCGGTGGAGGGATCGAACGGGTTGCTGAAGCTGACGGTGGCGGGTGCGCCCTCGCCTACGGGGCCGCTGTTGGAGAGTGTCGCGGCCGGCGCGACATTGGCGATCGAGACGCTGAAGCTGGCCGTACCCCAGCTGCCCGGCGAGTCGGTCACGGTGACCAGCACCGTGTACGAGCCGCTGTCGGCCCAGGCATGGTTGAGCGTTCCCAGCGAGCCGGGCGGGGCGCGCTGGAAGCTGTCGTGGGCACCGTCGCCCCAGTCGACGGATACGCTCCACGGCATGTCGCCGCTCGCGTCAGTGAACGAGCCGAGCGCGATCGCGGCCGCCGTTCCTTCGCTGGCGGATCCATTCCCGGGCGCGGTGACCACCGGCGCGACGTTGCCGACCGTCACCGTGAACGAGGCGCTGCCGCTCGCGCCGTCCTTGTCGGTCACCTTCACACCGACAGTGAATTGGCCCGCCTTCTGCCAGGCATGCGTGACGAGCGCGTTGGTGAGGCTGCCCGCGGCGGTGGTGGACCAGGCGCTCGTGGGCGGTCCGTCGCCCCAATCGACGCTGACGGCCCACGGCGCGTCGTTCACGCCGGGATCGGTGAAGGAGCCGAAGTCGAACGTGCTCGCCACGCCTTCGGTGGCATTCTGACCCAGGGGCGCGGTCACCGACGGCGCGACATCGTGGACGGTCACTTCGAACGTCGCCTGTCCGGTCTGGCCGGCAGTCCCCGCGCTGGTCACCTGGACGATAACGGTGTACGGCGCGTCGCCCGCCTGGTTGTCGAGGTAGGTGTGGCTGTGCGGCCCGATGGTGCCCGCGGCCGTCGCGCTGAAGACGGTATTGGCGGCGCCGTCGCCCCAGCTCACCGTCACCGTCCAGGGGCCGTCGCCGCTGGCGTCGGTGAACGAGCCGAGGCTGTACGAAACGCTCGCGCCCTCGTTGGCGCTCTGGCCGGCCGGCGCGGTGACCACCGGCAGCGCCGTGATGAGAATCGAAACGGCGCTGCTGGCACTGCTCGTCTGGCCCGACGCCGTCTGGGTCGCGGTCAGCGAGTGCAAGCCGTAGGCGAAGGTGATGCCGGTGGAGAAGTTTCCGCTTCCGTCGGCGCTGGCGGTGCTGATCTGGGTCGCGCCGTCGAAGAATGTCAGCGACGCGTTGGGCGCGGCCGTCCCGGTCACGGTCACCAGCGGGTTGGTCGAGCTGTAGGGCGATGTGGGCGCCGTGATGACCGGCGGGCCGACCACGACGGCCGGCAGGACGAACCGCACCAGCCAGACGTCGTTCTGTCCGGCGCCGTTGCCGCCGAACTGGTAGCTCCTGGTCTCGCCGACGGCGTAGAGGTCGGTCCCATCGGTCGCGACGCCGTTGAGCTTGTCGTCGCCGGCGCCGCCGTACAGCGTCTTCGAAAGGGTCGCGCCGGACGACGGATCGATCTCAAGGATCACGCCGTCCGCGCCGCCAGCCCCCTCGGCGGTGGTGTAGCCCACCGCGAAGAGCCGGTTGCCGGTCACCGCTACCCCGGTGAGCGCGCCGGCGCCGTTCGATGTCGACCGCCAGACCCGGTTCAAGGAGGTGTCGACGCGCTCGATCAGGTATTGCCCGGATTCGGTGCCCACCGCGATCAGATCGCCGCCGAGGCCGGTGATGCCGGCGAAGGAGCCGGACGGAAACGATCCATCCTTGTACCGGCCCTGCAGGGCGAGGCTGGTGTCGTACTTCCAGATGACGGGGCCGGCAGCTCCGTCCCAGCTGAATGAGGTGCTACCCGCGGCGTAGACGCTGCCACCCAGGAAGGTGAGCCCGTTCGCGGTCGCGCCGCCGCAGCTCGAGAAGCTAGGGCATTTCGCGACGAAGCTGTCGCAGCTGTTGAAGAGCGTCAGGCCGGCGGCGGAATCCGTGGCGGCGACGATGCGGGCGCCGGAGCTGTTGTATTTCGCCACCAGCGAGGCGCTGTAGCTGCAGGGCTGGCCGCCGCCGGCCGCGTAGACCACGCGCGCGCCGCTTTCCACGGTGGTGGCGAGGCCGCTCCAGAATTCGACGCCGCAATACTGGAAAAGGCCGCTGCAGGTGCCGCTCGTGGAGGCCGGACTCCTCCACAGCTCGGCATCGGAAGCCGGATTGAACGCGGCCGCGAACTCCTTCACTTCCTTTCCGCCGGAGAGGTCGGTCGTCAGCGAGTAGCTGTACCCGCCCGAATAGACGGCATCGGGCGAGGCCGCGATGCCGAAGAAGTCGGTTCCCGATCCAAAGGGCAGCGACCAGGTGGGCGATCCGCCGGGGATGGGGACCTTCAACACCAGGGCGGCGGCCGCGCTGTCCTGCGTTTCGTTGGTGTCCGCCGAGAGGTAGATGGCGCCGCTGTCGATGGAGATGGCGGTCCCGCGCTGGTTTCCCGCCCCGCCGAAGAAGTACTGGTTGGCATCGATCCTGGTGATGAACGCATCGGCGCCGCCGGCGTTGGCGGTGTGCAGCGCGCCGGTCGTGGTAGGGAAGTTCGGCGCGGCGGCGCCCGTCAGGTACACCTTCCCCGCGCCGTCGAGCGCGATTCCCGCGCCCGAATCGCTGCCGTTGCCGCCGAGGAAGCTGGAGAAGAGCAACGCCGTTCCGGAGGGATTCAACGCGGCGGCGAACGCGTCGGGATTGAGGCCGCCGAACCCGTCGGTGCCTCCCCCGTAGGTCGCCTGGATCGGACTCGAGGTCGGGAAGGTCGACGAGGTCGTGAACCCCGTGAGCCACGCGTCGCCAAAAGCATCGAGCGCGACGGCATTGCACCCGGTGGTCGCGGAGGCGCCCAGCAGCGTCGAGTAAGCCAGGGAGGAGCCGCCCGCGGCGATGCGCGTAACGAAGCATGCCTGGCCGGCGGTTTGCATCGAAGTCTGGTACGCGCCCGTGGTGGTGGGAAAGGGCTGCGTCGTCGAGCCGACCACAACCGCGTTGCCTGCCGCATCCACCGCGATGCCGCTTCCGGAGCTTCCCGAGAAACTCCCCAGCAGGGTCGAGTAGACGAGGCTCGATCCGGTCGCGTTGAACGCGGTGACGAACACCTGCGTCTCCGAGCCCGCCTTTCCGTAGAGAGGATTCAGGGTGGGGAAGTCGAACTGGAAGGTGTTGCCGGTCACGTACGCGCGGCCGCTCCCGTCGATGGCGATGGCGTGGCCGGCGCTGCCGATGCCCGTCGCGTTCCCACCCAGATAGGTGGAATACGCGAGAGTCGATCCGTCCGCCGAGAGCTTGGTCACGAACGCCTTCGACGGCGCGGTGCCGAGCGAAGACTGGAAGGGACTTCCGGGATGTGGGAAGTCGGCGGAAACGGTGACGCCTGTCAGGTAGGCGCTGTTGGTCGCGTCGAGCGCAATGCCGAAGGCCTGGTCGAGTCCGCTCCCGCCGAGATAGGTCGAGAAGGAGATCGCCCCGGTGGGCCCCAGCTTGGTGACGAATGCATCGTAGGTCCCGCCCGCGTGCGCCGGCTGGAGCGCATTCAGGACGGGAAAGTTGGTTGATCTGGTGTGCCCAGCCAGGTACGCGTTTCCCGAGGCGTCGAGCGCGATGGCAGTCCCAACGTCGTCCAGGCTGCCGCCCAGGTACGTCGACCAGATCAGATTCGATCCGGTCGGGTCGATCTTGGTCACCACTGCGTCGACCCCGGAGGCATAGGCGCGGACCGGATTCGAGACCGGGAAGTTCGTGGATGCTGCATTTCCCAGGAAAAACGAATCCCCCCCGCGGTCGGCGGCGATGGCCACGCCGCTTTCGTTGCCGGGTCCGCCCAGGAAGGTCGAGTAGGCGAGCACCGGGTCGACCACCAGCTCCAGCGCGGGGTCGTACGCGCCCAGCTCGATGCCGATCGATCCGTCGGGCCGCAGCGCGTACCGGCCCGGGACCGAAACGCGCCCGCCGCCGCGCTCCTGGTACAGACTCGGCGCGCGCTGGATCAGGGTTCCGGCAGCGGTCGCGATGAGGACGTTTCCTTCGCGGTCCAGGAACGTGCGATCGGCGCCTTCGAAGGCGACGCGGATCTTGCGCGGATCGGCGCCGGCCTCGAGGACGAGGTCGTACTCCAGCTCGCGCCCCTGGCCGTGGAAGATCACGTCCACGCCCGGGTACACGCCGCGATGAACGACGCGGCCGAAGGAAGGCACGCCGGTTCGCCATCCGGCCGGATCGCTGCCGAGAAAGTAGTTGGTGACGCCGGGAAGCGCGTCGAGCCCCTCCACCAGCGGGGCAGGATTGGCATCGAGGAACTTCATCCGCACGGCGGTGGAAGCGTCCTTCCCATGCAATGCCAGCACGGCCTCGCTGCCGGTGAGGAACAGCATTGTGCCCGACGCGCGGGCGATGAACCGCACCCGCGGATCGGTCTGACCGTCGTTGCGCTCGAAGCGGATCGCCAGCCGCCCGTAGCCGGGAACGACCGCGGAGCTTGCCGCGAATGCGGCTTTGGGAGCGCGGCGGGAGACCAAAAGCGCGGCGCCTGCTGCGATCAGAGTGGAGAAGAGCGCGGCCGCGATCCAAAGCCATTTGCGATGCATTCAATCCCCTCTTCGAACGGGAACCAGGATGCAGCGAGTTGCGGAAAGCCCCGCACGCGCACGAGTCCAGGCAGCGTCGGTCTGGTTCCCCCCAGTACGACCGCGGAATTGTAGGCGTATGTGTGCTGTAAGATCAATCATGGATGAACGTCGGAAACGCTCGGCGCACGTCCTCTGATTGAGCAGCCCCGGAGGACGCGGCTTGCTGGCCGCCGCGGTGCTCGGCTCCGGGATGGCCTTTCTGGACAGCATCGCAGTCAACGTGGCCTTGCCGCCCCCGCAGCGATTCGGTGGCCCGGTAGTGGGCAGCCCGAGGTGCTCCAGGATTTTCTTCACCACCTTCTTCTCGGTGATGTACGCGAGCACGACGCGGCGGCCGCCGCAGGACAGAGAAGCACGTCCTCGCGAAAAACGCGCAGCGAGCACGGGCGCGCCGGCCTGGCCCAGCACCGCTACGACTTCTGCAAGCTGCTGTGGCGGCTGTGGTGCCCCACGTGGCGCTTCGACGAGGCGACCTATGCGCGCACCGCCGCGTCCTTCGACAACCCCGACTTCGTCGACGTCGTCATCCACTCGTACCGCCACCGCTTCGGGCTGGCGCCGGGCGATCCGAGCGTCGAGGACAGCGAGCGGCGCCTCGCCGCGCTCCCGTCCATCACCGTGCCGACGACCGTGCTGCACGGCCACGACAACGGCGTCGCGCCGGCGGCCACCTCCGAGCGCCACGAACGGCGCGAAAATGCGTCTCCTGCGGGGAGCTGCTCATTTCTGGCCCAGGGATGGGAGCTTTCGAACGCGCTATCACTCTCGAGCTGGCGCGGCGTGGCGACGTCGGGCCGGAAGGCTTCCGATGGCTCCGCAAGGCAGCGGGACTTAAGGCCGTGCGCCTAGCCGAGTTCCTCGACGTGACTCCCATGCAGGTGTCGCGGTGGGAGAACGGCCGCAAGCCGCTCGAACGGCTGCTGCGAGTTTCGCCAGTTGCGTTCCCCGATCGAGTGCCATCGTCGTGGAACCCGAAGGTACGCGCAAAGACGCTGGTGTAGGCTGGGGAAGCGTGCTTCGGCGACTCGCTCCTCTGACCATCCTCGCGATCGGGTGCGCGCACGCGCCGTGGAGCTTGGAACATCCGGAAGACCTGGCCCGCGAGGGGTTTCCTTCGCCGGTCCTGGCCGCCTCGATCGACGGCAAGCCGATGCGCTTCCTCGTCGACACCGGCGCCGGCGTCCACACGCTGGCGCGTTGGGCTGCGAAAGCCGCCGGCCTGCGTCCGACGCGATTGACGAGCACCGCGACCGACTCGACCGGCCGGGAGATGGCCATCGACCGCGCCGAGACGGTGCTCGGGGTCGAAGGCCGCGACGTCCCGGTCGCGCTGATCGTGGTCGATTTTCCTCCGGTTTTCGAGCGGTTGCAGATCGCCGGCCTGCTCTCGCCGCAACTGCTCGCTCCGCCCGGTTTGGCCGCCGTGCTGGACGAGCGCGCCGGCACGCTGACGTTCGATTCCCTCGCCGCGGCGACGGGGAGGACCGGAGCGGTCCCGCTGCCGGGAGCCCGCGTCTGCGGCCAGGGCAGCATCAAGCCCAACCGTCTCTATGCAGCGCCGGTCCGGATCGGAGCGCGCACGGTGATGCTCGAGCTCGACTCCGGGGCGACGGTGACCTCGCTCAAGCGCGGGTCGCCCGCTGCGGCGGCGCTCGAGTTCCGCGAGCAGGGCTCCACGATGGGCGTCTCGGGAGAACGAGTCGTCACCGAGCGTGCGACGGCTGAGGTCGCGTTCGGCGGGATGACGAGGGCGCTCGGATTGCAGGTCGTTCCCGGGCAGCCGGGCGGCTGCGAGGGGGACGGACTGCTCGGCCAGGACGTCCTTGCACGCTGCATCCTCGTCCTCCGTGAGACCGGACTCGCGGCCGGCTGCAAGTGAAGTCCTGGCGACAACGAGAAGGAGAACGAGAAGGAGAAGGAGAAGGAGAAGGAGAACGAGAAGAGGCGACGGCGGGGACGAACGCGAACGTAAGCATCAGGCCCGATAGCTTCTTCATGCCGGTTGGATACGGCGAGGGACCTTATTCGCCCTCGCCGCCACCCGATACAATGGTGAAATATTTCAGCGATTCCAGGAGGTTGTCTTGCGGGAAGCGGCCGCCGGCGTCCCCGCGTGCAGCGACTCGGCCATTCCTGCGCCGAGCTCGGGCTCCGCACTGTCGTCGGTCGGGGCGACCAGGGCGGGTATCGCGGCGGCGGCGGGTATCGCGACGTGCTCTTCGGGAGCGGCGCGGCTGCCGAAGCCGAACGCCATGGCGATGACGGCACCGGCGGCGCCGGCGACCAGATACTTCGCGATCGAAAGGGAGAGCGAGGGCATCGGGAACCTCCGGGGTTGAACCTGCAGTTGGCACAGCAAGGGCCGTGCCGCGAGCGGCGCCGGCGGAGGCCGCGAAATTCGTGGAGTTTTCGGAAGCCGGCGGCGAGCTGCAACGCCGCGAGCCGACGCACTCGCGTTGCACCAGCGTTGCATGCCATCGGAAGCTATTGCTCGAGGCAGTAGAGCGAATAGGCGTACGAGCAGGGCGCGCGCAGGCCGGGGGAATCCGCATTCGCGACGAAGTAGTCCGGCCCGGCCTCGCTCGCCAGGCCGAACCAGCCCTGGGTCGTGGCGCTGCCGTCAGTCCAGTCGTTGCACGTGCCGTCGAGCGCCGGCGCCGCGCCGGCGGATGTTGCGCCCGCCCAGGCTGCGCCCTGCCAGACCTCCACGAATGGATCGGGATACGTGCCGTCGGCAAAGACGGCGATCGGCGTCAAAAGCTGACCGGTGAGCAAATCCGCCGATGCGGCGACGACCGGGAGCCCGTCGGTTCGGACCCAGGCCATCGATCCGGCGCTCATGTCGAACCGCGACGCTGCCGACGCGGTGCTGGTGGCGATCAGGGCCTTGAACTCTCCCGGCAACTTCGCGGCGGTCGCTTCGGTGGCGCAGACGGCATCCGCGCTCGCGATCCCGGCGCCCGGCGTCCAGAGGGCCTTGCTGACGAACGCCGTGCGGCCGGTCGCTGTCGCCGGGGTCACGGTGGTGACGAGGTCGGTCCCGAAGCAGTACAGGTTCAATTGCGCGTCGCAGAGGGTCCCGCCCGACTCGGTCCATCCGACCGGCCCGGCGATCGAGATCCCGAGGTTGACGTAGTCGGCCTCCGATGCCGAGGTCCAGTCCTGACAGGTGAGATAGGCATCGCCGTGGGCGGTGGCCCCGGTGGCGACGGCGACGTGAACGTCGGCTCCGGTCTCGTCGATCCGCACCGGGTAGTAGATTTGTCCAGCCGTCAGGCCGGCGGGCTTTCCCGAGAAAGGCTCACGGGTTACATCGGCAAACGGGAGGCCGTCGAGCCGCATCCAGCCGCGGGCGGCGCCGAGCCGCGAGACGGCGGTCACCGTCGAGGTCGAGAGCCAGGCGACGTAGGTCCCAGGAAGGCCGGCCGCGTCCGCACGCGCCTTGCAGATCGCGTCCGCGCCGACGAGACCGCCCAGGTTTCCGTCGTGCGCCGTGGAGGTGACGAAGACGTAGTTGGTGCCGTTGAAGATGCCGGTCGTCGACCGGTCGGCGAGCATCGTGAGCTCGCAGGTGGCTTCCGGGCCGAAGCAGTCGCCGGATGACCATCGGAAAAGCGACCCGGCCGCTGGGGTCGCGGCCAGCGTCACCTGCGTCCCGTAGTCGAGCACGACCGTGCTGTCGCACGAGCTGGCGCAGCCCACGCCGTCCTGGTCGGAAGCGATGCCGCCACCGCCGCCGCCCTGCAGCCGCTCGTGGAGCCCGAGGACGAAGGTCCGGATCGTGAACTGCGCGGTGGCCGATCGATTCGAGTCCATGAGCAGTGTGCAAGTTGCGCCGGAGTCGGCGCAGTCGCCGCCCCAGGCGGAGAAAGTCGAGCTGACGTCGGGCGTCTCGGTGAGTTGGGTCGTTTGCAGCGTGTCGGCGCGCGGGTACGTCCCGGTGCAGGCCTTTCCCGAGCAGGAGAGCCCCGCTCCTGAGACGGCGCCCGTGCCGGTGCCGGAGAGGGTCACCGAGAGCGAGACGGTGTCCCGCCCGATGCCGCCGAGGGCGATCGCCGCGCTCAGGGTGCCGTCGGTGACCGTCGCGGTGGCTGACTTGGTCCCGTACGTGCGCGGCGTGAAGGTCGCCGAGATGGCGCAGCCTGCCCCGCCCGCGAGCGCCGCCCCGGCGCAGCCGTCGGCCAGCGTGAAGTCGGCGTCGCCGCTCACGATCGTGGACAGGGTGCCGGTGCTCTGCCCGCCAGAGTTCTGGAAGGTGAACGTCTTCGAGGTGCTCGGCCCCGGAACGTCGACGGTGCCGAAACTGCCATGGTCCACGTCGACGGCCAGCACGGCGGGCGTGAGCAGGAAGATCGCGATGATCGACCGCGGGCCGTCCATCGGCACGGCGCAGGTAACGTCCGAGGCGGGGCAGGCACCGTTCCATCCGGCGAACGCCGAGCGCACTCCGACCGTCGCGGTCAGGGTGACGGTTGCGAACGAGTCGGTGCGCGGGTAGGTCCCCGAGCACACTCCGGCGTTGCAGCTGAGGCCGGGCGCGGACACGGTTCCGGCGCCGTCGCCGGAGAGCGTGACGGTGAGCGGCACCTGGTCACGGCCGATGGCGCTGACCGCGAACGCGGCGCTCAGCGATCCGCCGGCGACACGGATCTGCGCCGATTTCGTGCCGTGGGAAAGGGGCGCGGCCGCGACGGCGATGGTGCAGCTCGCTCCGGCGGCGACGGCGAGGCCGGCGCAGCCGTCGGTCAGGACGAAGCCTTCCGCGGCGGTCGTCGTGAGGGACGCGGTGGCAACTTCGCCCGAGTTGGCGAGATGAAACGCGAAGGCCGTCGTCGTCTGACCTACGTCGACGACGCCGAACTCGTGCGCCGCCGCGTCGAAGGCGATGGCGGCCGGGGCGAGGCCGGTTCCGGTCAGTTGCAGCGTCGCGCTGGTCCCGCCCGACGAAACGGTGAGGATCGCGGCGCGTACGCCGGCAGCGCCGGGCCGGAACGTCACGCCGATCGAGCAGTCCTCGCCGACGGCGAGCGAACGGGTGGCGCAGCCGTCGACGAGGGCGAAGTCGGCGCGTTCGCCGGAGACGGCCGTGATGAGCGTGCCGGTCCGCGCCTTGCCCGGGTTCGAGAGCCGGAACGTCTGCAGCGCGCCGTCCCGGCCGACCACGACCGAGCCCAGATCGGCGCGCGCCCGATCGAAGGCCAGTGCGGGACGCCCTCCGCCGCCGCAGCCGGCGAGGCCGAGCAACAAAGCCGCTGAGCCGATTCGGATGCCCATGGACCCCCCGAGGCCACGAACGACGCCATCTTACTGCCGTACTTTGGCGCGCGCGACGCGTTGAACCGGAACGGGCAGCCCAGACGGTTTATCTGCAACCGCCGGCCGGCCCGCGCGGCAGGGTGGCACACCCTTGCCGCGCTTTGCCGTATGCGCGCCTCGGCGCTCTGGCCCTGAGCCCTGAACGACCACACGCCGTCGCGATCCGCATGGTTCACAGCGCGGCGGCGCTCTGCAGGTGCCGATCCGGGGCGCGTCTCGAGGCGGTAAAATCGAAAACAACGTCGCGAATCCACCAGACCTCGCGAAGCCGCGCGCGCAGGGTGATCGGGCATGCACGTCTCATTAGGCGAGCGTTTCCCGAAAGATGGAAGAGCACGTCCGCCGCGGCGCGCCGTGCGTACGACTCCACCGCCGGTCACGAGTGGCTTCACCGGCGGGTCCTCTCGCGCCATAAGCGATAGTCCTTCGGCGCGTCCATCCCCTTCAGCTCGCGCCAGGCCTTCACGGCGTCCTCCCGCGTCGCCCCCTTCTCCGACGCCAGGAAGTCGCTCATGAAGTTGATGTACCTGCCGTGCGGGATTGGGGCGAACTCGCCTTGTTGGTTCAAGCGCACGTACTCGGCAACCAGGTCGCGGTACCTGATCTTCAGTCCCTGGGCGAGCTGCTCCTCCCGCCAGCGGTTCAAGCGGTAGCGAACCCCCGAGCGGCGCCGAAAACCCGGGACCAGCTTTCGGGCCTCGCGCTCGAGAAAGTCCCCGTTGGCTCCCGCTTCCTGCCCTACGCTCCTCGTCAAGGACCTCTGCGCACGGCTCGGAAAACTGCTTCGCTGAAGGAAGCGGGACGAGCTGGTCGGGCCAGGTTGTGGTGGTCGCGGCGCGCGCTCTGACGGGCGCCGCTTTGGAGTAGTGTTCGCCGCGATGACGGCACCCGGAACGCTCCACGGAGTCGCTGCGTCTTCTGGCATCGCCATCGGCCGGGCGCGCGTGCTGGTTCCGCCCGTCGACGTCGTCGATCGGCGGATTGCGCGGGACGCCGTGCCCGCCGAGGTCGCGCGGCTCCGCGAGGCGGTGGCCGCTACCGACGCCCAACTCTCGGTGCTCTCGGCCCGGCTGGACGGCGAGCACCTGCACGAGGGACATCTCATCCTCGAAGCGCACCGCATGATGCTGCGGGACGACGAGGTGGTGGAGGGCGCGCGGCGCCTGATCGAGGGAGATGGCCTCGCGGCCGAGTGCGCCGTGCGCAGGGTCATCGACGCCATCTGCGCCAGGTTCGCGAGCATCGAGGACGCATACCTGCGGGAACGCGGCGCGGATGTCGAGGCGATCGGCGAGCGACTCCTGCGGACGCTGCTCGGCTTGCCGGAGCTGTCGTCCGGCGCGTCGGCTGACGGCACCATCGGCGTCGGCCACACGTTGTCGCCGATCGATGCGCTGCACCTGCCGCGCTCCGGGCTCGCGGGCTTCGCGGCCGAGCACGGCGGCAAGACCTCGCACGCGGCCATCATCCTCCAGGCGCTCGGAATCCCCTTCGTCGTCGGCGTGCGCGGCCTGTTGTCGGCGGTCCAGCCGGGCGACACGCTGGTCGTGGACGGCTCGCGCGGCGAGGTCATCGTCAGGCCCGACGCAGCCACCCTCGCAATCTGCGAGGAGCGCCGCAGCCGCGAGCGTGCGCGCGCGCTGGCGCTGAAGTCCCGCGTGATGGGTCCGACCGTCACCCGCGACGGGGTGCGGATCGAGCTGGCCGCGAACATCGAGGCTCCCTCCGAGGTGGCGGACGCGCTCGAACTCGGCGCCGAGTCCGTCGGACTGTTCCGCACCGAGCTGCTCTACCTCGATCGGCCGGAGCTTCCCGGCGAAGAGGAGCAGTTCCAGGACGCGGTCGCGGTCCTCGTTGCGCTGGGCGGGCGGCCGGCAACCTTCCGCACGCTCGACGTCGGAGGCGAAAAGCTGCCCCTGGCGATCACGGTGGCCGGTGGCGCCAATCCGAGCCTTGGGGTGCGGGCGATCCGCTTCTCGCGACGCCGCCCGGACGTCTTCCGGACGCAGATGCGCGCGCTCTACCGCGCCTCCGCAGCGGGCCCGCTACGCATCATGTTCCCGCTCGTGTCGGGGATCACCGAACTGCACGAGGCCCGGCGAGCCTGCGCGGCGATCGCAGACGAGCTGGCGGGGGAGGGCATGGCTTTCACCGGCGAGGTCCCGATCGGCGTGATGATCGAGACTCCCAGCGCCGCGCTGACGACGGATCATCTGGCCGGGCAGGCGAGCTTCTTCAGCATCGGAACCAACGACCTCATCCAGTACACCTTCGCGGCGGATCGCGAGAACGAGGAAGTCGAGTACCTCTACCACCCGCTCCATCCCGCTTTGCTACGATTGCTCAAGAGCGCCATCGATGGCGCTCGCAGCGCAAACCGGCCGATCGCCGTTTGCGGGGACATGGCCGGAGATCCGGCGTTCACCTGGGTGCTCGTCGGGCTGGGGGTGCGGAGCCTCTCGATGTCGCCGCGCTTCATTCCCGCGGTCCGGTCGATCATCGCCGACAGCACGCTCGCGGAGATGGAGGCCATGGTCGCGCAGGCGCTCTCGCTCCGCTCCGAGACCGAAGTCGAGGGCCTGGTGCTGGAGATGATGTCCCGGCGGTTCCCGCTGGTCTTCGGCACGCCGTCCGTCATTCCGGCGTGAAGGTTGCGCGGGTCCCCCGCAACCTCCACGCTGATGCGGAAGCGCTATTGCTTCTGCGGCCGTCCGACGACCGGGTCGGTCTGGACCTTGATCTGGCGCGGCTTCGTCTCCGCCTTCTTGGGAAGGAAGATGCGCACGACGCCGTCGCGGCTCGACGCGGTGATCTGCTCCATTTCCACCGTGGAAGGCAGCGTGAAGGTGCGGGCGAAGCTTCCATGGTACCGCTCGATCCGGTGATAGCCCTCTCGCTTGTCGGCCTGCTCGAGCTTGCGTTCGCCGCGCAACTTCAGCGCGTTGCCCTCGATCTGGATCTCCACGTCGCTCGCGTCCACCTCGGGCAGGTCGAGCTTCAGCGTGATGCCGTCGCTGTCCTCGAAGACGTCTGCCAGCGGGGACCACGTGCCGGCGGCCTGCTCCGTCTGCTCCACTTCGGCGGCGCCGTAGGACTGCTCGAGGTTCTGGTGGAAGAGCTGGTGCTGCAGCTGCATCAACTCACGAAATGGGTCATAGCGAATCATGGCCATACGAGCCTCCCCGCTGTGCGAGCGCCTCGATCGGCGCAGGAGAGGTCATCGACCGATCCACAACCTCCAGCGGGAGCCAACGTAACCACCGCCGAGCGCTCGTCAAGCAAGCGTCACCGCGATCTGGTCGCCTCCAAGCTGCCCGGCGAACCGGGGCCTCTTGTCCGCCGCCTCGCACAGTCTTCGAGGAGCCGGTGATCGCGAGGAAATCCGGCGACGCCAAATCGCGCCGAGGCACGAGCGCGCGCTCCTCACTCAGTCGCCCTTGCGTGATACAATCTCACCAGAACTTTCAGCGGACCTGGAGTTTTGAACGAGGGTCCGCGTCTGACGAGATAGGCGGAAGATGGGCGGTGTCGCGGGCAGCGGACCATCGGGAGTCCCCGATGCGAGCGCCGAGATGCGTGGCGCTGCGCTGTTCAAGCTGATCTGGGATTGCATTGCAGACGTTCTCGGCACCACCGCCGCGGCCACGCTGGTGCGGCGCGCTACGCGACGGGCAATGCTCCGCAGTCCGGAGCTCGGCGACCTCCAGGTCTTGCGCACCGACGGAGGATACACTTACGCGCTGCCGCGCGCTCTCGTCGGGAGGGTCGAGCACACGCCGACCGCGCTGCGCGAGCTCTTCGGCGAACTGCGCCCGCTGCTGCTGGAGCTCGGCGGGAACCTGGTCGTTCGCCGCATCGAGCAGAACCCTTGGCTTCAGGAGCGGGGAATCGTCCTTCCATCCCCGAGGATCAGTGACCAAGATCCAATCCAACCTTGAGCTCCTCGCGACCGGCAGCCCCGACCTCGATCGCATCCTCGGAGGGGGGCTCCCAGCGCGATCCATCAACCTGGTCGCCGGCCAGCCGGGCACCGGGAAGACCCTGCTTGCGCTCCAGATCATCTTCCATCTGGCCCGGCAGGGCCGGAAGTGCCTTTACCTGACCACGCTCTCCGAGCCGGCGTTGAAGCTGGTCGGATACATGCGGCAATTCTCCTTCTTCGAGAATGGCCTGGTCGGTCAAAAGGTCGTTTTCGCGGACATCGGATCGGTGGTCAGGGGCAAGAGCGAGGACGCGATCCTGACCGAAATCACCGCGCTGGTAGAGCGCGAGGAACCGGCGGTCGTCGTCATCGACAGCTTCAAGGCCGTTCGCGAGATGGTCGCGGAGCCAGCGGTTCGGACCTTCGTGTACGATCTCGCGGTCCAGATCGCAGGCTGGGGAGCGGCGAGCCTGCTGGTCGGCGAATACTCCGAGGCGGAGATCGCGACCCACTCCGAATTTGCCATCGCGGACGGCATCATCCGCTTGATCAATCGACATCACGAGCTGATCGCAGTACGCGAAATCGAGGTCGTGAAGCTGCGCGGCGCCGACTACGTGACGGGCCATCACTTCTTCGAGATCGGCACCGCCGGACTGACGTTCTTTCCGCGGGTGCGCAGCCCGGATGCGGCCGACAGTGGGGAGATCGCTCCCAGCGAGCGCGTACCCACGGGGGTCGCCGGTCTCGACGCCATGCTGGGCGGCGGCCTGCCGCGCGCGAGCGCGACCGTGGTCCAGGGCGGGACGGGGACCGGGAAGACCGTTCTCGCGCTCCATTTTCTCCTCGAGGGGGCGCGGCGCGGCGAACCGGGGATCCACTTCACCCTGGAGGAGACGCCGGACCAGCTCCGCGGCATCGCCCACGGTTTTGGCTGGGATCTCCGCGCGCTCGAAAAGCGCAAGCTCCTGACCCTGGCCTACGTCTCGCCTGTCGAGCTCTCGACCGACACTTTCCTCAATCGGGCGCGCGAGCAGGTAGAGCGGCTCGGGGCGCGGCGCGTGGTCCTCGACAGCCTCACCAGCATGGCGATCGGCGTCCTTTCCGAGCGGCGCTTCAAAGAGCTCGTCTACGCGATGACGAAGCACTTCCGCGTCCTGGGAGTCACGCTCCAGATGAACATGGAGATCGCCGAATTGCTCGGCTCGGCGCAGATCTCAGGATACGGCGTCTCGTTCGCCGCCGACAATGTGATCCAGCTCAAGTACGTCGAAGTGAGCGGTGGACTCGACCGCGGCATCCTGGTCTTGAAGGCCCGCGGGGTGCGGCACGCCACCGAAGTGCGCGCGATGAGCCTGGGAGCGGACGGAATCAAGGTCGGATCGCGGTTCCACGGCGCGCGCGGGATACTGTCGGGACTGCCGATCAATTCTTCCCGGAAGAAGCGCTGACCTTGGGCGCGAGCACGATCCCGACGTGGAACGTGCTCCCGTCGCCCGCGACGCCGGTCGAGTCGACCCAGATCTTGCCGCTGTGCAGGTCGACGATGCCGCGAACCGCCGGCGAGTACCGGACCGGATTTGCGATCAGGTTGGTGAGCATCTGGTCGCTGCCGTTGGGTACTCGCGAGGATGCCCATCGTCGGGTGGACGCCGGAGCACGGCGTTGACCTCGGCCCCCAGCATCAAAGCAAGCGAGGAAAGCCACATCCAGACGAGGAGGATGACGATCCCTCCCAAGGCACCGTAGGTGATTCCGAAATTGCCGAACTGAGAAACGTAGAACGAGAACACCAGCGTTGCGGCGAGCCAGCCGATCACTCCCGCGACCGAACCGGGCATGATCAATCGGACCGTCTGCGTCACGTTCGGGAGAACGTAGTAGATCGTCGCCCAGACGATCATCATGAGAAATGTCGCCACCGGCAACCGTAGCCAACCGACGAGTGGCTGCCATGAAGCCCCCAGCTGCCGCGCGGCGATCGGGACGACCACGGCCAAGAGGGCGGCCAGCAAAGCCAGAAGGGTTGCGCCCAGCATGACCGCGAACGCCATCGTGTAGACCTTCCACCGCGGACGCCGCTCGGACACCCCGTATGCGGAGTTGAGGGCCGTCACGAGGCTGGTGACACCCGTCGTCGATGACCACACGGCCGCAAGCGCGCTGAAGGTCAGCACGCCCACGCGCGGGCGCGAGGTGAGCTCCCCGAGCCTCGCAAGGAGGATGGGCGCCAGGGCCGGCGGCGTATCCCGCGCCAAAGCGTCGCCCAGCGCCTGCACTTGCTCTGGCCGGATGATCAGACTCGCCGCTGCCACGATAAAGAGAACGAACGGAAACAGCGCGAGGATGCCGTAAAACGTGAGAGCGGCGGCGGCGTCCGTCAGCTTGTTGGCTGCCCACTCACGCCTCAGCGCGCGCACGAAGCTACGCCATTTTTTCGGTTTCGCGATGTTTGAAGGCGTCGTGTCCATCACAGAAGGATCCCGACGATGTGGCGCACGATCGAAAGGCGGACTTCGATGTCGCCGCCGGTGACGCCCACGTCCTGCGGATCCGAGGAGGTGCAGCGCGAGATCACGCCGGCAAGCCGTGCGCGACGTCTGTCTCGACGAGGGCGAGCAGCTCTTCCATGGCGAAGGGCTTCTGCAAGATTCGCGCGCGAGCGGGAAAAGTAAGGCCATTTCGGATCGTCAACAGCACTATCACTGCCGCGCGCGAAAGCACCACATCGTCGTCGAGCGCCACGTGCAGCGTTGCCCAGTCCGGGTCGGCCTCTCCGGCTCCCAGGGCCAGCACGAACGCGTCTGGCTGAGGGTTCACGCTGCTCCGCCAGGCCAGCACTGCGGCGCAATCCGCGACGCACTCCACCCGGTGACCCTCGAGCAAGAGCGACGTGCAGATCACGGCGCGCAAGTCCACATCGGATTCCATCACCAGCGCGAAGCCCGGTGGCCCTGGACTCTTGTTGATCGTGCGCATTGTACGGCCTTCCGCTGGATGGCCGTTGTGCGGTTGGCTACGGCCCCTTGCTCGGTCCCGATCTGAGCAACTGAATGGTGAACGTCGTGCCGCTCTCCGCGGCAGAATCCGCGAAGGCCACGCCGCCGTGCGCTTCCGCGATCTGCGCGACGATGAAAAGGCCCAGGCCCAAACCATGCTGCCGCTCGGTCGACTCGCCCCGGATACCGCGGCGATAGGCCCTGAAGAGCTCCGGCAGCACATCGGCCGGAATGACTGCGCCTCCATTGTGGACCTTGATCTCGACGCTGTGCGCCGCCGATGCGATGGATTGTACGCGCACCGGGGCGGTGCCGCCATACTGGATCGCATTGGTGATCAGATTGATCAGGGCCTGCTCGATGCGGTCGGCGTCCCAGGAGCCGGTGGCGTCGCCGGCCGTTTCGAGCTCGATGGTGTTCGCTGGATAGGCGCGGCGGCACTCGTCGACCGCGTCGTGGCAGATGGCGTGGAGATCCGCCCGGGCGAGAACGATGGGCAAGCCGCCCGGTGTGCGCGTGCGCGCGTAGTCGAGCAGGTCGCTGATCAGCCTGGCCATCCGCGCCGCGCTGCGCGCCACACGGTCCAGCGATTCCACCGACGACGGCGTCAGCCCTGGCTGGCGGCGCAGCAGGCTGACGGAGCCGGCGATGGTCGCCAGCGGATTGCGCAGATCGTGCCCCACGATGGCGATGATCTGCTGCTGGAAGTCCAGATTCGAGCGCGACACTTCCAGATCGTGCTGTTCGCGAGTGACGTCGTGCAGCGCGACGACCACGTCCTCGACCTTGCCATGAACGTTCCGCAAGGAGGTAACATCCGCGATCAGCGCTGCGCGCCCTGCGTCGGTCTCCACGTGAAGCTCGCCTCGAAACAGCCCGGGCTGCGCGAGCGCGTGCGTCAGGAGCGCAGAGGCGTCTCGGCCGGCACTGCCGTCGGCGCACCACCAGCGCTGATCCTGGATCTGAGCTCCCGCCAGCGCCTTGCGAGGGTGACCCAGGATGCGTTCCGCGGCCTGGTTGACGAGCTTGATCCGCCCGGTCGGCCCGACCACCAGCAACCCATCCTGGACGGACTCGATCAGTCGCGAAAGCGCGTACTCCTTTGCGGTCGCATCGGCCAGAAGGTCGGCGATCAGACGGTTCGCTACCTCGACCGCCCGGAAGGCATCGCGCTGATCGGTCACGTCCACGGCCACGATGCCGACGCCGATCGGTTGCCGGTCGCTCGGGCGAAGCACGGGATGTAGCTTGACGAGAACGCACCGGCCGGAGAGCGTGAATTCGACGTCCTGCGCGTCTCCGAAAATCGACTGGCGCAAGCCCTCCGCGAACGCATCCGGCAGGCGCGCGAGGATATCATCGCTCGTGTAATGCGCGTCGACGGACAATCCATCGAAGCGGGCAAGCGCCTCGTTGACGCGGACGAAGCGCAGGTGCGCGTCGCAGAATCCCAAGCCCACGGGAACGTCCCAGACGGCGTCGAGGAAGCTCCACGCGGCTTCCTCCGCTTCGTGGGAAGAGGAGGGCACGACAGACAAGTTGCGCTGGCCGAACGGCTCCATGGCGTTAATCCCGATTATTATAAATCAGGCGCAAACGAGTCGCGCTCCAACCGAACGCTTAACGTACATGGGCGCCTTTGGCCACCCCGACCGACGCGAAGATGTTGACCAAAGTCCGTTCCGTCTGGCGACCCGACCGATTCGCCGCTGTCGCGCCGGAGCAGCGGCGAAAAGTCCCTCATCGCTTGCGCCGAGGGTCGACGCCCGGCGCTTCCTGCAGGCGCACCTATCGCGTCTCCGAAGTCGAGAAGCAGCCTCGGTTCGGTTAGGCGAAATGTCGCTTACGGTCCCCGGCGCCGCTGGCTTCCGTCGAAGGTCAGCTCCGAGCGGGTGGCGGACGGAAGCATGCGGCAGCGGAGCAGCACCAGCGTGCCGTGCCTCAGCTCGAAGCCGCGATCCATGACGCCACCGGTGCGCTCGAGGATCGCCTCCAGCGCATCGCGCGCCGGTCTCGAGAGCGTCGCGCGGTTCCAGCCGACGCTCAGGCCTGACGACTCGATCTCGCCGAGAAGCTCGTCGCCGCCGTTGC
Organism: Myxococcales bacterium; assembly: GCA_020201435.1. Taxonomy (GTDB): domain Bacteria; phylum Myxococcota; class Myxococcia; order Myxococcales; family 40CM-4-68-19; genus 40CM-4-68-19. The sequence continues at coordinate 26,481 of JAIVGS010000005.1, forward strand.
CGCCGCGCGAGCTTCCGATCACCTGCGTCATCAACGGCGAGGTCGCCGATCCGGTGGTTTCAGACATTTTGCTCCTCTGAGCAGGTTGGAGGCCGCTCTCAGGAGAGCGTCGCTCAACCTATGCATCGGCGCGCCGCCGCGCACTCGAGCGCCTCGGTCATCGCCGGCCCGCGCGCTCCGAAGCCGGCCGCCAGCGGCCGAATTCGGTATTCCGATCCCTGCCCATCCGCCGCGCCACCACGAAGACCAACGCCCCGATCGGGATGAGGTGGATCAAGCCTCCGAACGTCACCGAAAAATACATCGCCACGGCCCAGACCAGCAGGGCGAGCATCAGCAGTTTCCAGAACATATGCGTTCCTCCCGCGCCGACCAGCGGCGCTCAAGTGTGGAGCGGCACGAGCTTCTTCCAGCAGTATCCGCAGAGCGTCGCGTCGCGCATTCCCACATTGCATTGCCGCAATCAGGGCAGTTGCCGCGTCGCGCGAGCACGGCCTGAGCGCAAGCGTGCTCGTGCTGACGAGCTGCGACCATGCAGCCTCCGCATGTCCGGGATGGGCAGGCGATAAGCGAGACGGAGCAGGATGATTGTATGAGTGCGCCGAGCGAACGCTCGTCAATCGAGCGGGGGCAACGAACATGGAGGGGCGAGACGCCAAACGAGCGGCTACCATCGATGGTGTCCAAAGGAGTCCCCGATGATCGCCGATCCCGCCTGGAAGTCCGCGTTGTTGCACAAGGGCCAGGACGTAGCGGACTTGCTCGAGGCCGTGCTTTCCGGCAAGGACGTCGACCTCGCCGCGCTTCCCGTGCCGCTCGGCCCAGATCAGGATCCGGAACTGCGGCTCAGAGGGTTCCTCGAGCAGATCGATCGCGCCATCAAAGCATTCGACACCAACGCGTACGGCCGCTGCCAGCTCTGCGGAGTCGATCTTCAGCGCGACGCGCTTCAACAGCAGCCATGGCTCGCGATGTGCGCCGTGCACGCGGGGCGGTGGATTTCATGAACGCGCCGGCAGCGCGCTGAGCACCGCGCTCGGCGTGATGAAGGCGGCGCGGCAGGACCTGGTCGCGTTGGAGCAGGTCATTGCGGAGGACGGCTGAGGCGCGCGCGGCGTAGCCGCTATCGAGCGTCGCGCGACGACGACGCGACCGATCGCGGTTCATCGGGCCGATCCGACGAGCGGCAGGCGGCCGACCCGGTTATGCTTCTCACTGGTTCCACTCTCCATTCCCGATTGACGGTGCCGCCCACGCCGGAGCGAGCGGCGGCCGAGCATCTCGTCCGGGAAAGGCAGCTCCGACATGTCAAAAGAAATCCTCTTCGACGTCCGCGCCCGCGAGGCGATCCTGGGCGGCGTCAACACTCTCGCCGACGCGGTGAAGGTCACGCTCGGGCCCAAAGGCCGTAACGTGGTGATCGAGAAAGCTTTCGGCGCGCCGCTCATCACCAAGGACGGCGTGACGGTGGCGAAGGCCATCGAGCTGCAGGATCGGTTCGAGAACATGGGCGCGCAGATGGTGAAGGAGGTCGCCTCGCGCACCTCCGACATCGCGGGCGACGGGACCACCACCGCGACGCTGCTCGCGCAGGCGATCTTCCGCGAGGGCAGCAGGCTGGTCGCCGCGGGCAACGATCCGATGGCCATCAAGCGCGGCATCGACAAGGCGGTCGAGACGGTGGTGGCCGAGCTGAAGAAGGCTTCGCGGCCGACCCACGAGCGCAAGGAGATCGCGCAGGTCGGCACCATCTCCGCCAACGGCGACGCGACCATCGGCAACATCATCGCCGACGCGATGGACAAGGTCGGCAAGGAAGGCGTGATCACCATCGAGGAGGCGCGCGGCATCGAGACCACGCTCGAGACGGTGGAGGGCATGCAGTTCGACCGCGGCTATCTGTCGCCCTACTTCGTCACCGATCCCGAGCGGATGGAGGCGGTGCTCGAAGACGCTTACGTCCTGGTGCACGAGAAGAAGATCTCCTCGATGACGGACCTCTTGCCGCTGCTCGAGCAGGTGGCGAAGTCCGGCAAGCCGCTGCTCATCGTCGCCGAGGAACTGGAAGGCGACGCGCTGGCGACGCTGGTCGTGAACAAGCTGCGCGGAACCCTCAACGTCGTGGCAGTGCGCGCGCCGGGCTTCGGCGATCGCCGCAAGGCCATGCTGGAAGACATCGCGACGCTCACGGGCGGCCGGCTCGTTTCGGAAGAGCTCGGCATCAAGCTGGAGGCCGTCACTCTCGATCAGCTGGGCCGCGCCAAGCGGATCGTCGTCGACAAGGACGACACCACGATCGTCGAGGGTAAAGGCTCGAAGAGCGACCTCGAGGCGCGCGTGAAGCAGTTGCGCGCGCAGATCGCGGAGGACGCTTCGTCCGACTACGATCGCGAGAAGTTGCAGGAGCGCCTGGCGAAGCTGGTCGGCGGCGTGGCGGTGATCCACGTCGGAGCGGCCACCGAGACGGAGCTGAAGGAGAAGAAGGCGCGCGTCGAGGACGCGCTGCACGCAACCCGGGCGGCGGTCGAAGAAGGCATCGTGCCGGGCGGCGGCGTGGCGTACCTGCGCGCGCTTCAGAGTCTCGACTCCTTGCAGGTCGCCGCCGGCGAGAAGTCCGGCGTCGACATCGTCCGCAGGGCGCTCGAGGAACCGATGCGACAGATCGCGCAGAACGGCGGCTGGGAGGGCAGCATCGTCGTCAGCAAGGTGCGCGAGGGCCAGGGCGCGTTCGGGTTCAATGCAGCGAGCGGCCGGTACGAAGACCTGATCGAGGCCGGCGTGATCGATCCGACCAAAGTGGCTCGGTTCGCGCTGCAAAACGCGGCGTCGGTAGCGTCGCTGATGCTCACCACCGAGGCGATCGTGGCTACGAGCGCGCCCGAAGCGAGGACGTGATGATGGATCCCTACATGGCGAAGACCGAAGCGCTGCTGCGCGAGGGAAGGGCCCTGCTCGACCGCCGCTCGGTTTCGCTGCGCGCCCTGACGCCGGAGTTCTCCGCGGTGACCCGCAGACGGAAGCTGATGCATCTCGAGGCGCGCTATGCCGACGTGAGCCGGCGATTCGAGATGCTCCGGGGCACGGGCGTCGCAAGCATCGCGGACGCCAAGGTCGGGCTGGAGAAGGCCTGGAACGCGTTCCGATCCGAGATCGGCTGGAAATCGTGATGGCTGATATCCGCAACCGCGACCGCCGGCCGTTCAATGTGGATCGAGCACGCGCAGGCGTGCCGTCAAGCGACGAAATCTCGCGCTGAAGGTCTGCTTCCACGAACTCGCGGCCATCGATTCCTGGTTCATTGCTCACGAGGCCTCCCAGAGGTCGGGACGATCCTGCCGCGCCTCCAGCAACGCGCGACGGTTGATGACGTCCGCGCTGCAGTGCGCCCTCGACGTGAAAAGCGCTCTTCTCGAATGATTGCGGGGACTTGCGGAGGGTGAGGACACGTCCGCTCGGGGCGCATGTTGACACCACCCTAGCTCGTCACACATAAGCCTACGTCGTTGTCGGGGGGCCCACCTACAGACTTTGGTCCTTGGGTCGAACGTCCACTTCGAAGGGAGAGGGGTATGCGCTTTGGGATTGTCGTTGCTGCACTGACGTTGTTCTCGATTCCGCAGGACGTCTTGTCTTCGTTCGCGCGCGAGGAGTCGGCCGGCCGGCATCGGATCGGCGCCAAGCGGCACGTCGAGTCGCGGGAGGACAAGTCGTTCGCCGAAGGCGACGATGGCGCGTCCTTGAGCTACGCGGAAGAGCAGGCCGCGCTCCGCGCCTATCCCGCCGACGACGTGTCGCCTGACGCGACGTTGAACGCGTTGGCCGGGTTCCAGTCGTTCCGGAAGAGCGGCAAGTCGGTGGGCCAGTGGGCCCCGATCGGCCCGCTCAACCAGGCCCGCTATCCCGGCCTGCTCGACGTCTTCCTCTTCGACGGCGCCGACTACGTCGCGTCCGGACGCGTCACCGCGCTGGCGATCGCGCCGACCTGCGACCAGGGCCACTGCCGTCTGTACGTCGGCGCGGCCGGCGGCGGCGTCTGGGTCACCGACAAAGCCCTGAGCGGCGCCAGCGCGACGTGGACGTTCGTCGGCGGCTCGCTGGGGTCGAACGCGATCGGCTCGCTCCTCGTCGATCCGAACGACGCGAGCGGCAACACCGTCTACGTCGGCACCGGCGAGCCCAACGCATCGGGCGATTCCGAGGCGGGCGTCGGCATCTTCAAGACGACCGACGGCGGCCAGACCTGGTCGCTGGTCCCGGGCAGCGACGCCTTCTTCCAGCGGGCGGTCTCGAGCCTCGCCTTCGACAAGGACGGCAAGTTGCTGGCCGGCATCGCCAGCGCGGTGCGCGGCGTCTCGGCGGTGACCAGCGGCGCGAGCTCGAGCCCGGCGACCGGCCATCCGCTCATCACCCGCGGCATCTACCGGCAGAACGGCGCCACCTGGACGCTCTTGCGCGGGACGTTCATCCGCGGAACCAACCAGCTCGCCGTCGATCCCAACAATCCCAGCGTCCTCTACCAGGCCTCGTTCGCGGAAGGCGTCTGGCGCTCGCTGGACAACGGCGCGACGTGGACGCAGATCAAGACGGCGCTGAATGCGACGCGCAGCGACGACCGCGCCTCGTTCGCGGTGGCCAAGCTGGCGAACGGCAAGACCCGCATGTACGTCGGGGTAGGTAACGGCAGCGACAGCGGCGCCAACCGCGCTCGCTTCTACCGCACCGACGACGCTGCCGGGGCCGCGGTCTTCGCCGACATGACGACCGCGCAGAACATCGGCTACTGCACCGGGCAGTGCTGGTACGACAACTACGTCGTCTCGCCGGCGGGCGCGCCGGACGTCGTCTATCTCGGCGGGTCGTTCAGCTACAACGATCTCCACGGGCGCGACAACGGCCGCGCGGTCCTTCTCTCCACCGACGGCGGCGCGACCTTCTCGGACCTCACCCAGGACGGCGACCCGAACCATGCCGAGGGCATGCACCCCGACCAGCACGCGCTGGTCACCGTTCCCGGCAACCCGTTCCTCTTCTTCGCCGCGCAGGACGGCGGCCTGATGCGGTCGGACGGCCAGTTCGCCGACGTCTCGTACAAGTGCGCATCGCGTGGGCTCAACGAGGCCGACAACGCGCTCTGCCAGTCGCTGCTGTGGCGGGTGCCGAACCAGCTGATCTCGATGAACCTCGGCCTGAATACGCTGCAATTCCAGAGCGTTTCAGTGAGCGCCCAGCATCCCAAGAACCTTCTCCAGGGCGGAACGCAGGACAACGGGACGTTCCAGTACGACGGGTCGGGGCAGATCTGGCCGCAGATCATCTACGGCGACGGCGGGAACTCCGGCTTCAACGTGAGCGACGACACGCTGCGGTTCAACACCTTCACCGGACAGGCGAACGACGCCAACTTCCACGGCGGCGCGGCCGACAAGTGGGTGATCATCTCGGCCCCGATCCTCTCCAGCCCCGAGGGGGCGTTCTTCTACCCGCCGATCATCGCCGACCCGAATCCGGCCTGGGCGGGATCGATCTTCCAGGGATCGTTCTCCGTCTGGCGCACGCAGGATTGGGGCGGCGACCCCGCGTATCTCGAGGCGAACTGCCCCGAGTTCACGGCCTCCGCGACGAAGCCCGGCTGCGGCGATTTCGTCCGCATCGGCGACGGTGTGCCTTCGACCGATTTGGGCAGCGCGGCGTGGGGCACTCGCAGCGGCGGCGCGGTCGCGTGGATCGCCCGCACGGCGCAGAACGGCGGGTCGATGTGGGCCGCGACCTCGACCGGCCGGGTGTTCATCACCGACAACGCGAACGCTCCCGCGGCGTCCGTGCACTGGACCCGGCTCGATACGGCCGCCGCGAACTCGCCGGGGCGCGCGATCAGCCAGATCCACGTCGATCCGGCGAACGCGAATCACGCGTGGGTCTCCTACAACGGCTACAACGTCAACACCCCGGCGACGCCGGGCCACGTGTTCGAAGTGACGAGGACGGCCACCACCGCGACCTGGGTCGATCGCAGCGGCAACCTTCCCGACTTCCCGATCACCGCGCTGGTGCGGGACGACGTGACCGGCGACCTCTACGCCGGCTCCGACTTCGGCGTCACGCGCCTCGCGAGCGGCACCACCACCTGGACGGCCACCGGTGGAATGCCGACCGTCGAGGTCGCCGGCCTGACCGTCGTGCCGAGCGAGAGGATCCTCTACGCGGCGACGCACGGGCTCGGCGCGTGGGCGCTCGACCTCGGCAAAGTGAAGTAATTACATCGCTGAAGGACCTGGTCGCGGCGGGGTATGCGCTCCGCCGCGACCTTTTTTTTGCAGACCTCACCAGCCGAGCTGGGCGCGCAGATACGCGGTGAGCTGGTCGGCGACCCGCCGGTGCGTCGCGGCGTTCGGGTGCGACTTGCAGCCGTAGCTGCCGGCCTCGTCCTGGTTGTCGAACTCGATCAGCTTCACCCGCGGATCGGCCGTCGCGTTGACCACTTCCGAGACGTACGCGCGGGCGCGGCTCAGCGCCTGCGCTCCCTGCGGCCAGAGGTCGCTCAGCATCGGTCCGAGCGCGACCACGATCAACGCCGACGGGTAGGTCTGCCGCACCCGGCCGAGGAGCGAACGGTACGCCCCGACGAAGGCATCGTGCCCCGGATCGCCGGAGGTGAAGTCTTCGGTCCCGAGGTTGATCACCACCGCATCCGGCGTCCAGGCCGAGAAGTTCCAGTGACTGGCGGGATCGGTCGGCAGGACGCGTGGATAGAGGTCGCCGATGGTCTCCACGGTGCTGCCGCCCCAGTTGCGGTAGACGCCGGCGCCGGAGCTGGCGACGGCGATCTGCGCGGCGCCCAGGTCCTGCGCGGTGAGCGCCGCGTAGCTGTGGGAGTAATTCTCGGTGTCGGCTGAGAAGAGGCAGCTCGCGTCGCTGCCGTCGACGCCGAAGCCGACGGTGACCGAGTCGCCGATGAACTCGAGCCGCCGTTGCGGAGACTCGGCCGCCAGCACTTTCGAGCCGGGATCGAGCTCGAAGCCGAGCAGTTGTCCCACTCCCACGTACGCCTCGGTCCGCTTGCGCAGCGCCAACCGATGCTCGCCGCGAACGAGGCCGGCCGCGAGCAGATAGCTCTGCGTGCCTTCCGCCGCGAGGAGCGGCTGGGCGGGCTGGCCGTCGACGAAGACGTCGTACCAGTTGTGCGCGGCATGCCCGTACTCGTCGGTCTCGAGCGACTGCTCGGAGAGGGTCACCTTCGCCCCGGTCCCGTCGAAGCGCAGCCAGACGGTGCTGCCGGGCCACTCGAATCGCGGTCCGGACGGATCGGAGCCGTCGAAGCGGCCTTCGAAATGCAATTGCGCCGCGCCGGGCAAAACCTTCACCGGCGAATTCGACGCCACATGTTGAGAACCGCACGCCAGGATCGCGCACGACGCGATCGGCAACCACCATCCCCGCAGTCTATCCCGCATACGCCTGCTCCCCCGCCTGCGCGATCTGGTGACGGTGCAAGGCTCCGGCAAGGGGTCGTTTGGCCTGGAATGTGTCGACCGCGTGACGTTGTGATCGGGGCCACCCCTGCGCACCTTGCGATGTAGGGGGACGGGGGATGCGGACACACCTTTGGGGGGCTGCGGCCCTGCTCGCGGCCGCGACCGCGGCGCAGGCGGCGACTCCTTTCGCGCAGCCGATGGTGACCATCACCATCGACGACGGCTTTCAGTCGCAGTACGACCTCGCGCGGCCGGCGCTCAATCAGCGCGGCCTCAAGGCGACGTACTTCCTGATCTCGCAGCCGATTCAACAGAGCTGGAGCGGTTACCTCACGCTCGCCGAGGCGCGGACGCTCGCGGCCGAAGGCAACGAGATCGGCGATCACACGGTGACCCATCCCCACCTGCCGGCGCTCTCGGCGACGCAGGTCGACCACGAGCTCGCCGACTCGAAGTCGTGGCTGCAGACGAACCTGGGCCTTTCCTCGATCACCGCTTTCGCCTCGCCCTACGGCGAGTACGACGACGGGGTCCTCGCCACCGCGCGCACGTACTTCGGCTGCCACCGCACGCAGAACATGGGCCGCGTCTTCAGCGACGACGACCGCTACCAGCTCCGCGCGGCCTACGTCCGCAACACCACCACCGTCGCCGACATCGAGGGCTGGATCGACCAGGCCGCGCAGGAGGGCAGCTGGCTGATCCTCACCTTCCACGAGTTCACCACCGGGACGCCGACCCGCGAGACGCAGTATCCGATGGCGCGATTCACCACCGTGCTCGACTACCTGGTCTCGCGCGGCATCGCGGTCGTGACCGTCGCCGGCGGCGTCGCGCAGATGGGCAAGACCCAGGACGTGAATCCGACGATTTGGGTCTACGGCGATTCTTTCGGCAACGACGTCGAGGACTGGAGCTGGGCGCCTATCACCTGGGGCGAGACGACGCTGGTCCACGACGGAAAGCGCGCGATCCACTTCGAGCCCGACAACTGGGGCGGGCTCGCCTTTCATCTCGACACGCCGTTCGACGCCGCGACCTGGAACACGGTCGAGTTCTGGATCCACGGCGGAACCAGCGGCGGCCAGAAGATCTCGCTCTCGCTCCAGAGCAACGGCGCGACGATCGGGGCCATCGGCCTCGACACCGCGCTCGGCCATCCGATCACCGCCAACGCCTGGCAGCAGGTCTCGGTGCCGCTTTCGCGCCTCGGGGTGACCTCGGGCATGGTCGACGAGATCGACCTCGAGGACACTTCCGGCAAGAACCAGGCGGGCGTGACGGTCGACACCGTGGTGGTGCACTCGAGCGCCGCGCCGCCTCCTCCGCCCCCACCGCCGCCGCCGCCGCCTCCGCCTCCGCCTC
>JAIVGS010000341.1 GCA_020201435.1 Myxococcales bacterium
GGTTTGCCGTGTCTATTGTTGCGACAGGCGATAGAGCGCCCCCGCAGCCACCGCCAGCTCGGCCTTGCGCACCTCCACCTCGGTGCGCGCCTGCGCCGCGGCGCTCTGGGCGAGGAACTTGCGCTGGTCGGCGTCGGAGAGATCCAGCGAGGTCGACACTCCGGCGCGGTAGGAAGCGTCGACCTGCTGTTGCGTCTTCGCCGCAAGCTCCGCCTGGATGGTGGCCTGCTGCAGCGCCACCTGCGCCGAGCTCAGATTTCCCTTCGCGCCGTCCCAGGTGGCCCGCGCGCGCGCCCTTGCCGAGGCGAGTTGCGCCTGCGCCTCCTGGAGCCTCGCCTCGTCCTCGTGGAGCTGCGCGATGCGCTGGCCGCGGTCGTAGATGGGCACGTTGACGTTGAGGATCAGGTCGTAAGACGTCGTGGTGCCGGCGAACCCGCCGCTGGAGTTGTAGTTGCCCCGAGCTATCCCGGTGACGCTGGGCAGCCAGGCGAAGTGGTCCAGATGTGTGGAACGTTCCGCCGCGACCACCGCCGCCGCCGCGCTCTTGACCGCGTAGCTGTTCTCCCAGGGCTCGGCCTCCTCCTGTGCCAGCTCGGGAATCTCCTGCGGCGCTCCGAAGGGCAGCGGCTCCACCCGCTCTCCGGTGAGCGCTTCCAAAAGAGGCCAGAGCGATTGGTTGTTTCCCTCGAAGTTCGCGATCTGCACGCGGGCGTTGGCGGTCTCGGTCTGCGCGCGCAAGAGCGCCAGCTCCACCGCGGTGCCCGCCGAGATCTGTGCGCGCGCGTCCTGCTCCCGCCGCAGCGCCACCCGCTCGGCCTCGCGCGCGGCGTTCAAGAGGCCCTCGAGTCCCTGGAGGTTCAGGTACGCGCGCGCCACGGCCAGCAAGGTCTGCTCGCGTGCCTCGTCGGCGCCGCGGGCTGCTGCCTCGGCCGCAGCGTTGGCGATGCCCGGCGCAAAGAGCCCCTGCGGCGAGAGCAGCGGCTGGGCGATCTGCAGCGTGCCCAGGCGGGTATTGGGGGCGATGATGGTGATGCTGTTGGGCCCGAGGACGCCCGCGGGAATCTCCGCCGGCGCGCTGGTGTGGTCGAACGTGCCGCTGGCGCTCAGGTCCGGCTGCCAGGCCGTCCACGCTTTTTCCACTCCGGCGTGAACCACCGCCGCCTGCGCGCGCGCGGCGGCCACGTCCGGGCCCTGTCTCGCCGCAAGCTGCAGCGCCTCGCGCAGCGAAACCCTTCGCCGTTCCGGCCGCGGCGGAGCCTGACGCTGCGCCGGCATCTGTTGTTGCGCAGCAGCCGTGAAGGAAATGGCCACCGTCGCCGCCAACACCACCGCTGCCTGACGAATCATGTGCATTCTATTCATTCACCACCTTCAGCTGGTTGAGCCCGAGCGAGAGATGCCCGGCGCGCAGGTTGAGGTTCACCGATCGAGCGCCACCGCTGCGGGAAGATCTTGCGGCGCGCTGCCTTCGCGGATGAGCACGTGCAGGGTGCGGGCCCATTCGGTGAGGTCGGGCTTTGCGGCCATGCGGCTCATGCGCGCGCCGACGAGCACGTAGGTGCCGACGATCATCGAGCCGAAAATCTCCGGCGGGACGTCGGTGCGGCAGGCGCGTTCGCCCTGCAAGCGGTTGAAGCTCACCTTGATGCGCTCCACCTCGCGGTCGATCATCTCCCAGATGGTCCCTTCGAATCGGGTGCCCTGCGCGCCGCGCAGGAGCACGCCCACCACGTCGCGGTACTCCCAGAGCAGCTCGAGCGTGCGCAGGTCGCCCGCGGTTTCCATCTCCAGAAAGCGCCGGTAGCGCGGCGTGAGCTCGGCGAAGTCGCGGCGGGTGACGGCGCCGCTTTCCGCGAAGAACGAGGCCGTCTCGCTTTCGCGCTCTTCGGCGCAGGCGCTCATCTGCTTGCCGAAGGCGTCCACCAGCTCGCCGAAGAGCGCTTCCTTGGACTTGAAGTGGAGGTAGAACGCGCCCTTGGACAGTCCGCACTTGGAGGTGACGTCTTCGATCCGGCTGCCCCGCAGGCCGCGGCTGGCGAACTCCGCTCGGGCGGCGGCGATCAGCGCGTCCCTGGCGTTCGGGTCTGCGTGACGAGGCATCCTTCGCTTTCGTGACCAGCGGGTCAGAATTCGCGCGGGTTTGTAAGCGACGGCTCGCGGACTCGTCAAGAAATTCTGACCCGCCGGTCACAAACCCACCTCGAACACTGTCCGGTTTTGAACCCGAAAAAGAATTTTTTTTCTTTCGGTCCGACGGGGGACTGACCGGCCGCTTGCCTTGCGGCAGCCTGCTCCCCACCTTGCCGGCAGCCTTTGGGAGGTGTCGGATGGGGTCGGGGAAGGCAGCGGCGGTGGCCGCGTGTATTCTTGCCGCGGCGTGCGTGGACAAGAAGCTGCAAGAGTCCTGCGACGCGCAGTTCGAGGACTGCAGCACCATCGTGGGCGGCGTCGGCAAGTGCAGCACCAACGCCGACTGCGCCGACGGCATCTGCCAGGCTGACGGTACCTGCAGAGCCGCAAATCCGGCCACGCAGCCCAACGCCTGCGCCGCGGTGACCTGCCCGGCGGGCGACTTCTGCAGCAACGGCCAGTGCATTCCCGCGAGCGCCCAGTGCAAGCAGGCGGACCCGGCCTGCATCTTCATCCCCCACGGATCGTTCGAGCCGCCCTCCCACGCCTGGTGGTGGCCGTGGCTCACGCCCGACGGCCCCGACGCGCTGGCCGGCAAGGACACGTTCTTCGCCGGCCTCGAATACCCCGACTACGTGCAGGTGATGAGCACCCCGGTTGTGATGCGGCTGCACGCGACCGACCCGGCGCCGGCGGTGGTCTTCAACTCCTTTCCTGAGCATCCCACCGGCCTGCAGGGCGCCCAGATGGTGGAAGTGCAGGGCGTGATGCGCGCCGTGCGCGGCTCTGACGGCTCGCCCATCTGGTCGGCGCCCAAGGACATGTTCCAGCACATGGAGCTGAGCGTGGACGGCAACTCCGGCATCGCCTCGGGCGACTGCATGGGCACCGGCGAGACCTGCTTCATCACCGGCGGCTGGGACCCGGCGGACGAGCCGCCGCAAGTCGCCGACCCCAGCAAGGCGCACCAGCACGGCGGGCTCATCGCCTTCGGCAGCGACGGCCGCTTCCTCTGGGTCACCCGCCAGGCGCAGCTCTGGTGGGGCGCCCCGGTCATCGCCCGGCTGCTCGGACCTACCGGCCCGGCGCAGGTGGTGGTGGGCAACGGCGTCTTCGACGGCGCGACCGGCAAGACGCTCTGCCCGCAGACCAACGCGGGCGGCGCGATCGGCGGCAACGGCGACGGCTCGCTCACCGCAATCGCCGACATCGACCTCGACGGCGTGCCCGAGATCCTCACCGGAAACCAGGCCTACAAGCTCGTCGCCGACCCGACCTCCGCGACCGGCTTCACCTGCAAGGCGCTCTTCGGAGCCGGGGTGAAGATGCCCAACAACCAGCCGTGCGCGGGCGGCGCCGGCTCGGCTTGCCCGGAGGGTTTCCCTGCCGTCGCCAACTTCGCAAAGTACGGCGCGATCATGGGCCTCAAGCCCGACGACCCGCATCCGCAGATCGTGGTGGTGGCGCACGGCTTCCTCCACATCCACGACTGGACCGGCGGAATGCTCCTCGATCCGATTCCGCTGCCCACCCACGGCGCCGACTGCGGCACCGACTACAATCCCGGCGGCGCGCCGACCATCGCCGACTTCGACAACGACGGAATGCCCGAGATCGGGGTCGCCTCGCAGAGCGCGTACTCGGTGTGGAAGCCGGGCCAGGGATGGATCTGGAGCTCGGCAACCTTCGACTGCTCGGCCAACACCGGCAGCTCCGTCTTCGACTTCGAGGGCAAGGGCCAGCCCACGGTGGTCTACTC
>JAIVGS010000063.1 GCA_020201435.1 Myxococcales bacterium
CCGCTACCCCGACCGAGGGTTCGCGTGCGACCGCACGGGCAGTCTGCTGTGCGGGACGTCGTCGGCGGGCGCCACCAATGCTGCCCTGTACTGCGACAACGGTGCTTACTCGAAGGTGTTCGAATGCCCCGGTTTGCAATCCTGTTTCGTTTTCCAGGGCAATGATGAGATCGGTTGCGGGACGACGACGAACTATACGCCTTACGCGAAGGCCAATGCCCCGTGCGGCGCCGAGAACGCTGCCGGGTGCTCGTTCGCCAAGGACATCGTGCTGATCTGCATATCGGGACGATGGGTCGAGGCCATTCACTGTCCGCCTTCGAATTGCGACCTCCTGACCAATTCGGTCGGCCAACCGAGCGTGCAGTGCGCCAACGGCGGCTACTCTGTCGGCGACATTTGTTCGTTTTCGGGGGGAGGGGTCGTCTGCTCCACCGACCTCACCAAAATCCTGAGCTGCTCGAACGGGCGGACGGTCGTGCTGCGGGATTGTGGAAGCCTCCATTGCGCGAGGGTGAACCAGAACGGGCAGACCGTTCTGGCCTGCCAATGACATGAAGGCGCGGTCGGTCGGTGGCGTCGGGTTGATTTGCTGCGCCGTGATGAGCGCGTGCGCAGGCGGAGGCCAGCCGACGAGTGTCGAGGCCGATGTCACGTCCGCGGGTGGGACGCTCCGTCTGGGTGACCGTGCCACGGTCACTTTTCCCTCGGGCGCCTTCGCGGAAACGACGCACGTCTACGTCGACCTGTCGAGCGTACCGTTGCAGACGTTCGGGCCCGACAGCGTCTTCTTCAGCGACGAATTGCGTGCTCCGCTCGCATTGCGCGTGAGCTACAAGGGCGGATCGCAGCCGCTGCTCAACACGCGCGTCGAGCTCGCGGTCCCCAAAGAGTTCGCCTCGCGGCTGGCGGCGTCGGATGGCATCGCTGGATATATTCGGCTGTTCTCGGAGGCGATGGAAACGTCGGCTGATGAATACGCGGTTCCCACCGCTGTCGCGACCGACCGCAGCAGCGTTCTGTTCGACGTCGCTCCATTCGCTTTTACCGATCGGACGGCCGCTGACGGTCGAACCGAGGCGTTGATTATGCTCGGAAGCCTCTCAATGCGGGCCACCACGCAGCGGTCGCGGAACGCGATGACCGCCGACGCGACATGCGATGGTGCACCGATCCTCTCTCCGCTGGTGGGCTATCGGCCCTTTACGAATACACCAGACCAACGTTTCGGAATCCGGCAGGACCCGAGCCACCCCGAGCGCGTGGAAATGCATACCGGAATGGACGTTCCGGTCAAAGTGGGGACCGGAATCCAGGCCGTGGCGGACGGCACGGCCGAGCTTCGGTACAATCCCGGCGGTTACGGTTTGTACATGGTCCTTCAGATGAGCGGCGGCAGAGCCGCAATCTACGGCGAGCTCAGCGGTGTTCTCTCCAAACATTTTTCCGACGATCAGATCAATGCCGTGAAGGCGTGCTGGCCCGCCCGGATCTGCCCCGATTCGCTCCAGCGAAAGGTCGAGGTTGGTGCCGGAGACTTCCTCGGCTTCACCGGCGGCGTACCTGGTGACGGTACGAACTCGACAGGTCCTCATATCCATTTCGCATACTATGCCGGCCCAAAAGTGCATGGCGCGCCGACGGACAAGTCCGGACTCATCGGCGCCGTCGATCCGACGGCCTGCGCGACGCTGGGCGTGGATCCTGTCGACTGCAACGATCTGTCGGAGGCAGGAGGCGACGCTCCCGATCAACACGACGTGAAACTGAATCAGAGCGCGGGCACGTTCACGTTCGAGTGGACCATGTTCACGATCCCGGATCGGATGACGATCATGTACGAGGGGAATCAGCTGCTCGATACCGGATGCATCGGTGGCTCCGGCTCGCAGGCGGTGTCGTTCAACGGTCGATCCGAAGTGGTGACGGTCAAAGTCACTCCGAACTGCAGCGGGACGACCGGGACGGCGTGGAACTTCACGATCCATTGTCCGCAGTAGTCGAGCTCGGACGAGGTGCCGTTTTACACGCCACGCTTGACACTACCTCCACCCACCCCGGAGCATCGGCGCGCATCCTGGGAGATTCTTCATGCGTCGTGTCCATCTTGCAGCGTTGTGCGTAGCAGTGGCCGGGTGTGGAGGTGGAGGAGGGCGAGGCGGCGGCGGAGGCGGGGCGATATCGATCACAATCTCGCCAGCGACGGCGACGGTCGCTGCCGGTGCGACCCAGCAGTTCGCGGCCGCCGTCACTGGCTCGAGCAATACCGCAGTGACCTGGGCGGTGGCGGAGAGTGCCGGGGGGTCGATCACTTCGTCCGGTCTATACATCGCGCCAGCGGTGGCTGGCACTTACCACGTCAGCGCGACGAGCGTCGCGGATGTCTCGAAGAGCGCTGTCGCGACCGTGACCGTGACGGCGCCGGCAGCGGTCTCCATCTCCATCGATCCGACCAGTGTCTCGCTGCATCCCGGCGGCACGCAGCAGTTCACGGCGACGGTGAGCAATGCGGCGGACACCAGCGCGACATGGTCGGTCTCCGAAGGGACGGCGGGCGGGTCGGTATCGTCGGCGGGACTCTACACCGCTCCTGCCATTGCCGGCGCGTATCATGTTGTCGCGACGAGCAGGGCAGATGCGACGAAGACCGCGACGGCGGCGATCACCGTGACTCCCGCCGCGTCGACTGTTTCGATTTCCATCGACCCGACCAGCGCGAACGTGGCCCCCGGAGCAACGCGGCAATTCACCGCGACCGTCACCGGTTCGTCGAACATCAGCGTCAACTGGACGGTCTCCGAAAGCGGCGGTGGATCGGTTTCGACGACTGGACTCTACACGGCGCCGGCCACGGCCGGCACCTACCACGTGCTGGCGACCAGTGCGGCCGACACGAGCCGGAGCGCCACGGCGACCGTCACCGTCGGCTGCCCCGCGTGCACCATCACCGTTACCTCGGGAGACGCGCAGATCGCGATGATCGAGCAGGCCTTGGCCGCGCCCGTCATTCTGACGGTGAAGAACGGCGGTTCGCCCGCGGCCGGCGTCCCGATCACCGTCACGGCGCCGGAAGGAATCGCCCTCAATCCGGCCTCCGGCGTGTCCGATGGAACCGGCCGCTTCGCCACCAACATCACGCTCGGAAGAATCGCCGGCCCGGTGAATTTCAGCGCGTCCACCGGCGGGACCGGCGTTTCGTTTTCGGCGAGCGCAACCGCTCCCACCGCGGGAACGGTGGTGCCTATCGTCAATGCCGCCCATGCGTCCGGCACCGGCGCTCCGGGTCCGAGCACCGTTGTCAACGAAGACGGGATCACCGGGATCGCGGTGAAATCCGACGGCACCATCTACTACACGGACTTCATGTACGTCCGTTCGGTGTCACCGGCGGGCGCCGTCGCAAACGTCGCCGGGAACGGGACGTCGATCGGCATCGGCGGCGAAGGCGTTTCGGCAACGTCGACGCCGCTCGTGCAGCCGTGCTGCCTCGCGCTCGACGAAGCGCATCACGTCCTGTACGTGAGCGAGGTCGGAAACAACCGCGTGCGCCGGATCGATCTCATCGCCGGCACCATCAGCACCTACGCGGGCGGCGGTTCCGCCGGCGGGCCTGGGTTCGGCGACGGAGGGCTGGCGAGCTCGGCCGTCTTCGATTATCCCGGGGCGCTCTCGGTCGCAGCCGATGGCACGCTTTACGTCTCCGATCGTGGGTTGTCGTCGAGCTTTGGCCACGCCCGCATCCGCCGAATCGATCCCGACGGCCTCATCCACGCCTACATGGGGGCGCCGAACTGCACTACGGGCAACATCGGGAGCCTGATCGGATTCGGCATTCCGCTCTCCGACGCACCCGGCACCGTCTTCGCCATGGGCTACGTCTGTGACGGGGTGGACAACGTCGGAACCGGGACGTCCTCCAGCGGAATCGTGCGAATCGATTCGGCGGTCACGCGCGTCGCAGGAGGTGCCGCACTCGCCGACAACAACGGCAGCGAGGCGATCGAGAGCGACCTCGGTCCCTGGGCCGAGATGACCGCCGATCAAGCCGGCGATCTCTTCGTCGTCAACAGCGACCATCGCGTCCGGCGCATCGATGCAACCAGCGGTCAGATCACGACGATCGCCGGGACCAGGACGCAGGGATCCTCAGGCGACTTCGGACCGGCCACCGGCGCAACCTTCGACTTCACGGGCGATACCGGTATCGCAGTCGACGCCGCGCAGAACGTCTACGTGGTCGATTCCGGCAACCGCAGCATCCGCATGATCGCGAAAGCCGGCAGTGCGACGCGCTCGTCCGTGATGCTGACGGCCCACGGCGCGACCACGCAGTCGGTCTACCGGGACCAGACGTTCACCACGCCACTCGGCGTGACGCTGGCGGGGACGGGGCCGCTGGTCGGGTTCGACGTGAACTGGGAGGCAATCAATGCGGCGTCGGCGGTGGACTCGCCGACGACGAAGACCGGGGCAAGCGGGATCGCGCTGCAGCTCGGCAGGCCCGGCTATGCTACCGGGACGTACACCTTCAAGGCGTACTTCCTCGATATCCGCGGCAACGTCGTCGCTGGTCCGGTGTCGTTCTCGGTGACGGCCGTCGATCCTCCCGCGGGCACGTTCTTTCGGCTCACGAACGCACATTCAGTCTGGCAGCAAGGCAGCGTGAGCACGACGCCCTTCTCCGGGCCGGCGATCGAGGCTCATCCCGAACTGGGCATCGAGCAGCTGGCGCCCGACACGAGTGGGGGGTTCTTCTTTCACGATCCGTCGAACGACTTCGTCTACCACGTCGGCACCGACGGAATGCTCACGTGGGTCGCGGGAGCCGGCGGCGGGGGAGATCAGAACAGCGGCGACGGTCAGGCGCCGAAGACCGCCACGTTCCCCTCCACGGGTGGTTATGCGTACCATGCGGCGTCGAACACTCTGTACACGACGGCTTTTCCGAACTCCGCGGGCCCGAGTCTGGTGCGCGCGATCGACTTTACAAACCAGGTCGTGAACACGATCGCGGGGGGCGGATCCTCGCACGACGATGGCGTCCCGGCGACGACCGCCGACATTTCCACCATGACTCCATGGTCGATCGCGGTCACGTCCGACAAGTCCGTCTGGCTTGCGGGCAATCCCGGCAGTGGTGAGACCGCGATCCTGCGAAAGATCGACGGATCGACTGGAAAGATCTCCACAGTGGTCGGGCCGTGCTCGACCAGCATCTCGACTTCGCAGCCGCTCTTCCCCGCGGAGTACACGAAAGCCGTCTGGGCGGACGCCTCGAACAACATTTATTTCTTCGCGCAGTATGGCGACTGCAGCGACATCCTCCACACCGAGTACGAGGCGCTGCTGAAGCGGACGCCCGCCGGCGTGATCAGCCTCGTGGCGGGCTCGCTTTCCGGATCCTCCGCCGACGGAGTGGCGGCGACCGGCGCCCGATTCATGGTTCCTGCGAGCGGCGGGGCGACGGCCGCAAACGGAGACATCTACTACGCGGAAACCGGTTGCGATGGAATCGGCGGAAACTGCCTGCGCATCCGCAAGATCGATCATGCAAACGGGACCGTTTCCACCGTGGCGGGAACCATCACCGCCAACGATTCGGTCGTCGACGATTATTCAGCGGCAAAGGGCAACGTCATATCCGCGTTTCCGTACATCGGCGGCGTGGCGCTGCTGTCCACTGGTCATCTACTCTTCCGGGATACGCTGCAGCCCGGAAATGCACCGGTGTTGCGCATAGTCTGGTAGGCGCGTCGAGCCTGCACGGCCTGGCGGGGCTGGCGGTCGCTGCACAGGTTACGGCGGCGCCGCCCGTCGCGGGCGTGGAGGTCTGCCATGCGCCTGCGCCTGCCGCTTCGCTCCCTCTTCGTCGCCGCGTTCGTGATCGCGGCGTGCAACTCAAGTCCGTCGAATCCGGGCGCAGGCGGTACCGGTCCGACCGGAAACCCGCCACCTCCTCCCGAGGCAGGACCAGCCGCCGCAAGCCCGGATGCCGGCTCGACAGGCGGCGGCTCGGGCGGCAGCCTGGACGCCGGCTCTACAGGCGGTGGCTCGGGCGGCGGGACGCCTGACGCGGGAGGAGGCGGGGGCGGCGGCGGGGACTCCAACCCAGACGCCGGAACGTCCGGTGGTGGACCGAGCGACGCCGGCACGGTGAGTTCAGAGTGCGACGGTCTCTCGCCCGGATCAGCCGGTGCGCCGACCGCAAGCCACTCGATGCAGGGAAACCGCGTCGACTGCACCGCTTTCGTCGACGCGTTCGGCGTCCTCGCTCTGGGAACCGACAACGTCCTCGAGCCGCAGAACGGCGCGATCCACTTCGTCAGCCGCGACGGCGCGCTCCGCGGCAGTGCGCCCTCCGGCACCAACGCGTTCCTGCTCGGGCGATACTCGACGTTCGAGGGCGTCGCCTTCACCGGCAAGTCCGGCGCCGAGGCGTACTCGGTCGAGGCGTGGGACGACAGCGGCCAGCCGGTCTACATCGGACCGAGCCGGTCTGGAAACATGATCGCCGTCGAAGACCCGCTCGGCGGAGTGGCCGTGCTGGTCCGCGGCAATGGATCGCCCGTGGTGGAGAACTACGACGAGCGCGGGACTCTCCGCTGGAGCACGACGCTTTCATCGCAGCTCACGGCGATCGGCGCCTTCGTCGTCGACCGCCAGGGCAACACGTTCGTGACGGCGGACAGCGCGACCTTCGACAAGAGCGTGGTCGCGCAATGGATCGATCACGGCGGGACCGCGGGCGCCGCCTTCAAGCTGCTCGGTCCGCAGTCCGAGTGGACCCATCTCGAGGGGTTCGCCCTCGTCCGCGTCGGCGGCGGCGTCTTCGTCCACGCGGACACCTGGTGGCAGCTCGACTCGATGGCGACGACCGTCGCTCCGCCGCCGGCGTGGTTCATGGATCGGAATCCGAACATGATGGCCGGCTTCCAGATGGTGCGGAACGGCCGCGCGTACGGCATCGTCTCCATGGCGTCGGGGCCCGACTGCACCGCGACGGTCGAGATCGTGACGCCGAGCGGAACGAGCTGCGGAAAGGCGACGTTCAGCGCTGGCCCGGGCAGCTGCACTTGGGCGAACGCGAGCATCGGCTACGACGGCACGTTCGTACAGCGCGTGCCGCCGCCGGCGGACCAGTGCTCGGGCGGAGTCTGCTCGTGCACCTGGCACTGGTGGAGCGGCTTCTTCCGCTGACGAAACAGCATCGCGCCGCCGAGGAGCGCCGCGATCACTGCGACCGACATGAGCGGCGAGATCTCGACGACATCGTCGAGCAGCATCTTGGTCCCCACGAAAAGCAGGATCAGTGCCAGCGCCGGCTTGAGCGCGCGGAAGCGTTCCAGCCATCCGGCGAGCAGGAAGTAGAGCGACCGCAGCCCGAGCATCGCCAGCGCATTCGAGGTGAAGACGATGAACGGATCCGACGTCACCGCGTAGACCGCGGGGATCGACTCCAAAGCGAAAGCCAGGTCGGCCAGCTCCACGGCGACCAGCGCCACCAGGAGCGGCTGCGCGCCGGGAAGGGCGCGCCGCGCGAGGCGGACGGCGAAGCTGTCCTGGCCCGCGCTGCGCGAGAGCAAGAGCTTGACTCCAGCCGCCGCCAGCACGGCGCCGAATGCGTACATCGCCCAGTGGAACCGCTGCAGCACCACGCCGCCGGCGATCACCAGGATCGCGCGCATGACCAGCGCGCCGAGGACGCCCCAGAACAGCACCCGATGCTGCTGCTCCCGCGGCAGCCCGAACGCGCCGAAGACGACGACGAACACGAACAGGTTGTCGACGGCCAGCGCCTTCTCGATCAGATACCCGGTGGCGAACTCGACCGCTCGCTGTTCACCGAAGCGCGCGAGCAGAAACAGGCCGAACGCCGCCGCCAGCGCGATCCAGACGCCGCTCCACAGCGCCGCCTCCCGGGCGCTGACGGCGCGCGGGCGGCGATGGAGCACGCCGAGATCGAGGGCGAGCATCGCCAGCACCAGCCCGACGAATCCCGCCCAGATCCAGGGCGTGCCGATCGTCTCGAGGCCCGCCACTAGCGGCGCCTCCTGCGCCGAAGGCGAAGGCGGAGGCCGTCCAGCGCGCGGCGGAGCCCGCGGTCGACGGCGCCGAGCAGATCGCAGCCGGTCGCGGCGCCAACGGCATAGGCGCCGTCGATGGCCTGCGCCCGGACGACGCAGCGCTTGTCGTTTCCGCCGCGCGGTCCGTTGACGTCGTCGAGATGCACGACCACCCACGCCAGCCGGTTGTTCATCCGGCGCAGCGCGCCGCGCAGCCTGGCGGCGATGTGCTCTCTCGCGCCCTGCGGATCGGCGGTGGCCCGGTGACGCACGCGAATGTCGAGATCCATCGTCTTCCTCCTCGTGTGGCAGGAGTGTGGCGATCGGACGATGGTTCGACAATCAGGAAGTTTGGAAGTAATCTGTCGGTTCTGCCGACACGATCATGGAATGGGTCAACTACCACCACCTGCTCTACTTCTTCACCGTCGCGCGCGAGGGCGGCCTCGCCAGGGCGGGACAGATCCTGCGCCTCTCGCACTCGACGCTGAGCGAGCAGATCCATTCCCTCGAGGATCGCCTCGGCGAGAAGCTGTTCGCGCGGGCCGGACGCAAGCTGGTGCTGACCGAGATGGGCCGCGTCGTCTACCGCTACGCGGAGGAGATCTTCGCGCTGGGCAACGAGATGCTCGACACCGTCAAGGGCAGGCCCACCGGGCTCCCGGCCCGGCTGAACGTCGGCATCGTCGACGCGGTGCCGAAGCGGGTCGTCAACCGGCTCCTGCAGCCGGCCCTTCGGCGTCCCGAAGCCGTGCGGCTGGTCTGCCGCGAGAACAGCTTCGATCGGCTGCTGGCCGATCTCTCGCTGTATGCCTTCGACGTCCTGATCGCCGACGCGCCGGTGCCGTCGGGAAGCAACGTCAAGGCCTTCAGCCATCTGCTCGGAGAGAGCGGCGTGACATTCTTCGGCGTGCCCCGGCTGGCGACACGGCTGCGCCGCGGCTTTCCGCGTTCGCTCGAAGGCGCGCCGCTCTTGCTGCACACCCGCAACACCGCCGTCCGGCGCGCGCTCGATCGCTGGTTCGACGGCAACGGCCTGCACCCGAGGGTGATCGCCGAGTTCGAGGACGACGCGCTGCTGTCCGCGGTCGGCGCGACCGGTCGCGGCCTCTTTCCCGCGCCGACGGTGGTCGAAGCGGACATCGTGCGGCAGCTCGGAGTGCAAGCCGTCGGGCGCGTCGAACAGGTGCGATTGCACT
This sequence comes from Myxococcales bacterium, assembly GCA_020201435.1. GTDB lineage: Bacteria > Myxococcota > Myxococcia > Myxococcales > 40CM-4-68-19 > 40CM-4-68-19. The sequence continues at coordinate 9,263 of JAIVGS010000063.1, forward strand.
ACTACGCGTTGTCGATCGAACGGCGCATCCGCAACCCGTTCGTCGCCGCGATCTGCGAAAGAGCTCGCGACGAGCTGTTCGGACCGGATTGAGCCATCATGGAGAACTTGCCCCGCGAGGACGCGGCTCAGCGATCTCGCGGGAGCGGAGGGGAACCCGCAGACGGTCGCGTTCCAGCTCCGATAGCGTCAGGAGCCGTGCGACTGCAGGCTGGCGAGCAAGGTCCGGGCTTCCTCGTCCTGCGGGGAAAGATCGACCAGCCTGCGGCACCAGGCGCGCGATTCGTCGAGGCGCCCGAGCTGGGCGGTCGCGATCACGTACGCCTTGATCAACGCCGGTTCCGCGCGGGCGGACGCGAGCAGCGCCTGACGCAGGTCGCGGCGGGCGGCCTCGAACATGCCGAGCTGAAGGAAGTTCGCGCCGCGCCCGAAGGATTCGAACGGAACGTCGTTCGAGCCGAACAGCGCGGCAAGCCGCGACGGACGCGGCGGCGGAGCGATCGCATCCGCGCCGGGGGTGGCCGGCGCGTTGAGCCGGGCGAGGCGTTCCTGGTTGGCCTCGATCGCTTTCAGCTGATCCGGCGTGTCGCGCGCGAACAGGAACGCGACCGTGTCGACGTCGACGAGCGTCCACCCGGGCTCGTCGAGAAGATGCGTGACGAGATCGCGGTCGTTCGCCGGCACCAGCGCCACCGCCGGATGCCAGCGATTCTCGAGCGCGTCCCATCCATCGCCGCCCTCGAGGGCGCGCAGGTAAGGCAGGAAGAAGTCCTCGTCCATCACCTCGAGGCGGCCATCGATGAAGGTTTTCAAGTCGGGACGGTGCAGCTCGAGATATCCGCCGTGCTCGACGGCGTTGAAGAGCGGACCCTTGAACTGTGCCAGCGTCGCAGCCGTGCCGATGGGAAACACCGCGGGCGATTCGCCGGACCCGAATCGGAACGGATAACGGTCGAACGCATACACGCCACCCGAGATCGTCTGCTGGATCATGAAAACGATGCCCAGCAGGGCGGCCGCGGAGACTGCCTTCTTTTCCAGGGCGCGGCCGACGATCGCGGAGGCGGCCTCGAGCACGACCGGCAGCGCGGCGATGGCGAACATCGCGACGATGCGCATGTGCACCGCCGCCAGGGTCCCGAAGAGCGCGACGACGGCCCCTTCGAAGCGCGAGATCCGTCGCGCGCCCGCGACGAGGACCACGGCGGTGACGACGAGCATCAACCGGAAGAAGACCAGCGCGGGAAACCGCGCCGCGTCGGCCGAGAACGGCGAGACGAGCTCCAGCTGCGTGTCGGCGAACGGATTCCCCGCCGCGATCCGCGCCCCGAGGCTGAGCTGCCACTCGACGCCGCGAATACCGTACGGATTCAGGAACATGACCGCCGCTGCTGCGGCGAGCGCGATCCACGGTGCGACATCCCGGCCGCGCGTGAGGGCGTACAGGCCGAGAACCGCGACGCCGAACAGCGACAGCGAGTGCGAATAGACCCAGACGAGCTGCAGCGGCACGGTCGCGAAGAGAAAGCGGCGGTCGCCGGTATCGGCGTGTCGCCGGAGCAGATGAAGCTGCCCCGCCAGGCACAGTCCGCTGATCAGCTCCGGACGGGTGAAGAGGCGCACTTCCCAGGTCAAAAGGGCGATCGCGAACCCGATCCCGAGCAGCACGGGCGACTCGACGCCGCGCCCGCGGATCGAGTGCCAGAGGAGGCCGAACGTCGCCACAGTGAGCGCGACCCGCAGCAGGCCGACGCCGAGCATGCCGGCGGCGCCGTACGCGAGCGCGAGCACGACCTGGAACAGCCCGTTCATGTCGACGTAAGGCCGTCCGGCGAGCGTCCAGGTGAACGAATCGACCTGCGGCCACCCCCCGTGCTCGAGGATCCACCGGCCCGCGGCGATGTGAAATCCGAGATCGCGCGACGCTTCCATGCGCCACGCCAGGACGATCGTCAGAGTCAGTAAGGCAAGGCCGACCGCGAATCCCGAAATCGGGATTGAAGACTTCGGCGCGCGCACGCTGCTGCGTACGCGCGGAAGGGTCGCAACTTTCGCGACGAAACAATCCGTCCGCGGAGTTAGAAAATCACCGCGGCCGACCGTCCGTTCCTGGGATTTCGCTTACCGGGACCCGGCCTTCCCGGACGGCCGGCGAGACCTCGACTGAGAAGGGGAACCGGAGGTTAGCAAAAACGCTCGCTGGTGTAGAGTCGCCCCCTCATGCCGGACGGAGCGCTGGCCGATCTCCACGTCGTCGAGGTGGGCAACTTCATGGCCGCGCCGTTCTGCGCGACGCAGCTCGCCGACCTCGGCGCGGACGTGGTCAAGGTCGAAAATCCGGACGGCGGCGACCAGGTGCGGACCACCGGTCCGTTCCTCGACGGCGAGTCGTCCGGTTTCGTCCGGTTGAACCGGAACAAGCGGTCCCTGGCGCTCGATCTGAAAGCGCCGAGGGGGAAGGAGGTCTTCCGCAAGCTCGCCGCGCGCGCCGACGTGGTGGTCGAGAACCTGCGGCCCGGCACGATGGCCGATCTCGAGCTCGACTATCCGCGGCTCTCGGCGATCAATCCGCGTCTCGTGTACGTGGCCGCCTCCGGATGGGGGCAGGACGGCCCTTACGCGCAGCGTCCCGGCCTCGACATCATGGCCCAGGGCATGAGCGGGCTGATGTCGATCACCGGCGAGGAAGGCGGCAAGGCGCCGGTCAAGGTCGGCGTGCCGCTGACCGATCTGACCTGCGCGCTCTACGGCGCGCTCGCGGCGTTGGCCGCGCTCCGGGTGCGCGAGCGGACCGGGCGCGGCCAGTTCATCGACGTCTGCCTGTTCGAGGCCGGCGTCTCGCTCGCGGTCTGGGAGGCCGGCCGCTACTTCGCGACCGGCGAGGTTCCAGGGCCGCTCGGGTCGGCGCACCAGACGTCGGCCCCCTACCAGGCGCTGCGCGCTTCCGACGGGTTCTTCACCATGGGCGCGACTTCGGCGCGGAACTGGGAAGCCTGCTGCGATGTCTTCGGACTCGGATCGCTGAAAGAGGACCACCGCTTCGCGAAGAACCACCTGCGCCATCAGAATCGCCGTGATCTGATGCCGCTGATCGAGGCCGTCACGGTCGCGAAGCCCGCGCGCCACTGGGTCGATGCGCTGCAGAAAGCCGGCGTTCCGTGCGGCATGGTGCAGACGTACGACCAGGTCTTCGACGACCCGCACCTGAATGCGCGCGGTTTCTTTCCCGAGGCGCCGCACGCGAAGCTCGGGCCGGTGAAGCAGATCGCCTCGCCGATGCGCATGTCGGAGACGCCGACGCGAATGACGCGCGCGGGGCCGCTGCTCGGGGAACACTCGGCGCAGGTCCTGGGCGAGCTCGGTTATTCGCGGCAGGAGATCCGCGCGCTGGCGGCGGCGGGCGTGATCCGGGAGGCGTGATGGACGAGATCCTCTTCGACGTGAAGGACGACGGAATCGCCTGGCTGACGTTCAACCGGCCCGAGGCGCGCAACGCGATGACGTTCGGGATGTACCAGCGTCTCGGCGAGATCTGCCGTTCGCTCCAGCCGCGGGTCCGCGTGTTGGTCCTGCGCGGCGCGGGCGACAAGGCGTTCGTCTCCGGGACCGACATCTCGCAGTTCCGCGCCTTCAGCACGCCGCAGCATGCGCTCGACTACGAGGCGAGCATGGACAGCGTCTTCGACGCGCTCGAGGACGTGAAGGTCCCGACCATCGCCGCCATCCAGGGCGCCTGCACCGGCGGCGGAGCGGGGATCGCGGCGGCGTGCGATCTGCGGCTCGGCGCGCCCTCGGCGAAGTTCGGTTTTCCGATCGCGCGCACGCTCGGAAACACGCTCTCGATGCGCAACCACGCGCGGCTGGCCGGGTTGATCGGGGTGGCCAAGACCAAGGACATCCTGTTCCTCGCGCGGCTGATGGACGCGCAGGAGATGCGCGCTGTCGGATTGCTGAACGAAATCACCGCGGAGGACAACTTGTATACGCGCGCCGAGGAGGTGGCGCGTACGCTGCTCGAGCACGCTCCGCTCACGCTGCAGGCCGCGAAGGAGGCGCTCAACCGCGTGCTGCGGCACTGGACGCCGCCCGGCTCCGGCGCCGATTTCGTCGTCCGGAACTACATGAGCGCCGACTTCAAGGAAGGCGTCGAGTCGTTCCTCGCCAAGCGCAAGCCGCGCTGGACGGGGAAGTAGCCGTGCACAGCGGCCGCCATTTTCTGCAGATTCCGGGACCGACCAACGTGCCGGATCGCGTACTGCGCGCGATCGCGCAGCCGGTGATCGATCACCGCGGGCCGGAATTCGCGGCGCTCGGAAAAGAAGTCCTCTCTGGCCTTCGAGGTGTGTTCGGCACCAAGGGGCCGGTCGTGATCTACCCCGCGTCGGGGACCGGTGCGTGGGAAGCGGCGCTGGTCAACACGCTATCGCCGGGCGATCGAGTGCTGATGTTCGAGACCGGCCACTTCGCGACGCTCTGGAAGGAGATGGCCGAGCGCCTCGGCCTCGCCGTCGACTTCGTTCCCGGCGACTGGCGGCGCGGGGTCGATCCCGCGGTCGTCGAAGAGAAGCTGCGCGCTGGCCCCGAGATTCGCGCGGTGTGCGTGGTGCACAACGAGACCTCGACCGGCGTGACGTCCCGCATCGCCGACGTACGGGCGGCGATCGATCGCGTCAAGCATCCGGCGCTGTTCCTCGTCGACACGATCTCGTCTCTCGGCTCGATCGACTACCGTCACGACGAGTGGAGAGTCGACGTCACCGTCGGCGGCTCGCAGAAGGGCCTGATGCTGCCGCCCGGGCTGTCGTTCAACGCGATCTCGGCGAAGGCGCTGGAGGCCGCGCGGACCGCGCGCCTGCGGCGCTCGTACTGGGACTGGGCGCCGATGCTGGAGGCCAACGAGAACGGTTTTTTCCCATACACGCCCGCGACGAACCTGCTCTTCGGCCTGCGCGAGTCGCTTGCGATGCTCGAGGAAGAGGGCCTCACCAACGT
>JAIVGS010000006.1 GCA_020201435.1 Myxococcales bacterium
CGGACTGATCGCGCGCGGGGTCGACGGCCTCGACGCCGCCGCGGACGAGATTCGCTGGGCGGGCGGGGAAGCGCTGGTTCTGCCGGCGGACGTCTCGGACGCGCGGCAGGTCCAGAAAGCGGCCCATGCGCTGTTCGACCGGTTCGGTCGCATCGACACCTGGGTGAACGACGCGATGGTCTCGGTGTTCTCGCCGGTGGTCGAGATGACGCCGGAAGAGTACCGGCGGGTGACCGAGGTGAACTATCTCGGAACCGTCTACGGGACGCTCGCGGCGCTGCGGTACATGCTGCCGGCGGACGACGGAGTGATCCTGCAGATCGGGTCGGCGCTGGTGTATCGATCGATCCCGCTGCAGAGCGCGTATTGCGCGACGAAGGCGGCGATCCGCGGCTTCACCGATTCGCTGCGGTGCGAGCTGATCCATGATCGCTCGCGCGTTCGCGTCTGCATGCTGCAGCTGCCGGCGGTGAACACGCCGCAGTTCGACGTGGTGCGCACGCGGCTGCCGCGCCATCCGCAGCCGGTGCCGCCGATCTTCCAGCCTGAGATGATCGCGCGCGCCGCGCTGCACCTGACGCAGCACCCGCGCCGCGAGATGTGGGTCGGGTGGCCGACGGCGAAGGCGATCCTCGCGCAGAAGTTCATCGGAGGGCTGCTCGATCGGTATCTGGCCCGGTTCGGTTGGGACTCGCAGATGGACGAGCGGCCGATCGATCCCGAGACCTGGCGCGACAACCTGCACGAGCCGCTCCCCGGCGACCGCGGGGCGCACGGGGATTTCGACGACCGCTCTCGGGGCGGCAGCGTCGAGCTGTGGGCGCGGATGAACGCCGGGAAGATCGCGGCCGTGGCGGGAGCCGCCGCCGCAGCGGTGATCGCTCGGAGATTCCTGTGATCGGCGAGCTGCTCCTGCTCGAGGCCCTCGACCGCCTGGAGCGGCGCGTGCTCGGTGGAAAGCCGGTCTACGATCCGGCACGGCTCGGACAACGGTTGTTCGACAGCCCGCGCGCCGGTCGCGCCTTGCGCCTGGTCTATGCCCCCGCCCTCGCGGCGGCGAAGCGCAGGCTGAAGGCGCCGGCGCTCCTCTTCGGGCCCCTCGTCGCGCTGGCCGAGCTGCTGGCGATGCCGCTCACCGGCGCGACGCCGCCGTTGCGCAAGTGGCGCCCACGTGAGATCGCGCTCCTGTTTGCGCATGCCACCGCGTTCGCGCTCCTGGTGTAGAAGACAGGGCTGAACTGTGATTTGACGCTGCTCGAATGAGCGCGGCCCGAATCCTCCTGCTGGTGTCGTCGCTGCTGCCCCTCGCCGGAGACTTTGCCTTCATCGCGGCCGTTGCGACGTTTGCAGCGGCGGCGTTCTGGTAGCCGGCCATGGATGTCGTCGCCAAGGACGGAACGCGTCTGCACGTGATCGAGCAGGGCAGAGGCGACGCCGTCCTCTGGCTGCAGGGGCTGAACGCGCCGGCCTCGGCGTGGGCCGTCCAGCTCGCGCATTTTGCCCAGTCATATCGCGGGATTGCGCCGGATGCTCGGGGCGTCGGAAAGAGCGACGCACCGCCCGGGCCGTACACCACGCGCCAGATGGCGGACGACGCGCTCGCGGTGATGGACGCTCTTCAACTTGAAAAGGCGCACATCGTCGGTCTCTCGCTCGGCGGCGCGACCGCGCAGGAGCTGACCCTGAAAGCGCCGGAACGAGTCAGATCGCTCGCGCTGCTGTCGAGCTTCGCCGCCCAGGATCCGCGCGGGAGGGCGCTCTTGCACGCCTGGCGCGAGCTGTACCCGAGAGCGATCCCCGAGCTGCGGCATGCCTGGGAGAACCAGGCCTACGCGTGGCTCTTCACCGCCGCGTTCTGGCGAAAGGAAGCCAACGTCCGCGCCGCGCTGCGGTTCGCGCAAAGCCAGCCGCCGCAGTCGCCCCAGGGATTCGTCGGGCAGGTCGACGCGGCGCTGTCGCATGACACGCGAGATCGACTCGGCAGGATCGACGTCCCGACCCTCATGATCCACGGCGCGATCGATCAGCTCTCGCCGATCTCGAACGGCGAAGAGCTGGCCCGCCTGATCCCGGGCGCGCAGCTCGTCGTGCTCGACACCGGACACGCCGTGAACATCGAAGCGCAGCGCGCCGTGAACAACGCGCTTCGCGGGTTGTGGACGCGGGTTCCCTGATGTACCGCGCTGCGCCACACCTCTGGCACATCGCTTGCTCGTCTGCCTCCAAGAACCGCCGCCCGGAAGGCGAAGTCGGAAAAACTGACCGGCTGTTGTTCAGAAATGACCGGTCGTTTCGGGATGAGGGAATCGATGGTGCAGCAACCGAACCAGGTGCTGGTGATCGACGACGACGAAGCAGCGCGCGAGATCCTCGTCGAGCTTTTGGGACGAATCGGGTTCCACGCTTTCGCGGCGGCGGACGGGAAAGCCGGCCTCGAGTGGCTGGCGGGCGCGGCGGCGCCTCCCCAGGCGGTTTTGCTCGATCTGCGCATGCCGGGCCTCGACGGGTTCGAGGTTCTGCGGCGTTACCGCGAGGAAGGTGGCACCGCGCCCGTCATCGCGCTCTCGGCGATGGACGAGAAAGAGGCGGTCGTCAAGGCGATGCGCCTCGGCGCCAGCGACTATCTGGTCAAGCCGATCGAGCCTCCCGAGCTGAAGGAGGCCATCGAACGCTGCAGCGCGTCGCGGCCGCCGCCGCCGGTCGAGGAGCCGCAGGCGGCCTCGATCATCCCGGCCGTGCGGCCGTCGGAGCCGCCCGTCCTGCGCGCGCCGGATGCGCCGCGTCGCGGTGCGCCGCCCGATTTCGTCGCCGCGAGCCCGGCGATGCTCGGCATCTGGGACATGGTCGATCGCGTCGCCGAGACCGACGTGCCGGTCCTGATCCGCGGCGAGAGCGGCGTGGGCAAGGAAGGCATCGCGCGGACGCTGCACGATCGCTCCCCGCGTCGCGGCAAGCCGTTCGTGAAGATCAACTGCGCGGCGCTGCCGAGCGAGCTGCTCGAGTCCGAGCTGTTCGGCCACGAGCGCGGCGCCTTCACCGGGGCGACCAGCGAGAAGCCGGGCAAGTTCGAGCTCGCCGACAAGGGCACCATCTTTCTCGACGAGATCGGCGAGATGCACCCCGCGCTGCAGGCCAAGCTGCTCCAGGTCCTGCAGGACGAGGAGTACTACCGCGTCGGCGGCAAGCGGCCGCTGCGCGCCGACGCGCGGGTCGTGGTCGCGACCAACCGCGTGCTGGAGGACGAGATCGCGCGCGGCAACTTCCGCGAGGACCTCTATTACCGGTTGAACGTCGTCAGCGTGCTGGTGCCGCCGCTGCGCGATCGCAAGGAGGACATCCCGGGGCTGATCGAGCATTTCCGCCGCAAGTACGGCAGCAAGTATCGCGGGCCCGCGATCGTCTTCTCGGACGACGTGATGCGGCGGCTGACCGAGTACGACTACCCGGGCAACGTGCGCGAGCTGGAGAACCTGGTGCGCAGGCTGGTGGTGCTGCGCGACGAGCGATACGTGCTCGACGAGCTGGCGGCCGCGATCAGCCGGCGGCCGGCGATGCCGGTGCAGCACCAGCAGGGTCCGGCGGGCGGCTCGCTGCCGCCGGCGAACCAGGGCCACCCGACGCCCGCTGCCGGCGTGGCGCCGCCGGTGCCGACGCCCGCGCCGCCGACGCTCTCACCGGTCGCCCCGGAGACGGTCTCGCTGAAGGAGATTTCGCGGCAGGCCGCGCTGCGGGCCGAGCGCGAAGCGATCAGCGCGATGCTGGCGCGCACCAACTGGAACAAGCGCAAGGCCGCCTCGCGGCTGCAGATCAGCTACAAGGCGCTGCTCTACAAGATCAAGGACTGCGGCCTGACCGATCCCCGGATCACCGCCGGCCTCCAGGAGGAGCTCTCCCGCCAGCCACTCGGGATCGTCGTCTCTGACTCATCGAACACGGCTTAGTCCCCGTGTTCGATTCTGACTTGAATGACGCCGCCATCCCAGCGATGCGGGGCTCCTCAGGAGACGGCCCCCATGGTGGGGCGGCGGCGTCATTCAAGTCAGAACCGAAGACGAATGGTCAGACGCGGCGTTCGACCAGCTCGGGAGCCGGTTCAGCCTTCCGGTGCGGCGTCGAGAACAGCTTGCCGACGATCAGGAACAGCGTCCCCATGAACAACAGCAGCAGCGGCTCTTCGAGCGGGCCGGCGACCGTCGAGTGATGGAGCGCGAAAGCGGCGAACGCGAAGACGATGGCTGCAGCTGCGATGGTACGAACCATTGTTGTCCGAGCCCCTTCCCGTCGCCGCACGCCACTGCCCGCGGCCTCGCGCGATCCAATAGCGAGAAGCGCGCCAAGTCGCCTTCAGAGCAGACCCACATGTCGGTGTGGGAACCGCCGTTCCACCGAGCGGAAAAGGCGTCGCTCGGAAAACCCTTTCCAGCGCAAGGGCGCCCGCTCGCAAGGCTGGTCCGCCGCCTGCAAACAAAGCGGAGGGAGCAGCGCCACGGGCTGGCACGGCGCGTGCTCCGGGGTGCGGGACGGTCTGGTCCGCCTTCGCGCGGGCAGGGGAGGGTTGCATGGCGAGGGTTGTCGCTTTCTTGATGGTGACTGTAGCCGTGACTGCGTGCTCGCACCGAGCGGTGCGCGAGGACGACCAGGTCGCGAAGATGTCCGAATTCCGGATGAGCAAGGAAGACGTGATCGAGGTCTCGGTCTGGAAGGAGCCCGAGCTCTCGCGCACGGTTCCCATCCGGCCGGACGGCAAGATCACGCTGCCGCTCCTCGGCGACGTGCAGGCCGAGGGACTCAAGCCGCAGGAGCTGGAGCAGAAGGTGGCGCAGTCGCTCACGCCGTACGTGCGCGACCCGCACGTCACCGTGATCGTCCATGACGTCAACGGCGCCAAGGTCTTCGTCACCGGCATGGTGACCCATCCGGGCGTGTTCCCGCTGCGCAACAGCATGGGCCTGTTGCAGGCCCTGGCGATGGCCGGCGGTCTCGCCGAGTTCGCCGACCGTGGCGACATCAAGGTCCTGCACGCCGACGGGCGTCACGTCGAGGTCGACTACGACAGCCTCGTCTCCGGCGAGAGCAGGGTCTTCCTCGGCCCCGGCGACACCGTGGTGGTGCCGTAGGAGACGATGATGACGGCGCGCACACACATCGCGCTGTTCCTCGTCGTGCTTCTTTCGGCGTGGGGGGCGGGCGCGAAGGTCTACATCGAGTTCCGTCCGCGGATGTCGATGATGGGCGGATACGACGACAACATCACGCTCAAGGGCAACGGCGGCGACGCGTTCGGGCAGGCAGCGCCGGGGTTGAAGCTCGATCTGTTCGGCGAGCACGACCTGCACCTCGATCTCGACTGCCAGGCGGGCCTGGCGCGGCTGGCGCACCCGGAGGAGTTCGGACTGTCGTCGGGCGCGTTCGCCGCCAACGAGTCGTGCGTGCTGGGGACCAAGGTGCACCTCTCGCCGCGCGACAAGCTGCTGGTGCACAGCGTGGCGACCTACGCGCAGGACCCGTTCTCGATCGCGGGCCTGGGCCTTCTGCTGCGGCCCGGCCAGACCCAGATCTTCGTCGGGAAGCTGTCGGCCGAGATCGACCACGCCCTCTCCGGCCACACCGAGATCGACTACGGCGTCGACACCCAGGCGCTCGCGTTCGGCGCCGGCGACCCCGGCAACGGATACGTGATCGCGCCGAGCGTGAAGTACGCGTGGAACAGCAGCGCGCGCAGCAAGTGGGACGTCGGCGTGCGCGAGCAGCTCTTCTTCGGAGTCGGCGCGCCAGCCAACACCCTCGCTCCGAAGGGCGTGCCGGGCGGCCTGCTCGACGAGGCGCACTCGGCGATGCTCGGTTACACCTGGGCGCTGACGCCTTATGCCGACGTCTTCGGGCGCGCCGGCGGCGTCCTCGTCACCGGCGGCGGCCGCGACATGGCGATGCCGGTGGCGAAGTTCGGCCTCGAGAGCTACACGCCGTCGACCGCGGTCTCGATCACCGCCGGCCACGACCTGGTGATCGGCCCCTCGAGCGCGGGACCGATCGTCGGCGACATCGCCGAGCTGGGCGTGATCCAGCAGTGGGAGAAGCTGGGCGGCCACTTCCGCATCGGCATCTACCGCAACGTCAACGCCTTCAACGCCTCTCAGCTCGGCACTGTCGGGTGGGGCGGCGAAGTCGGCCTCGACTGGTCGTTCACGAGGAATCTCAAGCTCGGGGTCGCCGCGATGCGCGATGCGCGCCTCTACGACCCGGCGATCGCTGCACCTTTGGTGGATCGAGACGTAGTTCAGCTCCGGCTGACCTGGGAAAAAGCTCGCTTTGAATAGGGAGAAATCAATGGATCGCACGTACACGATCGACGAGCTGTGGGCCGCGGTGAAGCGGCGGTGGAAGGTCGCGGCGTTGGTGGCGGGCGGCGTGTTCGTCCTCGCCGGCATCGTGATCGCGCGCATCCCGAACGAGTACAAGGCGCGCGCGCTGGTGATGGTGGAGCCGTTCACTCCGCACCCGGATCTGGTGATCCCGGTGATCAACGCGCAGAGCCTCGAGGAGAAGGTCAAGTCGGTCCGCTCGAGCGTGTACGCCCGGGGGCTGATGGCGACCGCGATCGAGGAGCTGAACCTTTATCCAAAGGCCCGCGAGAAGGGCATGGACGAGGCGGTGGAGGCGCTGCGCAACGACACCGAGGTGCACGCCGAGGGCGACAACGCCTTCGCGATCATCGTGCGCAGCAAGGATCCGGCGGAAGCGGCGAAGACCGCCAACCGGCTGGCCGAGCTGTACATCGAGGGGAACCTCCAGGTCCGCGCCGGACAGGTGACGCGCACCAGGGACATCATCAGCCAGAAGCTGGCCGAGATGCGCGGGCAGCTGAGCCAGGCGCAGGCGAAGATCAGCGCCTTCAAGCAGCAGCACCAGGACGAGCTGCCGGAGCTCACCGAAGCCCGGTTCCACCAGCGCGACCAGATCGCCAAGTCGATCGAGCAGGAGGGGACCTTCGCGCAGGAGGCGCAGCACCGCATCGACCTGCTCGGGACCCAGCCGTTCGGCAAGGACACCGAGGTCGGCCGGCTCGAGGAGCAGTACGACGAGATCCGCGCCAAGTACGCCGCGCTGACCTCGTCTCTCACACCTGACCACCCCGACGTGGTGGCGATGAAGCGCGAGGTCGACGCGACCTTCGGCCGCCTGGCGAACGCGCGGGCGCGGGCAGCCGCGAACGACCTCGAGCTGCGCCGGATGAACGACGCGATCAAGCGCAGCCAGAAGCGGATCGAGCAGCTGCAGACCGAGCAGTCGAAGATCGACAAGTTCATCGCCGGTGCGCCGCTGGTGGCCGCGCAGCTCGCCGACCTGAACAAGGACGTCGACCTGATCGGCGCGAAGGTCGCTTCGCTGACCTCGAAGAAGGCGGAGGCCGAGATCACCGCCGAGCTCGAGCAGAAGTCGGGCCCGACCGAGTTCCGCGTCCTCGAGAGCGCGCAGCCGCCGACGATCGCGGCGGCGCCGAATCGGACGCAGTTCCTCGGGCTCGCGCTGCTCGCGGCCATCGCGCTCGGCTGCGCGATCGCGCTCGGGCAGGAGCTGTCGGATCGGTCGATCCGCAGCGAGAGCGAGATCGGTGACACGCTGGCGCTGCCGGTCCTGGCCTGCGTGCCGGAATTGGGCGGCAAGTACGACCTCCAGGTTCTTCCCTCGCACGTTCAGGCACAGGCTTAAGAGGAGATCATCATGTCTTCGAATGCAAAAGCGGTTGAGGCACGGGGCCGGTTCCTCGAACGGATCGAGGGCGGCGGCGAGGCGGCGAGCATCGACGAGCGGCTGGTCGCGCTCACCAACCCGATGGGGGCGGCGGCCGAGCAGTACCGGATGCTGCTCCACCGGCTGCGGCACACGCGGGCGCTGCGCGGCGAGGCCATCCAGGGCGGCGTGGTGATCGCGGTGACGTCGGCGGTGCGCGGCGAGGGCGTGTCGGTGACGGCGGCCAACCTGGCGCTGACGGCGGCGCGCGCTCGCGACGCGAAGGTGGCGCTGGTCGACTGCGACCTGCGGCGCGGCGGCCAGGCGACGCTGTTCGGGATGGGCGCGCGGGCCGGACTGGCCGACGTGCTCACCGGCAAGACCGAGATCGGCGAGGCGCTCGGGCGGTTCAGCGAGGGTCACCTGGCGGTGATCACCTCGGGCCGCGCACCCGGGGCGGAGTCGGCCTCGCTTCTGGCGGGGACGCGCTTCTCGCAGACGCTGGCGCTCCTGCGCACGCTCTTCGACGAGATCTATCTGGATGTCCCGCCTGCCCTGGCGACCGCCGACGCGTCGGTGGTGGCCCACAAGGCGGACGGCATCGTCATCGTGGCGCGCGCGGGGACGACGCCCCGCGAGCAGGTGGCGGGCGCGGTGCGTTCGCTGGCGGGTGCTCCGGTGTGGGGACTGGTGCTCAACGGCGTGGAGCCCTCGCGGGTGCCCTCGCCGCTGCCGGTCGTGAAGGGTCACCTCACCAGCGGGCGCTGAGGACGATGCCCCAATTTGCAAACCACTGGTACAGCGGGCGCGCTGCGCGACTGGTCTGCATCGAAGCCGCGCTGGTCGGGCTCGCGATCTGGATCAGCGGCCGCTCGGCCCACGGCATGCGCGAGCTGGCGGCGCTGATCGCGGCGGCGGCCTGCGTGCCGGCCGCGCTGTACCTCGCCGACCTCTACGACCCGCAGGTGATGCGCAACGACCGCAGCCGGGGCGCGAGCGTGCTCAAGGCGCTCGGGTTCGCGGCCCTCGCGGCAGCCATCTGCGGCGTCCTGAGCGGCGGTGGCCTTCCGCGCGGCGCGCTGATCGACACCATCGGCGTGGCGAGCGTCGGCGTGCTCCTGGCGCGGGCGGCGCTGGTGGCGCGGATCGACGAGCGCGGCCACAACCGGGTGCTGGTCATCGGCGCGGGCAATCGGGCGCTCGAGATCGAGCGGATCATCCGGACCGAGGCTTACGGCGAGTACGAGGTGGCGGGGAAGCTCGATCCGGCCGTCGATCTGACGATGCCGGTCGAGCAGCCGAAAGCGGCGGCCGGCGGCGAAGCCGTGATCGCGGCGGCGCCGGGTCCGACGCTCGTCGAGCAGTCGCCGGCGCCCGAAGTGGTGCCCTCGGCGCAGTTGATCGTCGGGCCCGCGGGAGCGCCGGCGCAGATCCAGGGGCCGGCGGCGGAAGCGAAGGTCGCCTCGCTCCACGTGGTCGCGGAAGAAATGCCCCTCGCCCCGGTGGTCGCGCTGCCGACGCCGGCGTCGACGCTCGCGGTCACCGCGCACACGCTGTCGCAAGCGGTACGCGAGCTGCGCGTCGACACCATCGTGATCGCGTCGGACGAGCGGCGCTCGCGGCTGCCGGTCGAGGAGTTGATCCGTCTGCGGTTGTCGGGCGTGACCGTGCTTCCGGCGCAGCGGTTCGCCGAGCGCGTGCTGCGGCGCATTCCGTTGTCGCTGCTGCGGCCGAGCGATCTCGCGATCGGGGAGGGCCTGATCTCGCCCTTGCGCACGGGGTTCAAGCGGGTCTTCGACCTGGTGATGAGCTCGCTGCTGCTGATCTGCGCGGCGCCGGTGCTGTTCGTGCTCGCCATGCTGATCAAGCTCGACTCGGAAGGGCCCGTCTTCTACTGGCAGGAGCGCGTCGGCCGCGGCGGCAAGCCGTACCGGGTCCACAAGCTGCGGACGATGAAGAAGGACGCCGAGAAGCTCTCCGGGCCGGTGTGGGCCCAGCAGCGCGATCCGCGCGTCACGCGCCTCGGCGCCTTCCTGCGCAAGTCGCGGCTCGACGAGATTCCGCAGGTGTTCGCCGTCTTCCGCGGCGACATGTCGTTCGTGGGGCCGCGGCCGGAGCGGCCGTTCTTCGTGCAGCAGCTCAAGACGCAGATCCAGTTCTTCGGCCTGCGCGAGGCGGTCAAGCCGGGCATCACCGGGTGGGCGCAGATCCGCTATCCGTACGGCGCGACCGTCGAGGACGCTCGCGCGAAGCTCGAGTACGACCTGTACTACGTGCAGCACCAGTCGCTGTTCCTCGATCTCGCGATCTGCTTCCACACGGTCAAGACGGTTCTCTTCGGGAGGGGAGCGCGATGAGCGAGGCGCTACCGGCCACCGGCTACCGGCCACCGGCTGCCGGCAAGAGCGAGATTCGCGTCGAGGTCGTCGAGGGACGCGATGGATTCGTCCAGCTCGAAAAGGCGTGGAATGACGCGCTTTCGAAGGGCCCGCACGATATTCCGATGCTGCGGCACGAATGGCTCAAGGCGTACATCGAGAATTTTGCGCCGGGCGCCACGCTGCGGACGTTCGTGGCGCGCGCGGGGCGCGAGATCCATGCGGCGATGCCGTTGATCGAGGCGATCGAAAAGAACGCGGACACGTGCTTTCTTCCGATGACGACCTGGGCCCTGCCGGTGAACGACCACTCGCAGCGCGGGGGCGTCCTGCTCGGCAAGCGGTGGCAAGAGGGTCTCGAGTCGATTTGGCAGACATTGCGAGAGACGGCCGGCTGGGACCGGCTGCGGCTGCGCGATCTGCCCGAAGGCGCGGCTGACTGGCGGCTGCGCGAGCTCGCGGAGCAGACGGGGTTTCCTTGCGGCCTCTGGATCTCGCTGCGCTCGCCGTACTTGCGCCTGCCGGCGCAGGCCTCGGGGCTCGGGCCTCAGACCTCGGGACAGAAGCACAAGCCGCCGACCGCATACGAGCAGATCGAGGCGCGGCTCGATGGGAAGTTTCGCCAGAATCTGCGGCGGAGGAAGCGGCGGCTCGCCGAGCTCGGGGAAGTGAGCTACGAGTTTGCCGAGGACAACGACGCGCTCGCCGACTTCTTCGACATCGAAGCGAGCGGCTGGAAAGGGCGCGACGGGACCGCGATCGCTCAGCGGCCCGAGCTGGTCGGGTTCTACACGCAGGTCGCGCGCGACGCCGCGAAGCGCAAGGCGCTCGCGCTCGGGCTCCTGAAGCTCGCGGGGAAGCCGATCGCCGCGCACCTGAGCATCGTCCACGGCGGCCGGCATCATCTGATCAAGATCGGGTACGACGAATCCTTGCACGAATATTCGCCCGGCCAGCAGCTGGTTTCCGAGGCGATCCGCGATTCCTGCGAGCGCGGCCTGCGCGAGTTCGACTTCCTCGGCCCCTGCATGGAGTGGAAGCTGGACTGGGAGTCGGAGCTGCGGACCCACACCTGGCTGACCATCTTCCGTCCCACACCGAAGGGCCGGTTGGTCCACGCGGCGCGGTTCACCGCCTGGCCGGTCCTCAAAGCGATGCTCCGGAAGGAGTCCTGACGATGGCCAACACTGCGCAGCGTCTTCGCGTCGCCGAAGGGCAGGGCGAGCGCGCTCCGGCCCCGACGCGGACGGTCCCGTGCATGCAGACGACCTGGCCGCACATGCTCTTCCCGCGGCCGGCGGCGGCGGTCCCGCTGGTGTTTCCGTTCGATCAGCCCGGCCTGCGCTACCGGTATTTCGCGCGCAATGCGGTGTGGGACGCGATCCGGCTGCTCGACCTCGCCGGCAAGCGCGTGCTGATGCCCGCGTACCATCACGGCGTCGAGCTGGAGACGCTGCTGGCGGGGGGAGTGCAGCCGGTCTTCTTCCGCGTCGACGGCCAGATGCGCGCCGACTTCGAGGACGCGCGCGCGAAGGCATCCGGGGACATCGCCGCGCTGTACGTCATCCACTACGCGGGGTTCCCGCAGGACATGGTGGCGGCGCGGCAGCTCGCTCGGGAATTGGGCGTGCCGGTGATCGAGGACTGCGCGCTCGCGCTGCTCTCGCGCGACGGGGAGAAGCCGCTCGGCTCGTCCGGCGACGTCTCGGTCTTCTGCCTCTACAAGACGTTGCCGGTGCCGAACGGGGGCCTCCTGCTCGCGCGCGGCGAGCTGGCGCGCAAGCTCGACATCCTGCCGTACGCGCCGCCGCCGCCGATTCCGTCGACCGCGTCGCACCTGATCGGCAGCCTGCTCTCGAACCTCGAGCTGCGCACCGGCGAGTTCGGCCGCCGCGCGCGGCAGGCGATGCGCGACGCGGGCCGCTGGTTCGTCTCTCGCGCCAACGTCGAGCGTGTCTCGACCGGGACGCAGCACTTCAACGTCAACGACGTGCATCTCGGCATGAGCGCGGCGAGCCATCTCGTCCTGCGCAACCAGGACTTCGCCGGGATCGTCGAGCGTCGGCGCCGCAACTACTTCCTGCTCTACGCGATGCTGCGCGACGTCGCTCCGCCGATCACGGGGGAGCTCAAGCCCGGCGTCTGCCCGCTCTTCTACCCGATGCCGACCGACGACAAGGCGGGCGCGATGGCGCGGCTGCTCGCGCGCGGCGTCGAGACCGTCGACTTCTGGCGCGTGCGGCACCCGGCAGTGCCGGGCGGGGCCTTCCCCGAGGTCGACAGGCTGCGGGAGCGCGTCCTCGAGCTGCCGGTGCACCAGGATCTCTCGCCCGCCGATGCCGAGCACGTCGCTTCCTGCGTGCGGGAGCTGCTCGCGTGACGCAGGCCGCTGCCGTCATCGAGGTGAAACCGATCGAAGTCGAGATCGGCCCTCCCGGCACCGACGAGTGGCGCGAGCTGAACGGGCGCGCCCGCGCCGGCTGCATGTTCCTCTCGCCCGACTGGCTGGAGCCGTGGTGGAAGCACTTCGGCGGCGGCCGCGAGCTGCGGACGATCTGCGTCCGCGAGGGCGGAAAGCTGATCGGCCTGTTGCCGCTCTTCGCCGAGCAGATCGCGCTCGGCGGCGTGCCGGCGCGGCGGATCGCGTTCCTCGGCGACGGCGACACCGGCTGCGATTATCTCGACGCGCTCGCCGAGCCGGGGCGCGAGCGGGAAGTGCTCGATCACTGCCTCGCGGCGCTGATGAACCTCGAATGGGACGTGTGCGATCTCGACGGCCTCTGGCGGGAGAGCTTCACCGCCGGCCAGATCGCGGCCCGGTTTCCTCCGTCGCACGCGACCGGCGGCATCGTCCGCGACTCGCGGTTGCGCTACGTCTGCCCGCACATCCCGCTCAACGGCACGTACGATCAGTACCTGCAGGGCCTCTCGCGCCGCGAGAATCTGAAGCGCCGGGAAAAGTGGCTCTTCCGGCAACCGGGCGTCTTCATCGAGTGCGCGCGCACGCCGCAGGAAGCGGTCAAGGCGGCCGAGCAGTTCCTCGAGCTGCACCGGGCGCGCTGGGCGGTCGAGGGCGGCTCGGACGGCTTGTCGGACGCGCGCCACGAAGCCTTTCATCGCGACGCGGCGCAGCGGCTGGCGCAGACCGGCGCGCTGCGGATGTACACGCTCTACGCGGCGCGGCGACCGGTCGCGTCGGTGTACGGCGTCGTCCACGGCGGCAAGTTCAATTATTACCAGTCGGGGTACGACCCGAACTGGGCGTCGCGCTCGGTTGGCCTGGTCCTGCTGGCAAAGACCGTCGCCGACGCCTTCGCCGAGGGTCTCCAGGAATTCGACTTCCTGCGCGGCAACGAGGGCTACAAGGGCGAGTGGGCGCGCGGGGAGCGCTGGACCATCCAGCTCCGGCTCTGGCGCGGCGTACGCGGCCGCGCTGCGCGTAACGCGCTCGCCGCGACTTTGTTCGCTCGTGAAACGTTCAAGGCCGCGCTGCCGAAAGAGACGCTCGCCGCACTGCGCAAGATGAAACGCGCTCTGCAGCGGCGGTGACGGCGCGCAGTGTACAGATTGCCGCCGTCGAGAGGGGGAGGGCGCGGATGGAGCGGCTGAAGCAACAGGCAATTCAGATGGCGCGGCGCGCCGCGAAAGGTGTCGCCGCGATCGCGTTGCACTGGTCGGGCGCGCGCGAGCTGCTCTCCGCGGTCCAGCGGCGCGCGGTCGGCGGGCGGCGCGTGCTGATCCTCAGCTACCACCGGGTGGTGAAGGACTTCGGGCTGGAGGAGAAGCGCAGCCTCTCCTCGCTCAACGTCTCTCACGAGACGTTCCGGCGGCACCTCGAGGCGCTCCAGGAGACCCACGACATCGTCCCGCTCGAGGACGCGCTCTCGGTCATCGACGGCAGCAGGGCCGCCGCGCGCGACGTGGCGGTGATCACCTTCGACGACGGTTATCGCGACGTGTACGCGCACGCTTTCCCGGTGATGCGCGACATGCGCGTCCCGGGAGTGGTCTACGTGCCTTCGGCGCTGATCGGCACCGAGCGGCGGCTGGGACACGATCGGCTCTACGCGGCGCTGGCGCGGATGCGCGAGCGCGGCATCGGTCCGGTCGCGGTCGGCGTCGGCGGCCGCGGCGAGCGCTGGCTCACGGACGCGCTCGAAGGCGGCGCCGATCCGCACACCGCGCTCGAGCGGCTGATCGCGCACTACCCGACGCCGGGGCTGCTCGAGCTCGCCGAGGCTCTCGAGGAGCGCCTCGGGCTCAAGCACGAGAAGGCGCCCGACGGGCAGCTGCCGATGACGTGGGAGATGCTGCGCGAGATGGATTCGCACGGCATCGTCACCGGCGCGCACACTGCCGAGCACACCGTGCTGACCCACGCGAAGCTCAGCGAGGCGCGGCGCGAGATCGCGCAATGCAAGGCGACGCTCGAACGAGGCGTGCACAAGCCGGTGAAGCACTTCGCGTACTGCAACGGCTATTACAGCGCGGGCGTCGCCCAGGCCCTGCGCGCGGAAGGGTTCATCAGCGCGGTCACCACCGAAGACATGCCCAACGTGCCCGGCGCCGATCCGTTCGCGCTCAAGCGCAAGGTCCTCTGGGAAGCGTCGTCGATGGGCGCCCTCGGCTTCTATTCCAAACCGCTCATCGCCTGCCAGTTCGACGACACCTTCGGCATGCTCGGCGTGCAGAAGCCCGTGATGGGGGCGCGGCCGACCAACTTCGAAAAAGAGGAGACGGCGCCAGCGGAGATCTCGGCGCACGGCTGAGACATGAAACCGAGGGGGATCCTGGGACAGGCCGGCCCGCTGATGCTGGGCCGCGGCGGCGCGACGGTGCTGGGCTTCGCGCTGCCGCTGATCCTGACGCGCCTTCTGCCGCAGGCGGAGTTCGGAACGTACAAGCAGGTGTGGCTGGTGGTCAGCACCGCCTACCTGATGCTGCAGCTCGGGATGGCGCAGAGCCTCTACTACTTCATCCCGCGCAAGGACGGCCGCGCCAAGCAGTGGCTGACCCAGGCCACGGTTTCGCTCTCCGTGATCGGCATCGTCTGCGGCATCGCGCTCTATGCCGGCCGGTTCGCGATCGCGAAGCAATTCGGAAATCCGGAGCTCGCGCAGTTCGGGCTGCCGATGGCGCTGATCGCGGCGTTCATGATCGCCGGCTCGCCGCTCGAGATCCACCTCACCGCCGAGGGAAAGGTCCGGACCGCGGCGTGGTGCATCTTCCTCTCCGACGCTTTCCGGGTCGTCGCCTCGGTGGTCCCGCTGCTGCTCGGTTGGGGCTTGCGCGGCTTCTTCTGGGCTTACGTCCTTCACGCCGCCGCCCGGTGCGCCGTGCAGCAGATGTTCTTCCTCGCTCACGGAAAGCCGGCCCTGGAGTGGAAGCTGTGGAGGGAGCAGCTCGCGTACGCGCTGCCGTTCGGTGCGGCGATCCTGCTCGACATCCCGCAGAAGACGTTCCACCAGTGGGCGGTCGGCTGGAGCGTCGACGCGGCGGCGTTCGCCATCTATGCGCAGGGCTGCTTCCAGCTGCCAATTGTAAACTTACTATACTCTCCGATCAGCGACATCCTCCAGGTGCGGCTCGCGCAGCCCGGGGGCCACGATCACCGGGTGCATCTCTTCCACGACGCGAATCTTCGGCTGGCCGCCGTCTTCTTTCCGTTCACCGCCGGCATGGTCGCGGCCGCGTCCCTCTTCATCCCGGCGCTCTTCACCCACACCTACGACGCGAGCGTGCCGATCTTCCGGGTCGCCATCCTCATGACGCCGTTCGCTTCGCTGCCGCTCGACGGTACGCTGCGGGCGCTCGGCGAGACGAAGTACCTCTTCCGCATCTTCTTCTGGCGCCTGCTGGTGACGGCGCCGGCGGTGCTGCTCGGGATGCACGCCTTCGGCATGATCGGCGCGATCACCGGCCATGCGCTCGCGGAGTCGGTGATGCGGGTCGCGATGCTCGACAAGACCCGCCGGATGCTCGACGCGACCTGGCGCGAAGTGCTCCCGTGGGGGCAACTCGGCGTGATCGCCGTTGCGTCGGTCGTCGCCTGCGCGCCGGCGATTCTGATCGCGCGTCATTCGGCTGCGGGCCCACGCCCCTTCCTCGCGCTCTGCGCGGCCGGTGTGTCGTATCTCGCGGTGTACCTCGCGGCGATCGCCTTCACCCCCGGCGAGGGCGGCGCCATCGACCGGATCCGTCGCGTCCTGCTCGGCCACGCCCCGGCGCAAGCGAGCGCCTGAAAGCGAACAGTCGCCGGGCGGCTGCCCCCTTGCCGGCCGAGGGGCGCCTCCCCACCTTCCTGTGGGCGTGTGGGGGAGGCGGGACATGCGGAATCCAGTCAGGAAAATCGCGTTCGTCGGCAATCCCGATCGCAACGTCGCGGAGGCGCTGCGCGAGTACGGCTATCGCGTCGAGGGGGTGCAGACCGATTCGATCGTCGGCCTCGCGCGCGAGCTCTACCGGATGAAGCCGTCGGTGGTCCACGCGCGGCAGAATCACCTCAAGGCCGGCGTGGTCGCCAAGCTGCTCGACATCCCCCTGCTGATCCAGGCGGGCCGCCACGACCTCGGCTCGCTGACCGCGCACGCGGCGCGGATGGCGAGCCGCACGCTCTGTGGCGGAGCCTCGGTGCGCGAGGCGCTGATCGGACACGGCGCGCCGGCGGCCAGCACCTGCGTGCTGCGCAGCCTGCTCGACGTGCACGACGATCTCCGCGCCGCGACGATCTTCCCGCCGATGCTCGATCCGGCCATCCACTGGGTGGTGGCGGCGTCGCCGTGCGACGGTCCCGATCGGGGCCACCAGGACCTCGTGCTCGCCTTCCTCTCGCTCGCGCGCGCGCGTCCGAAGCTGAAGCTGCTGATCGCCGGCGAGGGCTGCGAAGGCCGCAAGCTGCGGGCGCAGGCGGACCAGGCCGGAATGCTCAACCGCGTCGTCGTGCATACGGTCGCGCTCGAACAGCTGCCTGCGGTCTTCGCCCGCGCAGTCGCGGTCGTCGGGCCGAGCCGCAGCGGGAACTCGCCGGACGCGGTCCCGGAGGCGCTCGCGGTGGGCGCGCCGGTCGTCGCCACGGCCATCGGCTCGCATCCGACCTGGGTGCGCGAAGGCCGGACCGGCTGGCTGGTTCCGCCACGCGCACCGGCCGCGCTCGCGGCCCGTCTGGCGCAGATCGTCGACGACCCGCAGACCGCGCGCAAGGTCGGCGCACAGGCCCGCCTGGCCGCGCTCGAGCTGGTGGCGCCGCGCGCGGTCGCCCAGGAGCTGGCGCGCTGCTACGCCGCCATCGGCCGCGTTCCGGCCCTGCAGCACACCGGAATCTACTTCCCGGCGCCTCGCCTTCAGCGCGCGTGATGCACAGCTTGGGGCGCATCGATGACGCAGCCGCCTGAGATGAAAATTCTGCTGGTGGGCGATTTTCCGCCTCCCAGCGGCGGCGTGGCCACGCATGTGGAAGAGCTTTTCCGTGCGGTGCGCGCGCGGGGTGGCGAGTGTGAGGTCCTGGACATCGGGAAAGGGCAGCTTCCAGCCGACGGCGTGATTCCGGCAGGGGGCGTCGGGCGCTTCTCGGCGCTGCTCGCCTCGCGGGCCGCGGCCGGATTTCGCATCCACCTGCACACCAGCTGCGCGAATCCGAAGTCCCTCGCGCTGATCTCGGCCTGTGCGGCGGCGGGTCGCGCGGCGGGCCGGCCGCCGATCGTCACGCTGCACTCGGGCCTGTGCCCTGCCTGGCTCGCGGAGTCGCCGCTGCGCCGGGCGACGGCGCGGGCCGCGCTGCGGCAGTACGGCAGCGTGATCGCGGTGAACGAAGAGATTCGCGCCGCGATCGGAGTTCCCGACGCGGAAGTGATTCCGGCGTTCTCCGCGGAGTTCCTCTTTCCGGGCGCGCCGCCGCCGGGTCTCGTCGAGCTGCGGGCCGCGTCGTCGTCGCTCTTCTGCGCGATGGCCTCCCCCCGGCCGGAATACGGCCTGCCCGTCCTGCTGACCGCGTTCGATCGCGTGCGGATTGCCGTGCCCTCCGCCGCGCTCGCGCTCTACGGCACCGGGACCGAAGGGGCGAAGGCGCCCGGTGTGTGCGGTTTCGGCGAGGTCCTTCGGCCGCAGGCGCTGGCGTTGATCGCGGCCTGCGACGTCTTCGTGCGTCCGACGCTCGCCGACGGCGATTCGGTCAGCGTGCGCGAGGCGCTGGCGCTCGGCCGCGTCGTCGTCGCCACCCGCGTCGGACACCGGCCGGCCGACGTGCGGCTGGTGCCGCCCGCCGACGCCGATGCGCTGGCGAAAGAGATGATCGCCGCCGCGACCACGGCGCGACCGGTGCAGCCGGTGCGCGCGCCGGCGCACGACGGACTTCCACGGATTCTCTCGCTCTACGGTTGGACACCGCCCGCGCCGCGCCGCGAAGCGCCGGCGCGCGAGGAGGCAGCACCATGTGCGGCATCAGCGGCTTCCTGAATCGCGACCGGCAGCAGCCCGCCGACGAGGCCCTCCTGCGTCGGATGACCGAGGTGATCGCTCACCGCGGTCCCGACGGCAGCGGCACGTTCGTCAGCGGGCCGGTCGCGCTCGGGCATCGCCGGCTCTCGATCATCGACCTCTCCTCGAACGGCGCACAGCCGATGCACAACGAGGACGGGACGGTCACCATCACGTTCAACGGCGAGATCTACAACTACCTCGGCCTGCGCGAGGAATTGATCGCGCGGGGGCACACGTTCCGATCCCGCTGCGACACCGAGGTGCTGGTCCACGGCTACGAGGAGTGGGGCGACTCGCTGCCGGAGCGGCTCGCCGGGATGTTCGCGTTCGCCATCTGGGACTCGAGGCGCGAGCGGCTGTTCATGGCCCGCGACCGGCTCGGGAAGAAACCGCTCTACTACCACGCCGGCCGCGAGCGATTCGTCTTCGGCAGCGAGATCAAGTCGCTGCTCTGCGACGCGAACGTTCCCCGCGCGATCGACGACGACGCGCTCGATCTCTACCTCGGCGCGCGCTACGTGCCGGCGCCGCTCACGATGTTCGCCGGCATCTCGAAGCTCCCTCCGGGCTCGTGCGCGGTGTACGAGAGGGGAGAGCTCAAGGTCCGCCGCTACTGGAAGACGGTCTTCCCGCCCACCACCGATCCGCGCAGCGACGAAGAGCTCGCCCGCGAATTGTGGAAGCGCGTGAAGGATGCGACCGAGGCGCGGCTGATGGCCGACGTGCCGGTCGGGGTCTTCCTCTCCGGTGGTCTCGATTCGAGCTGCATCGCCGCGCAGATGATCGATCTGCGGCGCGAGCGCGGCGAAGGCGGGGTGAAGAGCTTCTCGGTCGGTTATCTCGCCGACGACGGCTCCTCCGAGCTCGACCAGGCCCGGCGCGTCGCGCAGGCGCTGGGCACCGAGCACCGCGAGGTCGTGGTCACCGCCGAGGATTTCGCGCGCTTTTTGCCCGATCTCGTCTGGTACATGGACGAGCCGGTCGCCGACGCCGCGTGTGTGCCCCTCTACTACCTGAGCAAGCGCGCGCGCGAGGAAGTGATCGTCGTCCTCTCCGGCGAGGGCGCCGACGAAGTCCTCGCCGGGTATCCGATCTACCGCACCATGCTCCTGCTCGAGCGCCTTCGCGCGTTGAGTCCGGCCGCGGCGGCGGCGTTGCCGATCGCGCGCCATCCGAAGCTGCGCAAGTATTTGCGCTGGGCGACCCAGCCGCTCGAGCAGCGCTACCGCGGCGTCTCGGTCGCGTTCACCGACGACGAGAAGCGGCTCCTGAACGGCCGCGGCGGCGACCGGCTCGTCGAGCGGCTCGCGCAGGAGTGGGCGGAGACCGAAGGCCTGCCGCCGCTGGAGCGGATGCTCGAGCTCGATCGCCGCGTCTGGCTGCCGGACGATCTGCTGGTCAAGGCCGACAAGATGACGATGGCGACCTCGCAGGAGCTGCGGGTGCCGTTCCTCGACCATCGGCTGATCGAGTGGTGCGCGGGCCTGCCGCAGCACGTGAAGCTGCGCGGCGGCGTCGGCAAGTGGCTCCTGCGACAGGCCGCGAAAGCGCGTCTGCCCGCGGAGTGCACCGCGCCCGGCAAGCGCGGCTTCACGGTTCCGGTCTCGAACTGGTTCCGCAAGCAGCTGCACGAGCCGCTGCGCGACGCGCTGCTCGCCTCCGATTCTCTCGCCCGGACCCGCTTCGGCGAGAAGGCCGTGACCCGGCTGCTCGACGATCACCTGAAAGGCCGAAGCGACCGTAAAGAGGAGCTGTTCGCCCTCTGGGTCCTCGAGCTGTGGCGGAAGCGATTCGAAGTCCAGACGACTGCGGTCAAGCGAAGGAGCGAGATCTCGATGGGCGCGTTGAAGGGGCGGGACATCGTTTGTTTCTCC
Source organism: Myxococcales bacterium (assembly GCA_020201435.1). Lineage (GTDB taxonomy): Bacteria > Myxococcota > Myxococcia > Myxococcales > 40CM-4-68-19 > 40CM-4-68-19. The sequence goes on from JAIVGS010000006.1 coordinate 20,459, forward strand.
AATGACTGGGACGGCGATCCGCTGTCGAAGATGCACGCGATGAAGATCCTCGCTCGCGAGAACCGCGTGTTGTGGGTCAACAGCATCGGCAACCGGCGGCCGACCGCGACCGCGCGCGACGCCCGGCGGATCGTGAAAAAGCTGTCGGGCGCGATGCAGGGCATCCAGGAGCGCCATCCGAACATCTGGGTGCTGACGCCGCTGGCGATTCCGTTCTACGGCAGCGAGCTGGTCCGCGCCGCGAACGGGATGTTGCTCAAGGCGCAAGTGCAGAACGCGATGCAGGCGCTGAACTTCAAGGACGTCATCTCGTGGAGCTTCCTACCCTCGAGCGCGCCGGTGTCGGGAACCCTGGGTGAAAGTCTGGTCGTGTACCACTGCGTCGACGAGTTCAGCGCGTTCAGCGACGCGCCGGCGCAGGAGATCCGCGAGCTCGAACGGCGCTTGATGCTCAAGTCCGACGTGGTGATCTGCTCGAGCGAAAAGCTGCGCGCCGACAAGGCGCGGGTGAATCCGAACGCGTACCTGGTGCAGCACGGTGTCGACCTCGAGCACTTCGGCAAGGCGTACGATCCGGCGACGACGATCCCCGACGACCTCAAGGGCGCGCCGGGCCCGATCATCGGGTTCTGGGGGCTGATCGCCGACTGGGTCGATCTGCAGCTCATCCGCCACGTCGCCGACGCGTTCTCCGGCGGCACCGTGGTGCTGATCGGCAACTCCACGACCGACATGAAGCCGATCGACGGCGCGCGCAACATCCGCTTCCTCGGGCGCAAGCCGTACGCGGATCTGCCTCGCTACGCGAAAGCGTTCGACGTCGCGCTGATGCCGTTCAAGGTCAACGAGCTGACCCTCGCCTCGAATCCGTTGAAAGTGCGCGAATACCTCGCCGCCGGATTGCCGGTCGTTTCGACGGCGATCCCGGAGGTCGAGCGGCTCGGCGTCTGCCGCATCGGCAAGGACGCCGACGGCATCGTCCGCGAGATCTCCGCGGCGGTCGCTGCCGGGCCCGGCCCGAGCGAAGTCCGGGCCGCGCAGGTGCGCAGCGAGGGATGGGAAGCGCGCGTCGCCGAGATGCAGGAGATCGTGGCCGCCGCGCTGGCCGGCCGCAAGAAGCAGGCGGCGTGATGGATCTGTCGTACTACAGCTATCTCGCGCAGACGATTCCGCCGCGCGAGCTGGCGCGGGCGCTCGCGGTTCGCGCGCGCCGGGCGGTGGTCTCCCGGCTGCGGCCGCTGATCTCCGACGCGCCTGCCGAGCAGCGCCGTGCGCGCGCGCTGTACGCGTTGACCGAGTCGAGGCCGTCGGTCGTCGAGCCGTGGGAGCGCGAGCCGACCGCGCGGCTGCTGCGCGAGCGCTGGCCGGAATCGTGCGCCGCGGTGCTGCGCGAGGCCGAAGCGGCGCGTCGGGGCGTGCTGACCATCTTCGGCCGATCGATCGAGTGCGGCTCGCCGATCGACTACCACCGCGATCCGCTCGCTCCGCACGTTCGATACGACGCGCAGGAACCGGGCGAGAGGGTCGACCTCTTCCGGCCCGGCGCGGACGCGAAGGCGATGTGGGAAGTGGGCCGCCTCCAGCACCTGTGGCGGTTCGCGCAGGCGCGCTGGCTGGCCGAGACCATCGGGGAGCGCAGCGAGTGGGCGCGCGCCTGGATCGACGCCGTGCGTCACTTCCGCGCCGCCAACCCGGCGGGCTTCGGCGTGCAGTGGTCGTGCGCGATGGAGGTGAGCCTGCGCGCGATGAACGTCGCGCTGACCTTCGCGTACGTGCGCGACGACGCGGCCCTCGACGGGACGTTCACCGGAGAGCTCCTCGACATGCTCGACGAGCACTGCGCTTACGTCGAGAGCCACCTCGAGGAGACCGGCGCGATCCGGACCAACCATTACGCGGCCGATCTCGTCGGGCTGGTCGTGGTCGGCGCGCTCTTTCCCGAGGTGCAGCGCCGCTGGGCGCTGGAGAAGCTCTGGGAAGAGATCCCCCGCCAGTGCCGCCAAGACGGTACGCATTTCGAATCCTCGACCGGGTATCAGCGCCTCTGCGCCGAGCTGTTTCTCGCCGCGGTCCTCGCGGTGCGCGCCACGGGCGAAACGGTTCCTCGCGAGATCCTGACGGCCGTGCGCGGGCTGCATCGGAGCCTGGCGCTGACCCTCAAGCCGTCGGGCGCGATGCCGCAGATCGGCGACCTCGATTCGTGCCGCGGCCTGCCGTTGGTTCCGCGGTCGGCGCTGGATGCCTCGTTCCTCGCGCCGCTCGGCGCGGCGGCCCTCGACGATCCGTCGTTGAAGGCCGGCGAGTGCCCGCCCGAAGTCGCGTGGCTGCTCGGCCCGGACGGCGTGCGGACGTTCGATCTCCTCGAGGACGACGCGCGGCCCGGCAACGTCCTGCTGCGCGACGCCGGCATCGCCGTCCTGAGATCGGGAGACGCATGGCTGTGCATGTCCGCCGGGCCGAACGGCCAGGGCGGCACCGGCGGCCACGCGCACAACGACAAGAACTCCGTCGAGCTCTCGATCGGCGCCACCGACCTCGTCGTCGACCGCGGCACGTTCGTCTACGCGCGCGACGCGAGCGAGCGCAACGCGCGCCGGGGGACCGCCGGGCACAGCACCGTGCAGATCGACGGCCTCGAGCAGAACCGCATCGTTCCCGGCCGGCTGTTCGCGCTTCCCGACACCGCCGGGGCGCAGATCCTGCGCGTCGAGCGCCGCGACGGATTCGAGCTCGCGACCGGTTCGCACACCGGGTACCGCAGCGTCGGAGTCACCCACCGCCGGATCGCGGCGCTGTCGGCCGATGCCGCGGCGTTCGTCGACGAATTGCGCGGCCGTGGCGAGCACCGGTTGACGCTGCGCTGGTACGTGCCGCGCACCGATCTCGTCCAGCGCGCGGCGACGCCCGAGGAAGCCCTTCGCCTCGAGAAGCTGCACGACGCGGGCCTGGCCTTCGGCTACGACACCAGCCGCTGCGTCGCGGTGGGCGACGTCGCCCTCTTCGCCTTCGGCGCGACGCTGCCCTGGCAGCTCTCGGTGACCGCGACCGACGTCTCCCCGGGCTATGGGGAAAAAGTTTTCGCACGGCTGATCGCGCTCGATTTCGCCGGCTCGGTGCCGGCACGTCTGTTTACGGCCGTGCTCTTTCTGCACGCGCAGTGACGGATGTGTAGCTTCCGCCCACATCGGGGGAACGGGGGAGGGGAATGCTTCAGGTCAAAGAGCCGACTCTTTTGGACAAGATCCTCGCGCGCGAGGCCGTGGTCGGGATCTGCGGACTCGGGTACGTCGGCCTGCCGCTGGCGCTGACGTTCGGCGAGAAGGGCTTTCCGGTCATCGGCTTCGACATCGACCGGCGGAAGATCGAGGCGATCGAGAAGGGCGAGAGCTACATCAAGCACATCGCGTCCGACCGCATCGCCAGGGCGACCCGGCTGGAGAAGCCGTTCAGCGCGACGATGGACTTCCGCAAGGCCTCTCAGGCCGACGCGCTGATCATGTGCGTGCCGACTCCGCTGAACGCGAATCGCGAGCCGGACATGACGTACATCGAGAACACCGCGAAGGCGATCGGGCCGTACGTGCGGCCGGGGCAGATCGTCATCCTCGAAAGCTCGACGTATCCGGGCACCACCGAAGAGGTGGTCAAGCCGATCGTCGAGAAGCTCTCGGGGCTGCGCGCCGGCATCGACTTCTTCCTCGCCTTCTCTCCGGAGCGCGAGGATCCGGGCAACCCGAATTTCAACACCGCGACGATTCCGAAAGTGGTCGGCGGCTACACGAAGCAGTGCACCGAGATCGCCACCGCGCTCTACTCGGCGTCGATCACGAAGGTGGTCCCGGTCCGCGGCACCCGCGAGGCCGAGCTCACCAAGCTGCTGGAGAACATCTTCCGCTGCGTCAACATCGCGCTGGTCAACGAGCTCAAGCTGCTCTGCGAGCGGATGAACATCGACGTCTGGGAAGTGATCAACGCGGCGGCGACCAAGCCGTTCGGCTTCATGCCCTTCTATCCGGGGCCGGGGCTGGGCGGGCACTGCATCCCGATCGATCCCTTCTATCTGACCTGGAAGGCGCGCGAGTTCGAGTTCAACACCCGGTTCATCGAGCTGGCGGGCGAGATCAACTGGCAGATGCCGCACCACGTGGTCGAGCGCACGATGGACGCCTTGAACGAGCAGGGGAAAGCGCTGAAGGGCTCGCGGGTGCTGATCCTCGGCCTCGCGTACAAGAAGAACATCGACGATCTGCGCGAGAGCCCGTCGATCCGGCTGATCGAGCTGTTCCGCGAGAAGGGCGCTTCCGTCCAGTATCACGACCCGTACTGCCCGAAGATGAAGGAGATGCGGCACCAGCCGAAGTACATGCTGGAGATGGAGAGCGTGCCGCTCGAGCAGGGCGTGGCCGAGGCGGACGTGGTGGTGATCGCGACCGACCACGACTCGATCGACTACCAGAAGCTGGTGCGCGACGCGAAGCTGGTGATCGACACGCGGAACGCGACCAAGAACGTGACGTTCGGCAAGGACAAGGTCCGCAGCGCATAATTTGGGGACACTCGATTGGGACACTCGATTCGGACACTCGATTGGGACACCCGCACGCGCGGCGCTGTCCAAATCGAGTGTCACCATTGACTGTCCCCGTCTTGCATTTCGCCCTCGCGCGAACTGCCGGCTGCGCGTTACAACCAGTCAATGCTGGTTTTACTCGTCGCCGCTGCGGTCGCGTTCACGCCCGACCAGAAAGACCCCCGCCAGCGCATGCTGGCGGCGATGGCGGAGGAGCTCGAGCGCGCGCACAAGAGCCTGCAGCTGCGCGGACACGAGGCGCCGTACTTCCTCGGCTACGCCGTGCGCGGCATCGACACCGAAGAGGTCGGCGCGAAATACGGCGCGGTCTTCCTCGATCACACCCGCCACGATCGCCGGCTGCAGGTCGACGTGCGGGTCGGCAGCTACCAGTTCGACAACACCGGCCAGCAGGAAGTCTTCGACTTCGACGGAAGCGACTCCGGCTACAGCGCCGGCCGCGAGGCGCCGCTCGACGACGATCCGGTCGCGCTGCGCAACGCGCTCTGGCTCCTGACCGACGATCATTACAAGAAGTCGCTCTCGGCGTACCTCAAGAAGAAGGGCAAGGAAGTCTATCGCCCCGACGACCCCGACGCGCCGCCGAGCTTCTCGCGCGAGACGCCGCACGTCTCGATCGATCCGCCGCTCGATCATCCGTTCGACCGCGCCGGCTGGGCCCGCGAAACGCGCGCGCAGACCGGGCGTTTGCGCTCGCGGCCGGAGCTGTTCGACTCCCAGATGCGGGTCTCGATGGACCACGAGACCCGCGAGTTCGCCAATACCGAAGGCACCCGGCTCGTCACCGAGCAGGTGATCTACGCCCTCCACGTGCAGGCCTGGACCCGCGCGCCCGACGGGATGCTGCTCGAGGACAGCCGCGACTACTACGGCGCGCGCGAGAGCGAATTGCCGCGCGGGGAGGTGCTCGCGGCGCACCTCGAAGAGATGGTGAACGAGCTGCTCGCGCTCCGAGAGGCGCCGGTCCTCGATCCGTACACCGGCCCTGCGCTGCTCGCGCCCGAGGCGGCGGGCGTGCTCTTCCACGAAGCGGTCGGCCACCGTCTCGAGGGCGAACGCCAGAACGACGACAAGGACGGCCACACCTTCAAAGGGCAGATCGGAAAGCCTATCCTCCCGTTCTTCCTCACGATTTTGGACGATCCGACGGCGCGCGCGCTGGGCAGCGTCTCGCTGAACGGCTTCTACCGCTTCGACGATCAGGGCGTGCCCGGCCAGCGGACGGCGCTCGTCGACAAAGGCGTCCTCAAGTCGTTCCTGCTTTCGCGCGCCCCGGTCCAGGGCTTCACGCTGTCCAACGGCCACGGCCGATCCGCGCCGGGCCGCGATCCGGTGGCGCGGATGTCGAATCTGATCGTCGAATCCTCGAAGACGGTCTCGGCCGCGAAGCTCAAGGAAGCCTTGATCGCGGAAGCGAAGCGGCAGGACAAACCGTTCGGCCTCTTGATCCGCGACGTCACCGGCGGCAACACCGACACCAGCGGCTACGCCTACCAGGCCTTCAAGGGCCAGCCGCGGCTGGTCTACAAAGTCGATGCGAAGACGGGCGCCGAGACCCTCGTGCGCGGCGTCGAGATCGTCGGCACGCCGCTGCTCAGCATCAACAAGATCATCGCGACCGGCGACGATCCGCGCGTCTTCAACGGCTACTGCGGCGCGGAGAGCGGTTTCGTCCCGGTCAGCACCGTCGCCCCGACAGTCCTGGTCAGCGAGATCGAGCTGCAGCGCACCCGCAAAGACAGCGGCCGTCCGCCGGTCCTGCCGTCGCCGTGGGCAGCTCCGCTCACTTCCGCAAAAAAATAAAAAGCAACTGCGCACCGCGAAGGCGCGAAGGCGCAAAGGTTACGGGTTGGTTGCGGAGCGGCGTCGCTTGCCAACCCCAACCCTTCGCTCCTTCGCTGTGTGCTTTTGCTTTTACGGTCCGCCAGCGCCCGAAGCTGAAATCGGAAGCGCGGCGAAGCCGGTGCGGATCGTTTGCTGCTCGAAGTCGGAGAGACTCCGCCCCGTCGCCGCCTTGAACGCGTCGGCGAATCGCGCGCCCGTTCGAACGCCGCGAAGCACGTCCCGTACACCCTGATCGCCGCAGATCCGGACCAGCAAGTCGAACGCGCGATGCGCCGCGCCGTACACCGCCTCTTTCTCGGTCCGGTACAACTCCGCCTTCGGGTGCAGCAGGTCCGCACCCGGATGGGCCGCGAGCCAGTGCGACAGATCCTCGCTCGACAACCGCCGGTGTCCTTGCCCGGCGGTCACCGACGCCATCCCCTCCCGAAACCAGAGCGGCGGCTCTTCGATCACCGCATCCAATACCGGCTCGTCCTCCGGCTGGAGCAGCTGGTACATCAGCACGTGCGTCAGCTCGTGCGTGAGCAGCTCGTTCAGCTCCTCCTCGATCGGCTCGCTCGCGTTCCAGCTCCGCGGCGACTGGAGCAACACCTGGTCGCCGTACGCCCACGCCCGCAGCCACGGATAACCGCGCCGATCGACGGCGCGCTCGAGCGACTCGTGATCGGGAAACACGCGAATCCACACTCCCTCGCGAAAGCTGCCCCAGCGCGACAGCCGCGGCCCTACCGCGAGCAGGCCGCTCTCGATCCGCGCCAGCTCGCGCTCGTCGGCCTTGCTGTAGAGGACCTCGAAGAGAAGTCCGGGCCCCTGAACGCGTGCTGCAAGTGATACATCCGTCGCCTGCGGGCGCGTCGTGGCGCAGGCCAGCAGGAACGCAGGTCCGAGCGTCGCGACGAGCCGCGAGGTTCGCACGAAGCCATCGTGACAGGATGGCGGGCCTCGGATCAAGGGGACGGGAAATGCGGCAGGTGTGGATCACCAAAAAGGGCGGGCCCGAAGTCCTCCAGGTGCGCGAGGCGCCCGATCCGCAGCCCAAGCCCGGAGAGGTGCGAATCCGCGTTCGCGCCGCCGGGGTGAATTTCGCCGACCTGATGGCGCGGGTCGGGCTCTACCGCGACGCGCCGCCGATCCCATGTGTGATGGGGTACGAGGTTTCGGGAGAGATCGATCTGCCGGTTTCACGGGCGGGCGAGCGCGTCATCGCCGCGACGAAGTTCGGCGGGCAGAGCGAGATGGTCTGCGTGCCGGAGGCGATGGTCGCGCCACTGCCGAAAGGGCTCGGCTTCGCCGAGGGAGCGTCGATCCCGATCGTCTGGCTCACCGCCTGGCACATGCTGGTCGAGCTCGGCAACGTGCGCCGCGGCCAGACTGTGCTCATCCACGCAGCCGCCGGCGGAGTCGGCACCGCGGCATTGCAGATCTGCAAGAAGTTCGGCGCGCGAACCATCGGCACCGCGTCCGCCGGGAAGCACGAGCGCCTGCGGCAGCTCGGGCTCGATCACGCGATCGACTACCGGACCCAGGACTTCGTCGAGGAAACGCTGAAAGCCACGGGCGGGCGCGGCGTCGACATCGCCCTCGACCCTCTCGGCGAATTCTCGCGCAGCTTCAAGTCGTTGGCGAAAGTCGGCAGGCTGATGATGTACGGCGCGAGCAACGTGATGCCCGGCGAGCGTTTCAATCCGTTCCAGGCCGTGAAGGCCGTGGCGCGGATGCCGTTCTTTCATCCGTTGAAGCTCCTTCCCGACAACAAGGGCGTCTTCGGCATCAACATGGGCCAGCTCTGGAACGAGACCGCGCTGCTCTCCGGCGAGCTGCGCGAGATCCTGAAGGGCTTCGAGGCCGGCGAGTTCAAGGCGATCGTCGACGCCGAAGTACCGTTCGCCGAGGCCGGCAGGGCGCACGAACGAATCTCCTCGCGCTCGAACTTCGGCAAGGTGGTCCTCGTTCCGTGATTCCGCGCTGGCTCTTCTGGCTCGCCGCCCTCGTCTTCGCCTTCGGCCTCTGCGGTCTGAGCGGCAGCTCGTGGCTGGTCTTCGCCCGCTTCGATCCGCTGATGGCCGGCGCTGCCCACTATGAGCGCGAATTCTTCGGCACCTCGCGTCCCATCCGCAGCGACGAGTGGGCGGTCCAGACGCCGCACGCCCGCGCCCAGCAGGTCGCGGAGCCGAAGTTCCCGCTGGTGAACCTGAATCTCGGCCTCGGAGCGTTGCAGCGGAATACGTACACGATTCCGATCCTCGACTGGGGAGTGATCTTCCGACCGCTGACGTGGCCGTATTTCCTGCCCGGTCGATGGTCATGGGGAGTCTTCTGGTTTTTCCGCGAGGCGCTGCTCCTCGTCGCGCTCGCCTGGCTCGCGGCCGAGTTCACCGCGCGCCCGCGCGACAACGCGACGGCGCTGGGTGCGCTGGCGATCTTCTTCTCCGGCGCGATGACGTGGTGGGCCTCGACGCCGATGATCGAATTCGTCCTGTTCGCGTGCCTCGCCGGTGCGGCGGCGGCGGCCTCGGCCCGCCATCCGCGCGCGCTCGCCGCCACCGCGTACTTCTCCGCGTGCGCGTTCTGCTCGTTCTATCCGCCGATCTGGGCGCCGATGCTCTGGATCGTCGGCGGCCTCCTGGTCGATGCGCATCGCGCGCGCGGGCGGTTGTTGGCCGCGATTCCGGCGTTGCTCGCCGTGATCGCGGGCGCCGTCGTCGGCCTGCTCTACCAGTTGCCGTACCTGTCGCTGGTGATCGACACCGCGTACCCGGGCCGTCGCGTCGCCGCGTCCGGCACCGAGCCGCTGTCGAAGCTCGTCGAGCTCGTCTGGCCCTCGGTCACCGCGACGGCGCCAGTCCGCTGCGGCGAAGCGACGTATCTCGGACGGATTGCGAATTGGAACGTCTGCGAAGCGTCATCGGTCGAGGCGGTTCCGCTGCTGCTCCTCGTCGCCGTCGCACTGGTGAGCGCGCGGGTCCGGCGGGCGTTCCTGGCCGTCGTCCACGCCCGTCCGGCGTTTCTCATCGCGGTCGGCGTGCTCGCCGCGTGGATCTTCGCGCCGTTGCCGGGATGGTTCGCGACCGTCACGCTGCTGCGCTGGTCGCCGGGCGGACGGACGTGGATCGCGTTCGGCCTCGCCTGCGCGCTGATCGCGGTCGCGGTCCTGAGCGGGCTCCGCGCCGACGAGGCGGAAGAACCGCGCTCGAAGCGCGCGATCGTCGCCGGCGGGATCGCCCTTGCAGCGGCGGCTTTCTGGGCGAGCCGCTACCTGGGGGCGAGCCCGTTTCTCACCCGCTGCGTCGCCCGTAACTGGTGGCCGCCGATGCTGATCGCCGCCGGTCTCTCGCTCGCCTCGTTGCGCTGGATCGGCAGCCGCCGCGGCGCGGCGCTGATGATCGCGGCCTGGCTCGGCTCGGTCGCCTACGCGAACTTCACCGTCAACCCGATGATCCGCGTCAGGCAGCTCTTCCTCCGCGGTCCGGGCCAGGAAGCGATCGATCGCGCGCTGGCCGCCGCGCCCGGCCGTCTTGCCGACTTCTCCAACGAGCCCGGCGCGACGTTGGCGGCGTTCGGGTGGCCGATGCTCAACGGCGTGCAGGAGGCGCCGGACCTCGCGCTCTTCCGCTTCCTCGCCCCCGAGAGCCCCGGCCTCACCGATGAAGTCTACAACCGCTACGCGCACTATTCGTTTACCCTTCCACCGCAACCGACTCACCTCTTCCAGGCGGACTACTTCCGTGCCGCGATCTCCCCCTGCAGCCGGAGGCTGGCGGCGCTGTGGGTGAACCATCTCCTCGTCGATCCCAAAGCGACGATCCCTGTCGCGTGTGCAGCGGACTTCACTGTCAGTGAAGCCGGCGACCGCCGCCTCTGGTCGCGCAAGGACCCGGTCTGCCGTTTCGGCGTGGCGACCGGCACGCCGACGAGCGCGCTGGATTTCGACTTTTCCTGCCCGGCGCAGGCCGGCGCGCGGTTCGATGCAGGGGTGAGCCGCTTCACCATCCGAGTGCCCTCGGACGCGGCGCGAAGCTGGGCGGTGGCGGTCGATCCGTCGGTGATCGACGCGATCAGTTGCACCGGCGCGACGTCGCGGTTCCTCGATGCGCACCTCGTCGTACATCCCGACGGGACCGGCGAAGCCTCGTGCACCGCGCGCTACCTCGACAGCCTCGGCGCGCTGCGCCGTCTCCTGCGGCGGCGCGGCACGTGATAGAGAACGCCCCGGTGCGAGGGCTGGTCATCATTCCCGCGCTCAACGAGGAGCGCAATCTGCCGCGCGTCCTCGAGTCGCTGCGCCGCGACGCTCCGCAGTGGCACGTGTGCGTGGTCGACGACGGCTCCTCCGACGCGACGGCGCGGATCGCGAGCGAGCAGGGCGCGACCGTGCTGCGGCACGCGCAGAACCTCGGCATCGGCGGGGCGGTGCAGACTGGGTATCTGTGGGCGCGCGATCACGGCTACGACGTCGCCGCGCAGATCGACGGCGACGGCCAGCACGATCCTCAGTTCCTCGCCGCGGCCCGCTCGCCGATCGAGCACGGCAAGGCCGATTTCGTCGTCGGCTCGCGCTATCTCGCTGGCGGCGACGGCTTCCGGTCGACCGCCGTCCGCCGCGCGGGAATCCGCTACCTCTGCTGGTTCCTGCGGTTCCGCTGCGGCGCGCGCGTGACTGATCCGACTTCGGGCTTCCGGGTCGCCGGCCGCCGCGCGATCGAGCTCTTCGCCGAACACTACCCGTCCGATTATCCCGAGCCCGAGGCGATCGCGCTCGCCACCCGCGGCGGCCTCGCGCTGCAGGAAGTGCCGGTCGTGATGCGCGAGCGCGAGCATGGCCGCAGCAGCATCGGCGCGGGCGGCACTCTCTATTACCTGCTCAAGGTGTCTCTCGCGCTGCTCCTTCTGCCGGCGCGCCGAGGTGTGGCATGACGCAATCGCTGCTTCCGCTCGAGCTGCAGGTCGTCGCCTGCGGCACTCTGCTCGCGTTCTTCGGCTGGGTCGTGCGCCTCGTACGGCGCGAGCGGCTGAGCCTGCGCGACAGCCTGCTCTGGATCCTCTCGACCGCGGCGGTGTTCGCGATGACGCTCTTTCCGCGCCTTTTGCAGGCGATGGCGCGCGCGCTCGCGGTCGAAGTGCCGTCCAACGCGCTCTTCGCGCTCGCGATCCTCTACCTGACGCTCAACGTGCTTTCGCTCACCATCGCGCTCTCGAACGGCGCGACGCGCGCGCGTCGGCTGACCCAGGAGTGCGCATTGCTGCGCGGCGAGCTCGACGCGCTCCGGGCGCGCGTCGACGACCTCGCCGGATGACCTGCCCCGCATGCTCGTCCGGGGCGGTCCTTTTCGACTTCGAGACGCCGCGCCTGAAGGTCTGGAAATGCCGTTCGTGCGGGCACCGGCTCGCGCAACATCTGGCGGTCGAATCGTTGCTCGACTACCACCAGCAGTACGATCAAGGCGCGTTCGTCGACTCCCTGCGCGCGACGCGCGTGCGGCAGGCGAGACGGATTCTCGGCTGGATTCGCGAGGCCGAACCCGCCGCGACGCGGCTGCTCGACTACGGCTGCGGCCGCGGCTGGTTCCTCGACGAAGCGAAGGCCGCCGGCTGGCAAGTCGCCGGCGCGGACAGCTCGCCGATGGCGGTGCAGATGCTGCGCGATCGCGGCATCGCAGCCGTCGACCTCGATCGGCCGATCGAATCCGAGGTGGTGACGTTGCTCGACGTGATCGAGCATTTCACCGTCGAGGAGCTGGTGCCGCGGCTTTCAGCGGTGCGCGCCAGGGTCGTCGTGATCAAGGTGCCGACTTCGGAGGGCTTGCTGTACCGTTTCGCGCGCGGTCGAGCCTTGGAGCAGATGTACCAGGTGGGGACCTATCCGCCGCATCATCACTATTTCAACCGGCGATCGCTGCGGCACGTTCTCGCTCGCGCGGGAATGCAGCCGCTCGGCTTTCACCGCGATCGCGATTTCGAGCCGTCGACGGTCGCGGCGCGCGCCGGCCTGCATTTTCCGCTCGCCGGCGTCGCCGGCTCCGTTGCCGCTGCCGCCGCGGCGCTGCTGCGGATGGAAGACTCGCTCATCTCTCTCGCGCGACCCAGGGCTTCCTGACCCGCGGCGGCCAGGCGAGGGAGACGTTCTTCGCGTCGAGCGTGAGATTCGGGTTGTAGGCCGGGTCCTCGAGCAGCGCGTTGCCCCAGCGCGCTTTCAGCCGCGCCATCTCGCCGCGGAAGCGCAGCCACTTGGGCAGGGTGTTCTCGCTGCCGCGGCTCTTCGACTCGTGGTGGATCACGGTCGCGTACGGCGTCCAGACGTTGCGCAGTCCGCGCTCTCGGACGCGGAGGCAGAAGTCGACGTCGTTGAACGCGACCGCGAACCCCTCGTCGAAGCCGCCGACGTCGAGATACGTCTTGCGCCGCACCAGCATGCACGCAGCGGTCACCCCGGAAAAATTCTGCGTCAACCGCGCGCGGCCGCAGTAGCCCGGCGCGTTCTCGGGAAGGTTCTTGTGGATGTGATCGGCGATTCCGCCGATGCCGATCACCACCCCCGCATGCTGCACGGTCCGATCGGGATAGAGCAGCTTCGCCCCGACGCACCCAATCTCCGGCCGCAACGCATGCGAGAGCATCTCCTCGAGCCAACCGGGATCCACGAATTCGAGATCGTTGTTCAACAGGCCGACGACTTCACCGCGGGCCTGCGCGACCGCGAAGTTGTTGATCGCCGAGAAATTGAACGGATGCGGATAGCGCAGGACGCGCTCCAGCTTCGCCAGGTAATCGAGCGTCGACGGATCCGTGCTCTGGTTGTCGACGACGAGGATCTCGTAATTTCGATAACCGGTGACCTTGCGCAGCGACTCGATGCACGTCTCGAGGAGCGCACGTCCGTTGCGGGTCGGAATGATCAGGCTCACCAGCGGCTGCGACGGCAGCGGCCAGCGAACGCGCTTCGTCGCCGGCGGCGCCGGCTTTCCATGTTTGTGCAGAATCACGAATGGCACGTGCCGCACGTTCTTTGCCTGCAGCGGATCGGGGCCGACGCGCGAGGCGAACGCCCGTGAGATGTAGTTGGTCGACAGGAACAAATCCGGGTTCCAGTCCGGCTTGAGCTCCGGCCCGTACAGACGGCCCTGCTCGTCGACGCTGTCCTCGTCTCCGTAGACGAAGTCCGCCTCCGGATGCTCCGCGATTTCCCGCGCGAGGAGATAGAGCGCGTGCTCGGTCAGCTCGTCGGTCGGGTCGAGGTAGAGCTTCCACTCGCCCTGCTTGAAGTACAGCTGCCGGCCGACGTCGCCGATCGCGCCGGAAAATCCCACCGCGAGCCTCGCGGCATCGGCGCGGATCGCCGCGCGATCCGCGTCGGTCAGCTCGCCAAACCGCGCGTACCACCGCTCGTACCAGAGCTGCGGCTCCTCGTTCATCTCCTTCTGCGCCAGCCGCTGCCGCAGCTCGCCCGAGACGAGAAGCCGCGCCAGCCGCAGGGCCGAGATCGGAATCGTCCACGGCTCGGCGAACCGCCGCTTCACCACCGGAACCGCGAGCCGCAATGCCGTCTCCACCGCGCCGAGCTCGCGCGCCGCGAGCCTGCCCAGCGAAGCGCCGCCGGCGTCGAGGGCGAGCCGCCGCACCGTCCGCGGCAGCTCGACGACGGTCTGCACGCGCCCATCGCGCGGCTGCGGCAGCACCAGCGCGGTCGCGTCGGAAAATCCCGCGCCGTCGTCGACCAGCAGCCGCGGCGCCGACGCCAGCGCGCCGGCGATCTCGAGCCGCAGCTCGGTCCACCCGGTCGGCAGGCGCTCGCCGCGCAGCTCGAAGACGCCGCTCTCCGGAACGGGCTGCAATTCGATCATCGGCGCGTGTATACCTCAGGGATGCACGTCGTCGTCACTGGAGGAGCAGGCTTCATCGGCGGACATTCGGTCCGCGAGCTGCAGCGGCGCGGCCACAAGGTCACGGTCATCGACGACCTGAGCCACGGCAAGCGCGAGAACGTCGACACGCCGTTGCACGTCCTCGACGTCCGCTCGCCGGAGGCGCGCGATCTCGTCCGGAGCGAAAAGCCTGACGCGATCCTCCACCTCGCCGCCCAGATGGACGTGCGCAAGTCGATGTCCGACCCGCTCTTCGACGCGTCGGTGAACGTCCTCGGAACCGTGAACATGCTCGACACCGGCGTCCGGCGCTTCGTCTTCTCGTCGTCGGGGGGCGCGGTCTACGGCGAGCAGGACTACTTTCCCGCGCGTGAAGACCACCCGCGCCGGCCGGCGAGCGCCTACGGCGCCTCGAAGCTCTGCGGCGAGGAATACCTCGCCCTCTACCAGCG
>JAIVGS010000240.1 GCA_020201435.1 Myxococcales bacterium
CGGGCCCCGACAGCCGCGAGCGCACCGCGGGGCGCTCGAGCACGTGGGCGGCGAGCGCGCCGAGGTCCTGCGAGGGACGGATGAACACGTCCGCGACCGGCCGCAGGCCGCCGCCGGCGGCCTCGAGCGCGGCCGCGAGCGGCTCACGGCCGATCGCGATCGGGCTCAACCGGGACAACTCGGTGAGCGCGGCGTTCACCTGGCGCAGGTTGGCGAGATCGTTCTCGACCCGATCGAGCAGCAGCGCGTCGAGCAGCTTGCCGAAGAGAAACAAGGGCGACGAGTACGTCTTCTGCTCTTCCTCGTCCTGCCGTCCCGACCGCGGCGCGTTCCGCATCCGCCGTGTCCGCAGCCCGACGACCAGCACACGGCCCGCACCGAGCCGGAGCGCGGGCGCGATCGGCGTGTTCTGCCTCAGGCTGCCGTCGCTGTACATCCGGCCCGCGACGCGCACCGTCGGAAAGATGATCGGAATCGCCGCCGACGCGAGGGCGTGCTGCGCCGTGAGCCGCACCCCGGCCCAGTCGACCGCGCGATCCCGCGAGTGCAAGAGCGCCGCCGACTGCGTTTCGACGAACACCACCGTGTGTCCGGTCTCGATGTCGGTCGCGGAGACCGTCACGCCGAGCACGCGCCCGTCGGCCACTCCCTGGTGCAGCCCGCGCCAGGGAATCGCGGTGCGCACCAGATCCGCCAGCGGCGCCGCGTCGAGCAGGCTGCCCGGTCCACCGGCCTTGGCGGCCCCGATGATCCACCGCGCCAGGCCGGCGAGATCGCGCCAGCCGAGCTTGAACACCGCGTCGAGCCCGAGCTGCATCCAGCGCGACGCCAGCGCGCCGACCGCGAAGTCGGGCGCGTCGTGATGCGCCGCGATCGCGCAGGCGTTGATCGCGCCGACGCTGGTCCCGCAGAAGATCGAAGGCCGCGCCCGGTCGCCCAGGCGCGGCGTCATCTGGCCGAGGATGTAGCGGAGGACCCCGACCTCGTACGCGCCGCGCGCGCCGCCTCCCGAGAGCACGAGCGCGAGCGGCGAATCGTCCATCAGAACCGGAAGTCGAGCCCGCCGTTCAGGACCAGGTTCCAGTTGGAGAACGCGCTCGGCGCGTTGGTGCCGCCGCCCAGCGGAAAGTCGGCGTCGCCCTCGATGTAGATCTTGAAGAGGACGAGCGGGATGGTGATGCCGGCGCCGAGCCGCAGGTCGAACGTCTCGCGGCCGCTGCAGATCGCCCCGGCCGGACAAGCGGGCGTATTGGTCTCCACATTGATCGGGATCGCGCCGCGCAGATAGATCGGCAGGACCGGTGGGCTCACCCGGATGCCCGGACGGAAGACGGTGCCGATGCGCATGCTCGGGTCCTTCAGCAGCCACTGCTCGCCGAGCTCGGCGTCGATCGAGATCAGCGACGTCGGAAGCCAGTACGACAGCATGAGGTCGAGGCCGACCGGCCAGTTGTCGGTGACGACATGAGTGCCGGCGTCGTTGTGGTACGCGATGCTGGCCTCGCCGCCGACGCGCAAACCGATGTCGGCCCGGGCGGCGAGGGGAGCTGCGAGAAGAACGGTTGCGAGCGTGATCTTGGTCACAGGGGGTCTCCCGTAGGGTCTACGGAACAAGACCACACGCTGCAGACCACGGCCACTTTTCGTCAGGCGGACAGCTCGAGCATCCGCTGCACCGGCTTCAACGCGCGCAGCCGCAGCTCTTCCGGCAGCGTGATCTCCGGCTTGCGGTCGCGCATGCAGAGGTAGAGCTTTTCCAGCGAGTTGAGCCGCATGTAGGGGCAGATGCTGCAATTGCATCCACTGCTCGGCGGCGCAGGGATCAGCTCCGCGTCCGGCCGCGCTTTTTGCATCAAGTGTAAAATCCCCACTTCGGTCGCGACGATGAAGCTGCGAGCCGGACTCCTGGTCACGTACTCGAGCAGCCCCTTCGTCGACCCGACGAAATCGGCGAGAGCGAGCACGCTCGCCTCGCACTCCGGATGCGCGATCAGCTTCGCCTCCGGATGCCGGACTTTCAGCTTCTGCAGCTGCCGCTCGGTGAACTGCTCGTGCACGATGCAGAACCCCGGCCACTTCACCATCGGCCGCCCGGTCTTCTTCTCGACCCACGCGCCGAGGTGACGGTCGGGCGCGAAGACGATCGGCGTCCCCTCCGGGAAGCTGCGCACGATCTTCTCCGCGTTCGACGACGTGCAGATGACGTCGGAAAGCGCCTTCACGCCCGCGGAGCAGTTGATGTAGCTGACCACCTTGTGGCCCGGATACTTCGAAAGCCAGGCGGCGAACTGGTCCGGCGGGCATCGATCGGCGAGCGAGCAGCCCGCGTCGAGGTCGGGCAGCAGCACCTGCTTCTCCGGATTCAGGATCTTCGCCGTCTCGGCCATGAAGTGCACGCCGCAGAAGACGATCACCTTCGCGCTCGTCTTCGCCGCCTGCTGCGACAGCTGCAGCGAGTCCCCGACGAAGTCGGCCAGGTCCTGGATCTCCGGATCCTGGTAGTAGTGCGCCAGGATCACCGCGTCCAAGTCCTTGCGAAGACGCTGGATTTCGTCGAGGAGGCGCGCGCCCTGCGGCAGATCTTCCGAAGTCATGGACCGATTCTAACCGGCCGCGCGCGCGAGTTCTCCAAGACGAGCGACGATCTTTCGTCCTCCGTCGTCCGCCTGCCCGAAGCGGTAGTCGCTGCGGCCGGCGGCGAGGTCGTCGCAAGCGGCGAGATCGATGTCGTCGCGGAACGTCGCCGCCGTCACCGCGCGGCCCTCGACGACGACGCCGATCGCCGCCCGCTCCTCGAGCCGCGAGAGGAGCGCCTTCTTGACCGGCCGCGCCAGCGCCTTGTCGAACCGCGCGACGAGGACGCCGCTCGATTCCTCGCGCGCGGCGGCCGCCAGCGCGTCCACCGGCGCGAGCGCCTCTTCGTATTCGCGAGCCAGGACTTCCAGCCGCGTCTGCAGTCCCGATGGAATCGCGCCGGCGACGAGGGCCGCGACGATCTCCTGCCGCAGTCCCTCGCGCTGCGCGGTGCGCAGCTCGGATGCGGCGTGGTCGAGCGCTTCCGACAGAACGCGCGCTCGCTCGGAAACGGCATGGCCCCGGCCGGGGCTGTCGGCGGCGCGCGCGTCTTCGTCCGCTTCCGGCCACGGCGCCGTCCCGCCGCGGATGAACTTGACCGCGCTCAACAGGCCGTCGAGATCGGCGTGGGCGACGATCACGTCGACCGGCCCGGCGCGCCGGACGACTTCCGGCGTCACCAGCTCCGGACACGCGTGCGCGACGCGATTCGGCACCAGGACGAAGCGCGGGTCGTCGCGATAGCGCGCCCACCCGACCGGATGCTCGTGGTGGTCGATCCAGATCGCCAGCCGGTCGCCGAGCGCCTCGAGGAACGGCACCGTCGAAGTCTCGAAATTCTCGCCGCCGGCGAACGCGACGTCCACCACCGCCACCCGCCCTTCGGACGGCGGCGGCGGAAGGTTTCCCGGCTGCTCGACGAACTCTACCCGCACCTCGCGGAGTTTAACGCCCCCACGAGCCGACGACCTGCTGAATCCACGGTCGGAATGCGTCCACCCGCGCGTAAAATTCAACCAGGTGCGGCGTGTCGTCGTGGCACGAGGTGGCGCCCGATATGACCGAGCCGCACAACAGCGGCCCGCCCGAATCGCCGTGGTCGGCGATGCCGGTGCCCCGGTCGACCCTGATCGTCGCGCCATCGGACCTCTCGACTTTTTCCGTCGCGGATCGCTTCTGACCATAGGTGCCGGCGTGGTCGCCGAATCCGACCGCCGTGCAGGTCGTGCCGGCAGCGGGAGGCGCCGACGCGAGCTTGAGCGGGGTCACGCCGGTCAACGGCTGCGCCAGGTGGACGAGGCCGACGTCCCCCGTCTCGTTCGGGCAGGTCCCGCCCTTGTACGCCGGATACGCGGCCTGCCGGTCCACCGCGTGCGGCGTCAGGCCGACGGGCTGCGTCAGATCGCTCGAGGCCTTGCCCGTGCCGGTATAGAAAGATGCGACATTGTCGGTGACGCAGTGCGCGGCAGTGAGCACGACCTGCGGCGCGATCAGCGTCCCGGTGCAGAAGCCGCCGCCCGACATCCAGACCAGGCCGACCGCGGGATGGCCGGTGTCCTTCTTGCCGCCCTGGATGTCGTCGTCCTGCGCGGAGTCGACGCCGGCGCCGCCGCAGGCCGCAAGAAAAAGAGCGAGCAACGCGATTCGCATCGCGGCACGGTGGACGTTTCCGACTCCCCACGCACTCGGTCAACTGCCGGACCCTGTTATGCTCCGCGCGTGCAGAACCTCCGCGACAAGCTGCTCAAGGCCGGGCTGGTGACCGAGAAGCAGGCGCAGGAAGCCGCACGGGAAAAGCGTCCGCCGAAGAACCACCGCGAGCGCGAGGCGACCGAATCGGCGGAGGAAAAGCAGCGCCGCGAGGCCTTCGCTGCCCGCGAGGCCGAGCTCGCGGAAGAGCGCCGCAAGGAAGCCGCCAAGATCGCCGAGGCGCGGATGCAGTCGGAGCGGGCGCGGCGGTTGCGGCAGATCGTCGAATCGAACCGCATCGACGATCCCGGCGCCTCGATGTTCCACTACGTCCGGCGCAGCGGAAAGATCGGCCGGCTCGCCCTCGGCCTCGAGACGCAGAAGCTGCTCGAGAGCGGCGGCGCGGCGGTCGTCGAGGACCCCGGCTCGCCCGACTGCGCGGTGGTCCCGGCCGAGGCCGCGAAGAAGATCTACCAGGTCGATCCGCACGCCATCCGCTTCTGGCACGGCCCCGACAAGCCGATCGGCTTCTCCGACGCCGGAGAGGGCTGACTACTCGCCGGCGCCCTTCCGCTTCCGGTAGCGGATGAAGGCGAGGATCACCGTGATCACCGCCAGCGGAATCGCGATTCCGTAGCCGATCCGCGGCGAGATCGAGTGCGTCTGCGCCAGGGTGACGAAGAGGAACACCATCAGCGTCAGGAACTGGATCATGGGTCACGCATTCTGGAAGGCATCGCCGCGCCGGACGATGTCGAGAACCGACGGGTGCGCAGCTTCCTCGCGCATGGCGGCGATCAGCGGCTCGTGGCGCCGGCTGGAGACCGCGCGGACCATCTTCTGCGTCGGCGTCAGCTCGCCGGTCTCCAGCGAGGGGGCCTCCGCGACCAGCGCGATGCGCCGTACCCGCTCGTAATGGACCGGCGAAAGCAGGTTGCCGGCCTGCAGCGCCTCGACGATCGCGCGCCGCAGCTCCGGGACCTGGACGACCTCCGGCACGGTCGACGGCGGCTCGATCCCGCGATCCTCGAGGTACTTCTGCGCCACGGCACCGGCCACCCAGCAGAGCGCGGTCACGAACGGCTGCGCCGAGCCGAAGACGACCGCCTGCTCGAGCAGCGGGGTCGCGGCGAGGATCCGGGCCTCGACCTCGCCGGCCGAGACTTTCTCGCCGTTGGCGAGCTTGAACACGCCGTCGATCCGGCCGGACAGCTTGAGCCCGTGCCCGGTCCATTCGCCGAGGTCGCCGCTGTGCAGCCAGCCGTCTTTCCCGATCACGCGCGCGGTGTCCTCCGGCCGGCGGTGGTAGCCGCGCATCACCTGCGGCCCGCGGACGAGGATCTCGCCGCGCCCGGCGAATTCCGGAATCGGCTCGAGCTTCACCGACGTCCCCGGCAGCGGATGGCCGACCACGCCGGGAGCGCGCTTCGGATCGCTGCGCCGGGTGATCGTCGCGCACGGCGAGGTCTCGGTCAGCCCCCAGCCCTCGAGGACCGGCACGCCCATCTCCTCGAAGAAACGGAAGGCGGGCTCGGAGATCGGCGCCGCGGCGCTGAACGCGAAGCGCAGGCCCTTCAACGCCTCGCGCGCCTTGGCGTCCTTCTGCGCGCGCGCGATCATCCCGTTGTAGACGCGCGGCACGCCGAAGTAGATCGTCGGGCGGACCTCGAAAAAGTTGGTATACAACCGGTCGAGATCGCGGCCGCGCGAGTCGTCGAGGACGAGGAGCGCGCGGTGCCAGAGCGCCATCAATCGCTCGAAGAGCGCGCCGAAACAGTGGTGCCAGGGGAGGTAGCTGAGGAAGACGTCCTTGTCGGTGACGTCCCACATCGCGGCGATCGCGGCCTGCTGGCTCAACGCGTTCGCGTGCGTGAGCTCGACGCCTTTCGGGTTGCCGGTCGTGCCGCTGGTATAGAGGAGGAAGGCGACGTCGTCGGATCCGGCTCGCGGCACGTCGATCGATCCGTTGGAATTCTCGAGCGATTTCAACGATATCGCGCCAGCGAGCGGCTGGTCGTCGAGGACCACGATCTGCTCCAGCCCCTTTACCTGCGCAAGCTGGTGCTGCTGCACCGCGCTGCCGGCGAATGCGACGCGGGCTCCCGAATCGGTCAGGCAGTGCCGGAGCACCTGCGCCGAATAGCCGGGAAAGATCGGCGCGGTCGCGGCGCCGAGCGTCTGGACGGCGAGCTCGACGATCAGCATCTCGGGCGAGTTCGGCGACAGCATCGCCACCGCGTCGCCCCGCTCGACGCCGAGGCCCTGCAGGCCGGCCGCGATCTTCCGGCGGCGCGCGTCGATGTCCGCCCATTTCAAGTCCGCCCACTTGCCGGAGGGGGTGCGGAAGCGGACGGCGGCTCGCGCCGGCTCGATCGCAGCGCGCGCCGCGACCATCTCCGGAACGCTTCGAAACTCGACCTTGGGCAAGGGCGGCCCGCTCTTGACCTCGTCCACGCCGCGCACTCTCTCGCGCCGGCCCGCAACCGGCAAGGGTTTCGCGTAACCGCCGTCGGCCAGGCGGCGTACTGGACCTCGACTACCCACGAGGGGGATGAGGACAATGCACAAGCTTGCCGTCTTGCTGTTGATCCCGGTTGCCTGCGCGGCCAACGCGCAGCGGCCGTCGTCGAAGGACGCCGCGGTCTACGAGGTGAAATTCCAGGGGGTCTGGACCGCCCGGAACCACCCCATCGACTACCCGAAGGGCGGCTCGCTGAGCCTCTCCGGCGCGCATTTCTCCGGCGTGATCGGCGCGCCGCACAACGGGAAATACGCGATCTTCACCCAGGGCGCGCTCGCCACCCGCGGCCTCGAGCTGCTCTCGCACAAGGGCAGCAAGAGCCCGCTCGACGAGGAGATCAAGGCTGCCCAGGCGGCCGGAAACGCCGGCGAGATCTTCGACACCGGCGTGTTCCTCGACGTGACCAGCCCGAAGACCGCGACGTTCGAGGTCTCCGACCGGTTCCCGCTCGTCTCGCTGGTGGCGATGATCGCGCCCAGCCCCGACTGGTTCACCGGCGTGTCCGGCCTCGACCTGAAGGAGGACGGCCGCTGGGTGGACAGCAAGACGGTCGAGGCGTACGCGTGGGATTCGGGCACCTTCGATGGCGACACGTACAAGGCCGACGAGAAACCGTCCACGCCGCATCAGCCGATCGCGCCGAGCCCGGCGCCGCCATTCTCGAGCCGCAAGCCGATCGCGATCCTCACCTTCACCCGCCAGAAATAGCGCATGCTGACCTCGCGCACGCGGGCGTGGCGCGACGGCGGCAGGCTGGTCGAGATCGGGGGCCACCGCATCTTCCTTCGCGAGAAGGACGGCGGTGGCCCTCCGCTGATCTTCCTCCACGGCTATCCATCGAGCTCGTACGACTGGTCGCGCGTGCTCGAGCTTCTGCCCGGGCGCGCAGTGTGCTTCGACTTCCTCGGATTCGGCCTGTCCGACAAGCCGCGCGATCAGGTCTATTCGCTGCACGCGCAGGCCGATCTCGCGGTCGAGATCGCGCGCCGGTTCGTCGGAGAAGAGCTGTTTCTGGTCGCGCACGACATGGGGACCTCGGTCGCGACCGAGCTTCTCGCCCGCGACCTCGAAGGGCGCCTCGGGCTGCGGCTGCGCGGCGTGCTGCTGCTCAACGGCAGCATGATCCTCGAACGCGCCAACCTCACGATTTCGCAGAAGCTTTTACGTGGCAGGCTGGGGCCGCTGGTCGCCCTGGTGAGCAACCGTTTCATCTTCCGCGCGCAGTTCGCGCGAATCTTCTCGCCGCAGCATCCGCTGACCCGCGAGGAGTGCGACGATCAATGGTCGCTGCTCGAATGGAACCGCGGCCACCGCATCCTCGATCGGCTGACGGTCTACCTGCACGAGCGCGTCCGGTTCGCACCGCGATGGCACGGGGCGCTCCGCGATTGGAAAGGAGCGCTCGAGCTGGCGTGGGGAATGCGCGACCCGGTGGCAACTCCGGCGGTCCTCGCCGGCGTCCTCGAGCTGCGCCCGCGGGCAAAAGTGACGAAATTCGACGAGCTCGGCCACTATCCGCAGGTCGAAGACCCGGCCGCGATCGCGACCGTCGTCACTCGTCTGCGCCGTCCTGAAGGATGATTTTTCGTCCCGCGCACGGCGAGCAACCTGTTCCGGAACAACCGTCGAGACAGGAGCGATCGTCCTGAAGGGCCTGCCCAGATCGCACGAAAAAAGGCGGGCCGCCCGAATTGGCACGGCCCGCCCCGGGGGAAAACCGGATCGCTAGAGGGCGCCGAACGAGTAGCCGATGCCGCCGGTGATCAGCATCGCGCTGCCGAAGTTGCCGACGTCCTGCGTGTAGAGAGCAACCCGCATGTTCCAGCGGTTCTGCTGGTAACCGATGCCGGCGCCCATGCCGAACTTCAAGTCGTTCGACGACGCCGAGACGGCGCCGGTGCTGATGCTGCTCATCAGGTCGAACAGGCCCATCTCGACCAGGCCGAACATGCCCTGGCGCTCATTGCCCAGCCACGCCTTGCCGCCGACGAGGATCGGCAGCGCGTTGACGTGCGAGCTGCCGGTGCCGATCGCGCGGTCCACGTGGGCCTCGAAGCCGAGGCGCATGGTGGCGCTGACGGTGTCGAGGAGCGCGAGCTCGGCATTGACGAACGCGCCGGCGCCGACGCTGTTCACGTCGGAGTAGTTGCCCAGCGGAATACTGGCCTCGGTGTCGACGCCGATGGTCAGGTTGTGGTCCTGCAGAAAGCCGTGCGCCGGCGCGGCGGGCCGGGACCTCTCCGCGAACGCCGCACTCGACAACAACAGGGCGCAAACCGCGATTCCGAAAGTGTTTCGCATGCTCGTACCTCCTTGTCAGGTCGTGTACCTGCTCTTTGTGAGCGCCATCAACGCGCGGAAGTGGGCAGGGGTAGAAGCGGGTCGCCGGAGGCGGGTAAGCGCCGGAAACAGCGGGAAACAGCGGGAAAAGACCCACCCATGCGCCTTGAAACCGCCGCCCCCCGCGGGTCAGGCTTGCCGTTCAGCAAGGGGGTTTTCGATGACGATTCGCGACCTGATCAAGAGATGCGACGCCGCGCTGCAGGCCCCGATCGCGCGCGTCCGGTCGGTGCCGCCGAAGACGTGGATCAAGATCGGCGCCTGCGCCGCGGTGGCAGGCCTCGCCATCGCGGAAATCGCCCTCCGCGGCGACGTCGCGCCCGTAGTCCACAAGCGCGTCGCGCACGCGCGGGTCGTTTCCGACGCGCCCCGCGCTGCCCCTGCGGCGCGCCCGGCGGCGGTGGTCGTCGAGGAGCGGCCGTCGGTCGACCGGCTGGTGGCGATGACGCACGCGAAGACCTGCGCCGAGCGGTCCAAGGCCGCCGAAGCGCTGGCGAGCGTCCACAACCACAAGGCGGTCGCCGCGCTCAAGAAGCTCGCCGGCTCGAAGTTCAAGGACGAGTCGGCGTCGCCCGGCCTCTTCTCCTGCAGCAGCCGTCGCGCTGCGCAGCGGGCGCTCGGGCAGCAGAAGACGTGACCGCGGCGGCCCGGCAGCACGAAAGCGAGGAGAGCCGGGGCTGCCTCGGCACGGTCTACCGGGTCACCGCCGATTTCCTCGTCGAGCGCAAGCTGCTCGACGAGGTCAAGGCGAAGCTCTCCCCGGCCTCGCGCCGGATGCTGGAGAAGCTCCCGTTCCCGTTTGCCTGGCAGGACGCGGCGGCCCTGGAGGAGATCGAGCGGCTGCTGTACGCGAAGTCGCCGCAGCTGGCCACCGACCTCGGGTTCGCCGCCGCGAAATACCTCTCCGGCAGCGTGGTCGCGCCGGTATTGAAGATGGCGACCTCGCTCTTCGGCCGGACGCCGGACGCGTTCTTCCGCAACCTCGACCGCTTCTTCTCGATGGTGGTGCGCGGGTTCGACTTCCGCTACGAGGCCGACGGCGAGAAGCGCGGCAAGGTGATCGCGCGGATCCATGGCGGGCCTGTGCACCCGTCGCTGTTCCAGCAGCTCAAGGGCAACCTCGGCATGCTCTTTCCGTTGAGCGGCGCGACCGGCTCGGTGGAGGAGCCGCTGGTCCTGCGCAGCGACGACGCCGGCGCGGAAGTGGTGCTCGGCGTGCGCTGGGAGTGAGATAATTGCCGGCGGGATGGCGACCGTCGGCGCAGTCGTGCTCACCTACAACAAGGCCTGGATCCTGCGCGAGTTCTTCGACTCGCTGCGCTGCCAGAGCCGGCGGCCCGACGAGGTGATCCTCGTCGACGACGCCTCGACCGACGGCACGCAGGGAGAGTTGTCAGGCCTGCCCGACTCGTGGCTGCGCCTCAAGCTGAGCCGCAACGGCGGGCAGTCTCGCGCGCGCAACATCGGCTTCCGGTACGCGAGCTGCGACTACGTCATCTTTCTCGACGCCGACGTCGTGATGGAGCCGGACATGCTGGAGTCGCTCGCCGGCGCGCTCGACGCCCATCCCGAGGCCAGCATCGCCTACTGCCATTACCGTCGAAAAGGGTCGAGGGTCGATTCGGTCCGCGCCATCCCCTGGGACGCGGCGGCCCTGCGCCGGGAGAATTACGTCTCGGCGATCAGCCTCGTCCGGCGGGCCGACCTGCCGCGCCCGCCGTTCGACGAGACGCTCGCGCGCTACGAGGACTGGGACCTGTGGCTGCGGATGGCGCTCGACGGCCGGTCGGGCGTGCTCGTCGATCGGCCGCTGTTCACCGCCTGGTATCGGCCCGCCGATCTCTCGGGACGCGGCGAGTCACGGGATTGGCACCGCCGCGTCCTGGCCAAACATGCGCTAGTTCGAGACTGACTTGCGCTGCGCGATCCAGCCGTCGATCCGCTCGGCCAGGACGTCGAGCGGCAGGGCTCCGCCCGAGAGCACCTCGTCGTGGAAGCCGCGGATGTCGAACCGGGAGCCCAGCTCCCTGCGCGCTTTCTCGCGCAGCTCGAGGAGCTTGAGCTGGCCGATCTTGTACCCGAGCGCCTGCGCCGGCCATGCCATGTAACGGTCGGTCTCGCTCTGCACGTTGGGCTCGTCGATGCCCGAATTCTCGTGGAAGTAGTCGACCACCTGTTGCCGGGTCCACTTCATCGAGTGAAAGCCGGTGTCGGCGACGAGCCGGATCGCGCGCAGGAGGTCGTCCTGGAGGTGGCCGTACATGCTGTAGGGATCGTGGTAGGCGCCGAGCTCTTCGGCGAGCCGCTCGGAATAGAGCGCCCAGCCCTCGATGTACGCGGTGTAGTACGCGTGCTGCCGGAAGGGCGGCAGCGTGGGCAGCTCCTGGGCGATCGAGAGCTGCATGTGATGGCCGGGGATGCCCTCGTGGTACGCGGTGGTCTCGACGTCGAGGGTGGTGCGGTGCTCGAAGTCGCCGGTGTTGACCTTGATGTGGCCGGGCCGCTTGCCGTCGGGCGTGCCGGGCTCGTACTGCGCTCCCGACGCGTTCTTCTCGCGGTAGGCCTCGACCGGCATCACTTCCATGCCGGCTTTCGGCAGCCGGCCGAACAGCGACGGCAGCTTCGGCTCCATGCTCTTGATATACTTGGTATATAAATCCAGCATCTCCTGCCGCGATTTCGGGTGCAGCGCCGGGTTGGTCTTGATCGACGCATCGAACGACTTGAGGTCCTTGAACCCGAGCTGGTTCGCGATCTTCAGCATCGCCGCCCGGTCGCGCGCGACCTCGGCGAGGCCGAGGGCGTGGATCTGCGCCGGCGTCATGTTCGTCGTGGTCGAGCGCTTGACCGCGAAGGCGTAGCGCGCATCGCCGTCGGGCAGGGCCGAGAGGCCCGGCTCGGCGCGGCCTTTCGGCGCGTACTCCTCGGCGACGAACTTGGTGAACTTCCTGTACGCCGGCGTGATGCCGTCGCGGATCGCGGCCAGCATCGCCGCGCGCAGGCGCGCCTTGTCCGCGTCGGAAAAGCTCGCCGACATCTTCTTCGCCGGTTCGAAGAAAGGATTCTCCTCGGGCGTCTTCTCCGCCAGCGTCCCGGCCTGCTTCGCGACCTGCTCGAGGAGGATCTTCGGCGGCATCAGCTTGTCGGCCATGCCACGCCGCATCAAACCCGTCACCTGATCGAACGCGACCGGCATCGCCTGGAGGCGCTTGATGTAGTCCTCGTAGTCCTTGACCGTCTCGAACGAGAGGATGGTGATGAGCTGCGGCGCGTCGATGTGGATGCCGCCGAACTGCGAGACCGGCTGCTCCCAGTCCTTGAAGCGGACCGACTCCGCCTCCAGCTCGAGATTGCGCACCATCAGCCGCTGGTTGAGCGCCTCCTGCTCGGGAAAGCCGGTGATGTCGATGGCCTTGAAGCGCGCCAGCATCTCCTTGTCGCGGGCGATGTCCTCGTAGACGTGCTTCTCGGAGAAGTCGCTCAGCTTGTCGTTGTAGCGCTTGTCGCCCAGCATCGAGGCGAACTCGGGGCTGTTCTTCAAATTGTATTCCCACTGCTCGTCGAGCAGGTCGGCGAGCTGCTTGCGCCGCGCGCCGAGGTCCGACGCGGTCGAGGCGGCGAGAAGGGCGGCGAGGAGAAGGGTCATGGGCGCGGCCTACGTCCGGCGGGCGGGGAAATTTCAACGTACGATGCATTCGTGCCGGACGAAAGGCTGCCGTTTCCCGAGAGCCTCTGCCACCGCTGCGCCGCGCCGCCGCGGTACGTGAAGACGGCGAGCAGCGTGTTCATCCTCTGCCCGCTCTTGCCACAGAAGTACCCGCCGCAGCCGGTCCTCAAGTGCCCGTTATTCCGGGAGAAGCCTGGCTCGCGGTAGAGATCTCATTCGCAGACCGCGGGCGGAGCGAGGACGCGGCGGCAGCCGCCGTTCACGCAGCCGTGACCGTAACTGTCTCCCCGGTCGGTCGTATCCGCTGACAGCTCGTTCCAACCCAAGGAGAACCACAATGATTCGCGTCACTATCGTTGCCGCCCTGGTGGCGGCGAGCGCCGGAGCTCGCGCTGAGCCGCGCCCCGGTGCCCAGATCTGCTCGCTCGGAACCGCCGCGGTCGGCCAGCCGGGAACGTTGATCTGCAAGGAAATTTCGACCGGCGCAACCACGCAGTCGATCGCCATCGGAAATACCGTCGTCGGTTCGGGAGCCACCGGTGGGACCCTCAGCCGGCACGGCGGCCACGTGCTGGTCACCAACGTCGCCGGCGGCGCCGTCCTCTTCCGCCAGGACGACGGACGGCTGACCTCGCCGGTGACGCTGCAGACCGGCGGCGAGAATTCGCTCTCCGGCGCGGTCGGCGATCGCGGCGCGTATGTCGTCACGCGGACTCAGGTCCTCTACTTCCCCTTCGGACGCGATCGGGCCGCGAGCAGCGCCGCGTTGCTGGTCGGCGACGGCTCGGCAGCGCAGGTCACGCTCGCGGGCGGCTTCGCCTACGTCTCGGAGAAGAGCGGGTCGCTCGAGGCATTCGCCCTCGCCGACGACGGGAACCTCGCGGGAACCGGATCGCCGGTCGCCGGGATTCCGGCGGGTGTCATCGTCGGCATCACCGGACTGCAGGACCTGGTCGTCGCGCCGGTCGCCCATCTGGCCAGCAATGCCAATCAGGCGGCGGTGCCGGTCGCCAGCGGCATCGAGACCGTCCAGATCGTCCCGACCAAGGAAGTCGCGGCCTGCTGGGCGGCCAACGACGGGCGCGAGGCATGCATCACGAACCCGGGCAGCATGACGATCTCGTGTGGGCAGTTCGGACCGGGCGGTTTCAAGAGCTACACCAGCGCAGCGGCCAACCCGGTCGGCGAGACGATCCTCGATCTCGACATGACCCGCGACACCGTCGGCGTGCTCGGCATGCACAACGGGGTGCCGGTCCTCCTCGCCTACGCCCGGTCGGCGGACAG
>JAIVGS010000342.1 GCA_020201435.1 Myxococcales bacterium
AACTATCGAGTCAGAAAAATCGATCAGGAGGGCAGCTTGGAGCTTCGATTGACCGGGGTTGCACATTCTTCTCCATGTCGTCCATGGATTTGCTGCAGAACTCGAAGTTTCAAGGACGATGGGACGCGAATTGAGCGCTTACCTCGAGGCGATGAACTTGAAGTGATTGTTTCGGGAAGGTAACAGCGGTCATCGCTGCAACGCTTACTTCCCGGTGTAGATGTCCATCACCTGCCGGAGGAGCTGGATCGCTTCCTCGCGCGGCCGCTGGAACGCGTTGCGGCCCATGATGGAGCCGAAGGCTCCACCGTCGCGAAGTCCACGGATTTCGGTGAGAATCTCGTCAGTGCCTTTGGCCTCGCCACCGGAGAAGATGACGATCCGCTTCCCGTTGAAGCAGCTCTGCACCACGTGCCGCGTCCGGTCGGCGAGCGTCTTCCACGGGATCGAGTACTTCTCGAACACCTTCTGCGCCTCGGGCTGGTAGATGAACTCGCCCGGCGGCTTCACCTTCACCACGTGCGATCCGAGCTGGCACGCGATCTGCGCCGCGTACGCCGCGACGTCCACCGCGGTCTCGCCTTTCTTGTCGGTGATGCCTTCGCCGCGTGGATACGACCACGTCACCGCCGCAAGGCCGTGCGCTTTTGCCTCTTCGATCAATGCCCGCAGATCCTCGTACATGTGATTGCGTGCTGCCGAGCCGGGATAGATCGTGTATCCGATCGCGACGCAGCCGAGCCGGACGGCGTCCTTGACGCTGCCGGTCACCGCGCTCTCTGGCGGATGGCCCTTCGACAAAGTGTCGCTGTTGTTGAGCTTCAAAATCAGCGGGATCTGTCCGGCGTACTTCCCTGCGACGGCCTCGATGAACCCGAGCGGCGCCGCGTACGCGTTGCAGCCGGCGTCGATCGCGAGCTGCACGTGGTACTCCGGATCGTACCCCGGCGGATTCGGCGCAAACGAGCGCGCCGGGCCGTGCTCGAAGCCTTGATCGACGGGCAAAATCACCAGCTTGCCGGTCCCGGCCAGCCGGCCGTTCATCAGCAGGCGATAGATGTTCGCGAGCGTGCCGGGGTTGTCCGACGGGTACCAACTCAAAATCTCACGTACGCGGGAAGTCGTTTCCATGCGGTCACGCTAGATCGCGCCCCGAAGCCTTTCAAGAACTTCGGGGCGCCCTGTCGAGTAGCAGGCGGCCGATCAGCCGACGAACACCGCCTCGACGTTGTTGCCGGCTTTCAGGCCCGCGGCGTGGAACTTGTCCACCGCCGCCCGCCCGTTCGCCCGAAAGGCGACGTGCACCGGCGCGGTCTTGCCGCTAGACAGCCGAGGGCCGGCGCGCCCTCAGGCCCGAATCCCGCGCCCGAGGAATCGCGGACGTGGCCGAGCGCGCCCAACGCGGCCTCGTAGAATCGCCCGCTCTTGTCCAGATCTCCCACCTTCAATCCGACGTGGTCGTACATGCGACCTCCTGTGTGAAGGTCCGCCAGCGCGCGGAAGCGGCGGGGCGACATTCCCGCGGGGTCGCCGACCGCTTCGCCGCCGTCGAAGACGAACGAGAGGCACTCGTCGCCCTGCACGTGGTGATGCGTACACACGTACTCGTCGCCGGGAAACCCGACGAGGACCGATCCGACGACGAGCTCGAACGACTTCCCGAGGCAGCGGCAGCCGAAACTTCCCTTGCGAACCCAGGACACGGAAAAGGCCGCGTCGCGGTGCCCTCGAAGAGCGTGGTGGTCGCGGCCATCGTCATCTCAGGAACCGGTCGGCTTCGTCGGCCAGCGCGTCGACCTTTTCCTTCGACGCGAATTCCGGCGTGAGCTGCATCTTCGCGCCGATCACGACCCCACGGTCGCGGAACATCTGCAGCGCGTTCTCCAGCGTCGGCTTGCTCAGCGCCTCGATCCGCTGGACGCGGCCGGCGAGATATGCCGCGCGCCCGCGGTCGAGGGCGACGCGCGTGAACTCCCTCGTCGGCATCGGACCCGCGAGCAGCAGCTGCAGCGCGTCGGCCGTGACCCAGACCGCCTCGCCGAACGGCCTGAGCAGCTCGGCGAGGAGCGCGAGCATCCGCACGCCGCGCGCGACCGGCTGCACCGCGTCGCCGGGGAGCTTTTCCACCAGGCCCCAACGGAAGAGCAGGGCGAACGTCTCGTCGACCGTCGACTCGAAGCTCTTTCCCGGCGGATAGATGAACTCGTATTTCGTCGATCGCGACGCGTCCTTGGCCCGCCGCATCAGCTCGGGCAGCGGCGCGAGCTGCCCGCGGAACGACCGCAGCGCGCCGGCGAGGATCGCGGGAGCGAGCAGGAAATGGAGGATCGAGTTCTTGTGGTAGTCGAGCACCATCCGGCGCTCTTCCGGGACCGAGTAGAACCGCTCGCCGCCCGCCTCGTGCCGGCGCACCGTCGCGTCGGCGCAGAGCGAATCGAGCGCGCGCTTGACGAGCTCGCGCGGCGACTCCTTGTCGGCGTGCGCGCCGCAGTCGAGCGCGGCGTCGTGGAGGAAGTCGGCGCGGTCGAGGATCTCGCTCTCGCTGAGGGCGCGGCGGTCGTGGCTCAAGAGCACGGCCGAGACGAGCCCGATCGGCGCGAGTGGCGCTGCCGCGTTGATCCCCGCCGAGATCCGGAGCCCGAGGTGCTGCACGAGGCGCTTCTTCTCGTCGGGGGTGATGGTCTTCGGATCGAGCCCGCGCTCGCGAAACAGGCCCGCCAGCGAGATCGGCTCGTCGACGCGGATGGTGATCCGCCCGTACCGGCTGCGCAAGACGCTGGTCGCGCCGAGGAGCGCCCGAGCGTCTTCCTTCTGCTTCTCGCCCCCGAGCAGCTCGTGCTGGTAGCTGCGGGCTTCGACGATCTTTTCGTACGAGATCGAGATCGGCGCGAAGTACGCGTCGGGCTTCACGCCGGTCAGCCAGGCGTCGACCTCGAGCGTGAGCATGCCGAACTTGGGCGGCAACAGCTTGCCGGTGCGCGATCGGCCGCCTTCGACGAAGAACTCCTGGGTGAAGCCGTCCTGCAACAGCCGCTTCACGTACGCCCCCATCGTCGCCGAGTAGATCCGGTCACCCTTGAAGCTGCGGCGGATGAAGAACGCGCCGCCCGCGCGGAGCAGCCTGCCGACAGGCCAGAAATTGAGGTTGTCTCCGGCCGCGATGTGGGGCGGCTGCAGCCCGTAGTCGTCGCAGATCATCGAGAGGATCATGTAGTCGATGTGCGACTTGTGCGACGGGCAGAGGATCAAGGGCGCCTTGGTGCTGGCTTCGACCAGGCGCCGCATTCCGGCCTCGTCGACGTCGACGCCGTCGTAGATGCGGTTGAAGACGAAGTTAAGTAACATTTTCAGTAGATCGACGACGAACCCGTTGTAACGAGCGGCGATTTCGCGCAGGTCCTTGCGAGCCTCGCGCTCGACCGCCTCTGGATCGCGCTTCTTCTCCGCCGCGAGCTCGGCGAGGGCGCGCCTCAGCGACAGGTCGCGCAGCGTCTCGTCGATCACCCGCGCCGGCGGCTTCAGCGGCGGCCCGGTGACGACCCGCGTCTCGCGCGCGAGATGCTGGTGGACCCAGCCGCGCACGCGCCGCGCCACCCGCACCGGTTCGGCTTCGCGCTGCATCGCGTCGACGTCGCTCAAAATCACCGTCTCCCCGACCTTCACGTACGCGCTCCGCCGCGCGCCCAGATAGCCGAGCAGGGTGCGGATCGCGCCGGGCTCTTCCGGATCGCCGAGGAAGAAGTCGCGCCACGATCCGCCGAGTTTCTTCGGCCGCTTGCGCCAGAAGAACGTCAGCGGCACCAGCACGATCGGCTTCTGCGGCTGGACCCGCTGCAGCTC
>JAIVGS010000007.1 GCA_020201435.1 Myxococcales bacterium
GGCGATCCGACGAAACTGCAATCGCTGCTGTTTGCGTTTCTCGAGCTGGCCGACCGCACCATGCAGGACCTGTCCCGCAAGCCGCGCGATCGTTAACCGCCATCGCGGCCTTCGCAGGGGAACTTGAAGCGGTCGAACAGGTCCTGCGCCGGCAGCGCGAGGTTGACCTCGAGCTTGCCGGAGGCGGTCGAGACTTTCGACATGTCGGCGAGCGTCTGCAGCTCGACGTCGTCCTCGCCGAGCTGGCTCTTCAGCACCGACACTGCCGCCTGCGCCATGCGCGCGATGTCGTCCGGGTTGCGGCCGATGCGCGGCTGTCCCTCGATGGTGAGCGCGACCGAATCCCAGACGTTGGCGCGCACGGTGACGCCGTCGAGGTTGTTGACCAGCGCGCGGACCTCGGCGGGCATCTGGTCGTTGCGGAAGCCGGCCAGATCGCTGCGGAGGAAGACATCGCCGTAGAGCTGGTCGGAAGCGTCGGCCGGGGTCGGAGCGAGGGCGCGATCGATCAGCGCGCGGCAGTCGCCCTGCTGCGAAGAGACGACCAGGTTGCCGAGCTGGGCGGCGCAGCTCTTGCGCCCGGCCTGGGTGAAGATCGTCGCGCCGCGATATTCGTCGGTCGACGCGCCCTTGCCGATCATCGACTCGGCGACCGGTTTTCCCTCGAAGAACCCGGACATCGCGACGCCCTCGGGGGCGACGCCGATGCGGTCGAGGTCGCGCGTCAGATCGACGCCGCCGAGGGCGCGGCCGAGGTTGTCGAGCCCTTTGAACTGCTCGGGCAGGCATTGACGCAGGCGATCGAACAGGGGTGTGTTGAAGAGGGCGTTCACCTGGATCAGGCCGGCGCCGGCGCCGGGCTGGAGGACGAACGAGGCCATCGGGTCGTGGTTCGCGGCCGGCGGTTTCTTGGGGGCCGGTCGCACGGGAGCCGGCGCAGGGGCGCTGACCGGGAACGGCCGCCGCCGCGGCTGCTGGTGCGGCGCGGGGAAGTCCGGCACTCCTTTGAGCGTGATTTCACGACGTTTTTCGGCGTCGCGCGAGGAGAACCAGAGCCACGCGAGCGGAATCGCGAGCAGGATCAGCGCCGCGATCAA
The DNA here is from genome assembly GCA_020201435.1 of Myxococcales bacterium. Lineage (GTDB taxonomy): Bacteria > Myxococcota > Myxococcia > Myxococcales > 40CM-4-68-19 > 40CM-4-68-19. The sequence continues at coordinate 1,098 of JAIVGS010000007.1, forward strand.
GAGCCGCCGGTCCCGCTTCATTGTTCGCTCCGGCGCGCGGCAAAGAGCGCGACCATGAAGAGCGCGGCGGCGATGGTCGCGGTGAGGACGAACGGTGACGCCCGCGGCGTGTCGCCGGACGCGAATCGGCCGGCCTGCTCGGCGAGACCGACGACGCGCGGAAGAAACGCCGCGACGATCGCCTGCCAGTTGAATCCCGGTACGGCCTGGAAACCGACGATCATCGCGACCAGAAAGATCCCGAAGGCGGCGCCTCCCGCGGCGACGCCGCTGCGGATCGCGTAGGTCATCGCCAGCGCGATCGCGTAGAGCGCGGCGAAGGCGAAGAGCAGCGGCAGGACCATGAGCAGGAAGCGCGGGGTCAGGGCGACGCCGAGCCAGCGGATGCCGCCGTACAACAGCGCCACGAGGAAGACGTATTCGCAGAGGACGATGACGCAGACCGTCGCGTAGAGCGCGCAGGCGACGTCGCCGCGGCTGACCGGCTGGGCGTAGAGGAGGATCGTGCGGCGCGGATCGAGCAGCGGCGGCGCGAACATCGCGGCGAAGATCACGCTGCCGGGGAGGAGCGCCCAGTAGACGAAGCCGCCGGTATAGCGGCCGACCCAGTGGGCGAGCGTGGCCGCGTCGGTGCTGCCGGAGGGACCGCCGAAGCTGCGCACCGCGGCCGCGGCGCCGGCGAGGACGTCGTGGCGCAGGACCCAGAAGAACAGGCCGAAGACGATCAGCGCGACGGCGAGCGCGATCCAGCCGACCTTGCGCGCGGCGAGATCGGCGCCGATCTCCTGGGCCACGCGAACGATCGCCGCCACCGAGCGGAGGAAACCGCGCGGTTCGACGGCCGCTTCCGCGGGCACGGGACCCGGATCGGCCGGCGACTCCTGCGTGCCGCTCGCGACCGCCGCTTCGAACGTCGCTTCGAGATCCTGCCGCACGCGGCGGACCTCGACGATCTGCGCGCCCGACGCGCGAAGCTCGTCGAGCGCCGCGTTGAGCTGCGCGACGTCGTCATGCTCGACGAGGATCGTGGTGCCCTCGGATTCGGTGGCGAACCCCTGCATCGACGGACCGCTCCGGAATCCCGGCGGCGGCGGATCCGAGAGGACGACCGCGCTCTGTCCCGAAGCTTCCGACAACGGCTGCACCGCGTGCTCGCGGACGAGCTGCCCCCGGTGGAGGATGCCGACCCGGGTGCAGATGCGCTCGGTCTCGGAGAGCAGGTGCGAGTTGAGAAAGACCGTCCGGCCGTTGACGCGCTCTTCGCGCAGCACGCGGCGGACCAGCGCGCGGCCGAGCGGGTCGAGCCCGTCGGTCGGCTCGTCGAGCACGAGCAATTCCGGCGTTCCGAGCAGCGCCAGCGCGAGCAGGGTGCGCTGTTTCTCACCTTTGGACAGCTTGTGCGCGGGACGGTCGAGGAGCTCGGCCATCCCGAGGCGATCGAGCTGCGCGAGGCCGGACGACTCCCCGTCGCGAAGTCCGCGCAGGCGGGCGAACCGGCGCACCAACTGGCGCGGAGAGGCCGACGGCGGCAGCTCGGCGGCCTCCGGCACGAATCCGACCCGACGGCGCACCTCGGGGTTCTCGGGCCGCACGCCGAAGAGCCGCACTTCGCCCGCGTCGGGCGTGGAGAGGCCGAGCAGCAGGCGGATCAGCGTCGTCTTGCCCGCGCCGTTGGGGCCGGCGAGCCCGTAGCACTCGCCGCGATCGACGCGGATCGAGACGCCGTGCAACGCCTCGCGCTTGCGGAAGAGCCCGTAGCTCTTGCGGACGTTCCAGAGCTGAAGGGCGGGAGATTCTATTTTCCTGCTCCCTTGGCCGCCGCGGCCGCCTTGCGCGCGTCGCCGTTCGCGTCACGCACCTCGGTGCGGCCGAGCTTGAGCGACGCGATCTTCGGCTTGATCTCGTCGGCCGGTCCGACGATGACGATCGCCATCTCGTCGGGATGGAGCCGCTCCCGCGCGGCTTTCGCCACGTCGTCCTTCGTCACCGCCTCGACCCGCTGCTGGTACTTCGCGTAGTAGTCGACCGGCAGCCCGTGCGACCAGGCGCGCGCGTATGCGCCGCCGATCTGGTCGTCGCTCGCGAAGAGGGCCGGGATGGCGCGGATCAGCGCCTCCTTCGCGTCGGCGAGCTCGGGGTCGGAGATCTCGCCGGTCTTCATCCGCTGCAGCTCTTTCAGGAACTCGCCCAGCGCCTCGGCGGTCTTGTCGCTGACCACGCCGCCGGCGGCGACGAACGGGCCGGCCTCGCGGTGGGTGTCGAAGTAGCTGAAGACGCCGTACGAGTAGGCGTGCTCGGTGCGCAGGTTCGAATTGAGCCGCGAGTTGATGCTGCCGCCGAGGATGTGGTTCATGACCCGCGCCGGGAAGACGTCGGGAGCGCCGGAGGCGACGCCGACCTCGCCGATCCAGATCTGCGACTGCGGCGCGCCAGGCTTGTCGACGATGTAGACGGTGCGCGTACCTTTCGGGACCTTGTGCTCCACCGCCTTCGGCGGCTTGCCCGCCTTCCACACGGCGAAGGCTTTCTCCAGGATCGGAAGCAGCGTGGCCTCGGTGGTGTCGCCGACGACGAAGAGCGCCGCGTTGTCGGGCCGGAACCACGCCTGGTGCCACGCGGCGACCTCCTTGCGCGTCAGCGATTTGATCGACTGGACGGTGCCTTCGGCGGGAAAGCCCCACGGGTGTTTCTCGCCGAAGACGACGCGCGAGAGGACGTGCTGTCCGACCGACTGCGGATCGTCGAGCGCCTGCGCGATCATGCCCAGCCGCTCGACGCGCACCCGCTCGACGTCGCCCTCGCGGAAGACCGGGTGCAGCGCGACGTCGGAGAAGAGAGCGAGCACCGGTTCTAGCGTCTCGGCGAGCGCGGTGACGTGAAGCCCGCCCGAGTCGGCGTCGGCGAAGGTCGCGTAGCGCGCGGCGAGATCTTCGAACCCACGGGCGATGGCGGCAGCGTCGCGGGTGGGAGTGCCTTCGTCGAGCAGATCGAGCACGAACGAGGAGAGGCCGGATTTTCCCGGCGGCTCGGTGTCGGCGCCCGAGCGGATGGCGAGCGTGACGCTGACCAGCGGGACCTCGTGGCGCTCGATGAGGAACACCGGCAGGCCGTTCTGCAGCGCGAGCTGTTTCGGAATCGGCGCGTGAAATTCGACCAGCGCCGACGGCGGCGGCGGGCTCTGGCGAAATTCGGCGTCGGGCGTCACGAGCGGCCCCTGCGGCACGCGCGGCGCGCGCTGCTCATGCTCGGGATTCGGACGCTGAACAGGGGCCGGCTGCGGGGTCGACGCGCAAGCGACGAGGATCAGACCCGCGAAGCCGTTCCGCAAGCCGCGAGCCGCAAGCGCGGTTTTCATCGCGCACCCAACTTTTCCTGCGGCAGCACGTGGATCACGACCCGCTGCTCGTCGCGCAGATACGTCTGCGCGGTTTTCTGGATCTGCTCGGGAGTCACCGCCAGCGTGGCTTCGAGGTCCTTGGTGAACGCGGCCGGGTCGTGCGCCCACATCTCGTAGTAGTTGAGCTGGTCGGCCTTGCCGCCGAATCCGCCGACGTTCTCGAGCTGCGCGAAGAGGCTGGCCTCGAGGTTGCGGCGCGCCCGGGCCAGCTCGTCGGGAGCGACTTGCGTCTCGCGCAGCCGGCGGAGCTCGTCGCCGATCGCGGCCTCGACTTCTTCCGGCGTGTGGCCGGCCTGCACGGTCGCGGTCACCTCGATGACGCCGCCGAGCTGCATCCCCTGGTCCCACGAAGCATCGACGTCCTGCGCGATCTTCTTCTCGTAGACGAGGTCGTGGTAGAGGCGGCTCGACTTGCCGCCGACCAGCACCCGCAAGAGCGGCGTCATCGCTGGATTCTCGAGAGGCTTCGGGCCGACGAATCCGATCAGCACCTTCGCGAGCTGGACCTGGTCGTGCAGCGTCTCGCGCACTTCCTTCGTGTGCGGCTCGGTCTTCGCGAACACCGGCGGCTCGCCCGGCCCGTGCACGATCGGGCCGAAGTACTTCTCGACCATCGGCCTCACCCTCGCCGTCTCGAAGTCGCCGACGATCGCGATCGATGCGTTGTTCGGCGCGTAGTAGGTGCGGAAGAAGTCCTTCACGTCCTCGAGCGAGGCCGCCTGCAGATCCTCGTGCGAGCCGATCACGTACCCGAAGTACGGATTCGGCTCCGGATAGAGGAGCTGGACCAGCCGCTCCTCGGCCCGGCCGTACGGGACGTTTTCGATGCTCTGGCGCTTCTCGTTGCGCACCACGTCGCGCTGCGTGTCGAGCTTCTTTTGATCGACCGTGTCGAGGAGGAAGCCCATCCGGTCGCTCTCCAGCCAGAGGGCGAGCTCGAGCCGGTCGGCGGGCATGGTCTCGAAGTAATTCGTCCGGTCCCAGTTGGTGGTCCCGTTCAGGTTGGTCGCGCCGTTGCGCTCGAGCGTCGCGAACACGGTGCGCTCGTCGCCGTGGAGATGCTTCGATCCCTGGAACATCAGGTGCTCGAAGAGATGGGCGAAGCCGCTGCGGCCCTTGCGCTCGTCGACGGCGCCGACGTGGTACCAGACGTCGACCGCGACGACGGGCGCGCGGTGGTCCTCGGAATAGATCACCGTGAGGCCATTGGGCAGGACGGTCTTTTCGAACGGGATCTGCGGCAGCGCCGCGAGCAGCAGGGCGATGAGCATGGCGGCCTTTCGTACTCCGGTCGGAAGAGTCGCGCAAATGACGCTTTACGCACGCGGAGCTGCCGGATTTCACGCGGGATGCCCGGCAGGGCGCTGAACGAAGTCAGCGAACCTGCTACGCTTTTGACTCACATGCCGATCGTCGAACGTTCCCGCCTGCAGCGCTCCACCTTCCTGGTGCTGTTCGCCTTCGCGGTTTACGCGTTCTGGCGCACCCTGGAGCCGATCTGGGTGCCGGTGCTGCTCGGCCTGGTGATGGCGGTCGGCGTCTTCCCGCTGCACGAGAAGCTGCTCAAGCGGTTTCGCGGCAAGCATCCGGGGCTGCCCGCCGCGCTGCTGACGGCGGCGGTGATGGTGCTGGCGCTGGCGGTGATCGCGTTTCTCGTCTTCGTCGTCGGCCAGCGCGTAGTCGCCGTCGCGCGCGACATGTCGGCGCGGTACCAGCACCGCGGCGCGGTCGGCCTGCTCGGCAACGACGTCAGCCGCCTCCTGCAGCGGTTCGGCCTCAGCGAGGACGACCTGCGCCAGCGGATTTCCGAGACTGCCGGCAACGTCGCATCGTTCATCGGCGGCGGCGTGACCAGCATCGTCACCGGCCTCTTCAGCGCCGTCTTCATTTTCATCTTCACCGCGATCACCAGCTACTACCTGCTGCGCGAAGGGCGCGAAGGGACCTTCTGGCTGGTCGAGATCGTCCCGCTGCCCAACGGGCAGGTGACCGAGATCGTCGACGACGTGCGCGACGTGATGCGGGCAATTTTGTTGTCCACCGGGCTGCTCTCGGTGTACCAGGGGGTGTCGGCGGGCATCGGGTACTGGATCTTCGGCGTCGACAGCCCGATCGTCTGGGCATCGCTGACCGGCGTCGCGTCGATCATGCCGGCAGTCGGGACGGCGCTGGTGTGGGTGCCGGTCGGCGTGGCGATGATGGCGACAGGTCACGTCGGCAAGGGCCTCGGCGTGCTCGCGTGGGGCGGTGTGGTCGTCGTGTTCGTGGCCGACTACGTGTTGCGGCCCAAGCTCGTCGGCACGCGGATCAAGATGAACGACCTGCTGGTGTTCATCGCGATCTTCGGCGGGATCGAGGCGTTCGGAATCCTCGGCATCGTTCTCGGGCCGATCGCGGTCGCGGTGCTGCTCTCGCTCTTGCGCATCTACCAGCGCGACTACCGGCCGGAAGGACCGATGCAGGCGCCGGACGTCACCGCGCCCGATCCAAAGCCACCGCAGAACGCGCCTTAGCCCCGGCCACCGAAGGGGCCGAAGGCCCTCCGGCGAAGGCGGAGTCCGGGCGATGTTTTTTCATGCGCCGCGGGCGGCAGCGGCTTCGGCCCAGGTCTTGAGCGAACGCAGGAGCGCGTCGTTGACCGGAGCGAGACGCTCGGCCTGGAAGACCGTCTGCAGCGCCTTCTGCCCCTGAGGCGTGGTGTGCAGCGCGAGGAGCGCGGTTGCGATCGCGCTTCGCTCGGCCTCCTGCACTTGCGCGGCGACGACGAGGCCGTCCGGGGGGATCGGATCGGTGACGTGCAGCACGCGGAGCTTTCCTGCCAGCTCGGGACCGAGGGCTTTTTCGATCTCGACCATGGCGCGATCGCGGTCTCGCGCCGCCGGATCGCTCACCCAGCAGGTGCAGAGGTCGGCCGCGCCGGAAGCCACGGCCTGCGCCGCGTCCACGACCGAGCCGTAGAATTTCTCGCTCGAGAACGCCTTGTCGGGCGTCGCGCCGAGGGCGGCGAGCTCGATGCGCGGAAAAAGGTATCCGGAGGCAGAGGCGCGATCGCGCCAGGCCACGCGCGCGCCGCGCAGGTTCGCGGGCCCGTCGATCGGATCGTCCTTGCGCACCAGCAGCGCGCTGCGGAACGTGAGCCAGCCGCCGCGCTGGGGCAGCGCGACCAGCCGCGCGCCCTGTTCCGCCGCGCGCGCGTGCAGAAGCGGCGGAAGCCACGCGACGTCGACGGCGCCCGCGAGCACCTGGTTGATCAGCGCGTCGTAGTCGTCGGCCAGCGCGGTCACGACCGGACTTCCCAGCGCGGCGCTGACGCCGCTCGAGAGCAGCGCCGGCCAGGCTTCGAGGTTCACGCCGGCGTGGTTCTTCGACAGGCCGAACGAGATGGTGCGGGCGAGCCCCATGCGCGCATCCTGCTTCAAAACGGTCAGTGGAACCAGTTGCTGAACGTGCGCTGGAGGAAGCCGGACAGGCCGCCGGCGTGCTCGGCGCATTCGGCCGGCTCGGTGCCCTGCAGGTACCACTCGGTCACGACTTGATTGGGCGGACATCCGGCGGTGGCGAGCCCGCCGCTGCGGGTGTCGACCTGGCGCTGCTCGACGCCTTTCGGCGCCGGCGGGAAACCGGCCGGGATCGGTTTGCCGCGCTGCCAGGCGGCGATGGTGCGCGCCCACACCGGCGCGGCGATCCGTCCGCCGGTCGCCGCGGGGCCGAGCGATTGCGGCTTGTCGAAGCCGAGCCATGCGCCGGCGACGAGGTTCGGCGTCGCGCCGACGAACCAGACGTCCTGGGCGCCGTTGGTGGTGCCGGTCTTGCCGAGGACCGGCAGATTTGACGGGATCCCTGCTCGCGCCGGGGTCCCCGTGCCGCGCTCGACGACGTCCTGCAACAGCGACGACATCAGGAACGCCACGCCGGGGTCGAGCGCCTGCGCGGTGGCGACCGGCTCGGTCCAGAGCACGTCGCCGGTCGTGGTGCGGACCTCGTCGATGAAGCGCGGCATGATGCGCGTTCCGCCGTTGGCGAACGGCGCGAAGGCGGCGACGAGCGCGATCGGCGCCACCGCGGCCGCACCGAGGAAGGTCGAGGGATATGCGGGGATGTCGTCGTAGATCCCGCACGAGCGCGCGGCGTCGATGACCTTTTGCACGCCGACGTGCTCCCCGAGGGCGACCGCGGCGCGGTTGGATGACACGCGGAGCGCCTCGCGCAGCGTGAGCGGTCTGTCCGACGGCGCCTGACCGTCGGCGGGCGCGTACTCGCCGGGCGCGGACTTCGAGGTGTCGATCAGCGCCGAGATCGGCAGGCCCGACTGGAGCGCCGCGGTCCAGACGAAGGCCTTGAACGTCGATCCCGGCTGGCGGCGCGCCTGGTCGGCGCGGTCGAACTCGCTCAGCTCGTAATCGCGTCCGCCGACGAGCGCGCGGACATCGCCGGTCTGGGGATCGAGGGCGACGAACAGCCCCTCCAGGCATTCGTCGGGTTCGCCCTCGCAGGGCTTGCCGGAAAAGCGCCCGAGCTTTCCTTTTTCGGTCGCCTGGATCTGCTTGACCAGCTCGCGCTCGGCGATGTGCTGGAGCTGCGCGTCGAGCGTGGTTTTGACGGTGAGGCCCTGCGTCTCCGCGTCGGGGCCGAAGCGCTCGTGCAGCTCGCGACGCACTTCGGCCACGAACCACGGAGCGCCGCCCTCTTCCTCCGCCGGCTTGAGCCGAAGCTTCGTCTTGCGGGCGGCGGCCTCCTCTTTGGCGCTGATGACCTTCGATTTCGCCATCTGCCCGAGGACGAGATTGCGGCGCTTCAAGGCGAGGTCGGGAAAACGGCGAGGGTCGTAGTTGGAGGGCGCTTTCGGCAGCGCGGCGAGCAGCGCGGCCTGCGCGGGGTTCAGATCGAGGGCGGTCTTTCCGAAATAGCCGCGGGCGGCGGCCTCGACGCCGTAGTACCCGTTCCCGAGGTAGATCTGGTTCAGATACATCTCGAGGATCTGCTCCTTGGTGAAGTGCTGCTCGATGCGCCGGGCGACGAACATCTCGGCGATCTTCCGCCGCAGCGTGCGGGCGCGCGTCAGGCTGTCGGGAAAGACGTTGCGCGCGAGCTGCATGGTGATCGTCGAGGAGCCTTCTTTCGGCGAAAGCGTCCTCAAGTCGCGCAGGAACGCGCCGGCGACGCGGCGCCAGTCGATGCCGTGGTGCGAGTAGAAACGCTGGTCTTCGACCGCGAGAAACGAGCGGACCAGCATCGGCGACATCGCGGTGAGCGGGACCACGATCCGCTCTTCGGGCGCCAGGCGCGCGAGGAGCTTGCCGTCCTTGTCGAGGACGCGGCTCGCCTGTGGCGGCCGGTACTCCTTGAGCGACTCGACCGGCGGACATCCGAGCGCGATCAGGCCCAGCGCGATCAACGCGGCAGCGAAGACGGCGCTCACGGCGAGCAGGGCGATGCGCAGGCGGCGGCTCAATCTGCGTGTTGTAACAGGCGACCGGGCGCCGTTCGTCCCCCGAGAGGGCGCGTTCCGAGCGGATTTGACGGTTCACTCGGGAATTCAAAGGTTTGCTGCATGCACACCATCGATCGCATCGAGGAGACGGGGCGTTGCGTGCTGCGGATCTCGGGCGAGGTGCATCTGGACGGGGCGCGCGAGCTGTTCGAGCGCGTCGCGCAGGAGGATTGCGAGCGTGTCATCCTCGATTTCACCGCTTGCGCCATCGAGGATCGCGCCCTCTCCGCCCTCGCCGACCTGCTCGGGCAGGCGCACCTCCGGCTGGCAGTCCGGGGACTGCGCGAGCGGCAGCTGAGGCTGCTCGAGTACCTGGGGGCCTCCCGGCCGGCGGAGCCGTAGCGGCCGCGTCCGCTCGTTCGTCGGCAGAGGTAGACTGCGCCCATGCCGACGCACGAGGTCTCGAACCAGCCGCCTCCGCTGCACGACTACGATCCGCTCGCACAGGACCGCGCGCTCCTCGACGCCCTCCGGCGAGAGGGCGCTGCGTGGGCGGAGGAGGACGTCGCTGCGCTCGGCCGCCGCAGCGCGAGCCGGGAGGCGATCGCGTGGGGGTTCCAGGCCAACGAAAACCCGCCGCGCCTGAAGACGCACGATCGCTTCGGCCATCGCATCGACGAGGTCGACTTCCATCCCGCCTGGCACGAGCTGATGCGCCTTTCGGTCGCGAGCGGCATCCATTCCGGACCCTGGCGCGAACCGCGCGACGGCGCCCACGTCGCGCGCGCCGCGAAGATGCTGCTGATGTCCCAGTGCGAGTTCGGCCACGGCTGCCCGATCTCGATGACCTACTCGGCGTTTCCTGCCCTGCAGCGGCAGCCCGACCTGCTCGAGCAATGGGCGCCGCACATCGTCTCGCTCACCTACGATCCGCGCTCCCTCCCGGTCGGCCAGAAGCTCGGCGCGCTGATCGGCATGGGCATGACCGAGAAGCAGGGCGGCTCCGACGTCCGGGCCAACACGACGAAAGCGGTCAAGGGCGACGACGGCGCCTACGCGATCACCGGGCACAAATGGTTCATGTCCGCCCCGATGTGCGACGCCTTCCTCGTCCTCGCCCAGGCCCCCCGCGGCCTCTCGTGCTTTCTTTTGCCGCGCTGGTTCGACGAGCGAAAAAACGGTCTCCATCTCCAGCGTCTCAAGGACAAGCTCGGCAACCGCAGCAACGCCTCGAGCGAAGTCGAGTTCGACGGCGCGCGCGCCTGGCTGGTCGGCGAGGAAGGCCGCGGCGTGCATGCCATCCTCGAGATGGTCAACCACACCCGCCTCGACTGCGTGATCGGCTCCTGCGGCATGATGCGCCAGGCGCTGGTGCAGGCGCTTCATCACTGCGCCCACCGGACCGCCTTCGGCAAGAGACTCGTCGAGCAGCCGCTGATGCGCCGCGTGCTGGCCGATCTGGCGATCGAATCCGAGGCCTCGACCGCGCTGATGATGCGGCTCGCGCGCGCGTACGATCGCCGGGACGACGAAGCGCCCTTCCGTCGGATTGCGACCGCCGTCGCGAAGTACTGGATCTGCAAGCGCGCATCGCCGTTCGCCGTCGAGGCGCTGGAGTGCCTGGGCGGGAACGGCTACGTGGAGGAATCGATCATGCCGCGCATCTACCGCGAGGCGCCGCTCAATTCGATCTGGGAAGGATCGGGCAACGTGATCTGTCTCGACGTCCTGCGCGCGCTGGGCAAGGAGCCGCAGGCGCGCGATGCCCTCGTCGCCGAGCTGCGCGAGGCGCGCGGATCGGACCGGCGGTACGACGCCGCGCTCGACGACGCCGAGGCGCGGTTCGCCGAGCCCGAGGAGGCAGGCGCGCGGCGGCTGGTGGAATCGCTCGCGCTGGCGCTCGAGGCGTCACTGCTGCTGCGGCACGCGCCCCGGGCGGTGGCCGACGGGTTCTGCGCGACGCGCCTCGCCGGCGACCACGGGTATGCGTTCGGCTCGCTGCCAGCCGGGGTCGACGTCGACGCAATTCTTGCGCGCGCGTGGCCGTCATGACGACGCGCCGCAACCTGCTGCTCGGCGTGACGCTCGTCGCCGCCGCGCCAAAGAAGACCGCGCACAAGGAAGAGGACGTCTCGCCCGGCGAGGACCTGATGCGCGAGCACGGCCTCCTCAACCGCGTGCTGCTGATCTACGAGGAGTGCGTGCGGCAGAAGAACACACGGACGATCGGCGCCGCGGCGGCGATCATCCGGGACTTCATCGAGGGCTATCACGAGAAGCTCGAAGAGGAATTCCTCTTTCCCCGACTCGAGAAGGCGGACAAGCTCGCCGACCTCACCGCGACGCTGCGGAAGCAACACGCGCGAGGCCGCGACATCACCGCGCAATTGATCGCCGGCGGCGGCGATGTGCCGCAGCTGGTGGCGAAATTCATCCGGATGTACCGTCCTCATGAAGCGCGCGAGGACACCATCCTGTTCCCGGCCTTTCACGAGCTGGTCGGCGACAAGGAGTATGAAAGGCTGGGCGACAAGTTCGAGGACCGCGAGCACCAGCTCTTCGGCGAGAAAGGTTTCGAGGGCAAGGTCGACGAGGTCGCGCAGATCGAGCGGCAGCTCGGCATCTACGACCTCGCGCAATTCACACCATAGGACAACGTCATGCAGCGATCGTACGTCCACGGCGCAAGCAGCGTTCCACTCCTCGGCGAGACGATCTTCGAAAACTTCCGCCGCAGCGCGCAGCGGTACGGCGACCGCGACGCGCTCGTCGTCCGCTCGCAGGGCAAGCGGTTCACCTGGGGCGAGCTCCTCGACCAGACGCGCCTCGCCGCTCGCGGCTTGATGGCGCGCGGGGTGCAGAAAGGCGACCGCGTCGGCATCTGGTCGCCGAATCGATTCGAATGGGTCGTGATGCAGTACGCGACCGCGGCGATGGGCGCGATCCTCGTCAACGTCAACCCCGCCTACAAGACCAGCGAGCTGGAGTACGTCATCCAGCAGTCGGGAATGTCGCACCTGATCTACGCGCGGCAATTCCGGCAGTCCGATTTCCACGGCATGGTTCAGCAGACGAGGCCGAAGTGCCCGCAGCTGCGCGAGGTGATCCAGCTCGAGGACGGCTGGGAGCACCTGCTCGCGGGCGCGCGCGAAGTCGGCGAGCCGCAGCTCCTGCAACGCGAAGCCTCGCTCGACCCCGACGACGCGATCAACATCCAATACACCAGCGGCACGACCGGCTTTCCGAAGGGCGCGACGCTCTCGCACAACAACATCCTGAACAACGGTTACTTCATCGGCGAGGCGCTGAAGTACAGCGAGAACGATCGCGTCTGCATTCCGGTCCCGTTCTACCACTGCTTCGGAATGGTCCTCGGCAACCTCGCCTGCACGACGCACGGGTCGTGCATGGTGATCCCGGGCGAGGCGTTCGATCCGCTGGCCGTCCTCGAGACCGTGCAAGCCGAGAAGTGCACCGCGCTCTACGGCGTGCCGACGATGTTCATCGGCGTGCTCGAGCACCCGCGGTTCCAGGAGTTCGACGTCTCGCGCTTGCGCACCGGAATCATGGCCGGGTCGCCGTGCCCGATCGAAGTGATGAAGCGCGTCCAGTCGCAGCTGCACATGCCGGAAGTGACGATCTGCTACGGCATGACCGAGACCTCGCCGGTCTCGACGCAGAGCGCGGTCGACGATCCGCTCGACAAGCGCGTCAGCACGGTCGGGCGCGTGCATCCGCACGTCGAGGTGAAGATCGTCAACCCCGAAAACGGCATGACCGTTCCGCGAGGCACGCCCGGCGAGCTCTGCACCCGCGGTTACCTGGTGATGCTCGGCTACTGGAACAACGAGACCGCCACCAGGGCCGCGATCGACGCGTCGCGCTGGATGCATACCGGCGACCTCGCGACGATGGACGTGGACGGCTACGTGAACATCGTCGGCCGCATCAAGGACATGATCATCCGCGGCGGCGAGAACATCTACCCGCGCGAGATCGAGGAGTTCCTCTATACGCATCCGGCGGTCAGCGACGTGCAGGTGATCGGCGTGCCGAGCGAGAAGTACGTCGAGGAAGTGATGGCCTGGGTCAAGCTCAAGCCCGGCGCGCAAGTCACCGAGTCGGGCCTCGACGCGTATTGCCGCGGGAAGATCGCGACGTACAAGATCCCGCGCTACTGGAAGTTCGTCGACTCTTTCCCGATGACCGTCACCGGGAAGATCCAGAAGTTCAGGATGCGCGAGATGGCCGTCGAAGAGCTCGGGCTGCACAAGGCCGCGAAGGTGAAGACCGCGTGATCGAATCGGAATGGATCGGCCCGCGCGAGGGACCGACGCTGGTGTTTTTGCACGAGGGTCTTGGCTCGCTCGGGCTGTGGCGCGAGTTCCCGCGCAAGCTGTCCGAGCGCACCGGCCTCGGCGCGTTCATCTACAGCCGCGCGGGGTACGGAAAATCCACGCCCGTACCGCTCCCGCGGCCGGTCCGTTACATGCACGACGAAGCGGATCTGTTGCCGCAGATCCTCGGCGACGCGGGCGTGAAGGACCCGATCCTCGTCGGCCACAGCGACGGCGCGTCGATCGCGATCATCTACGCGGGGCGGGGAAACAAGGCGCGCGCGTTGATCCTCGAGGCGCCCCACGTCTTCACCGAAGAGGGCGGCCTGGCTTCCATCGCGAAGATGCGCGAGCTGTACCGGACGGCCGACCTGCGCGAGAAGCTCGCGCGATGGCACGCGGACGTCGACGCGGCGTTCAACGGCTGGAACGGCGCGTGGCTCGATCCGGAGTTTCGGAAGTGGAACCTCGAGGAATTCCTTCCGCGCATCACGGCGCCGATCCTGATCGTCCAGGGCAAGGACGACGAGTATGGAACGGTGAAGCAGGTCGAAGCCATCGAGAAAGGAGCGCCCGACGTGCGATCCGTGCTGCTCGATCAGTGCGGCCATTCACCACATCGCGACCAGCCCGGGAAGACGCTCGACGCGATGGCCGGGTTCATACGAACGGTCGCGTAAACGACGGCTCGAGCTGGGCCGCCAACCGGAAGAGCAGACCCTCGTCGTTCTGGCGCGCCATGAAGTGGACGCCGATCGGCAGGCCTCGCGCGAAATGCAAAGGCACGCTCATCGCCGGCTGCCCGGTCAGATTCGCGATCGGCGTGAACGCGGCGAACTCGAATGCGCGCTGGGCGAGGAGCGCCAGCGCCGCACGCAGCGCGCGCCGCGAGGGCACCTTGCGCAGCAGGGCGAGCGCGGCGAGCTCGTGACGCTTCGGCTGCAGCGCGCCGATCTTCAGGGGCGGCTGCGCGAGCGTCGGCGTGAGCAACAGATCGTACGAGGTGAACCAGCGCGCGACCGCACGCCCGGCGAGGTGGATGACGTGCACCGCGTACGACAGCTCCGCCGCGGTGTGCGCGCGGCCGACCTGGGCGAGAAACCACGTCCCCGGCTCGAACTGCGAGGCGTCGAGCTTGCGCCGAAGCAGGCGCGCGCCGCCGTCGATCGCCGCGGCGGTCTCGGCCGAGGCGAGCACGAGGTAGGCATGGATCGCGGCGGCCCGATCGATCGCCGGCGCTCCCTCCTCGACGCGATGGCCGAGCGATTCGCACAACTTCGCCGCGCGCTCGACGGCTTCGACGCAGTCCCGATCGACGGCGCTGCCGAGCAGCGACCGGGTGGTGAAGGCGATCTTCAGCCTGCCCGGATCGCGCCCGACTTCCTCGAGAAACGGCCGTTCCGGAGGCGGCGCGGCGTAGGGCGCGCCGAGATCCGGGCCGGCGGTCGCGTCGAGCAGCGCCGCGCTGTCGCGGACCGATCGCGAGACGCAGTGCTCGACCGCGATCCCGTGCCAGCCCTCGCCATAGTCGGGTCCGAACGGATTTCTCCCGCGCGACGGCTTGAGCCCGAAGAGACCGCAGCACGAGGCCGGAATCCGGATCGAGCCGCCGCCGTCGCTCGCGTGAGCCATCGGCACGATGCCGGCGGCGACGGCGGCTGCCGCTCCGCCGCTCGATCCGCCGGGAGTTCGCTCGGGATTCCACGGATTGCGAGTGATGCCCCACGCGGCGGTCTCGGTGACCGGCAGGATGCCGAGCTCGGAGGCTGCCGTCTTGCCGATGAAGACCAGCCCCGCCCGCCGCTGCCGCGCCACCAGCTCGCTGTCGTGATCGGAGACGAACTCGCGAAAGAAGCGGCAGCCGTGGGAGGTCGCGATGCCGGCCTCGGTCGCGAGCAGATCCTTGAGCAAGAACGGCACGCCCTTGAAAGGGCCGACATCCGATCCGTCCGTCCGCGCCGTCGCGCAGCGGTCCTGGACGACTGCGTTGATCTTCGGGTTCACCTCCGCGATCCGCGCGCGTGCCAGCTCGACGAGCTCGGCGGGACGAACTTCGCGCTTCCGCACCAGCGCGGCGAGACCCATCGCGTCGTACTTCACGTATTCGTCGAATTTCACGGCGCGGCAATCTACACGTTCGGCGGGGATGCGTGCGCACACTTGCATACACACCTTGCGAGTGAGGGGGGCGGGTCATGACGCGAATCGTGTTGGTGGCGGCGGTAGGGGCGCTCGCTTGCACGTCCGTACACATGGTGCAACGGGACGGCTGCTGGCTGAAGAAGACCGAGACGACGTTGGGCGGTTCGCGCGAGGAGCTGGGGTTCTGCGCGAAGCCCGGAGGGACGCCGGCGGAGGACCGGATGTCGCGGCTGGTCCAGGAGTGCATGGCGCAGGCCGATTATCGCTGGCAGAACCGGGCGATCGCGGCGTGGAACCGGAACGAGCCGATTCCGCCGCAGGACAACGACGAGGCGATCGCGAAGGCGTGCATGAACGAGGCGACGGCGGCGCTCCGGATCGAGGCGGAGAACGCGGCGCTCAAGGATCGGATCGCCGAGCTGTCGAAGGACCGCGACACGCTCAAGACGGCCTCCGACAAGGACCGCGAGTTTTTGCAGAACTCGAGCGACAAGATGATCACCGCGCTCGGCGAGGCGGCCAAGAAGCCGGCGCCCAACGCGACAGCGACGGCGACGAGCACGACCAAGACCGAGAGCGACACGACCGCGCAGCCGGTTCCGCCGACGACGGTGGTCGGGTTCAACGGCACGGCGGTGCCGATCGCGCCGCGGACGGTGAAGGTCAACGCCTGCGTGCCTCACAAGGCGCCGACCACCGCGAAGAAGGCCGACGAGCCGGCCTGCGAGAAGAAGGAACAGGCATCGCTCAACCCGCCTGATCCCGCGCGTTTGCACGAGTAAAGCGGACGCCGAACGCGAGCGGCGGCTACAGCGAGCGCGGCTCGCGCTCGACCAGGAAGGCATCGATGTCAGGAGGTAAGTTACGAGGGGCGCACCGGAAGATGGCGTCCCCACAGAGATTCGAACTCTGGTTACCGCCGTGAAAGGGCGGTGTCCTGGGCCACTAGACGATGGGGACGCTTCGTACGGCGCGCCCGTTTAACACATCAAAGCCCCGAGTGCACGGCTCCGAGTTGCACGACCTCGAACGCGCTCGCCGGGACGGTTTTGAGCTGTTCGAGATCCTGCACCGGCCAGCGCGAGTCGAGCGTGCCGGCGACGGCCCAGAACCGGCCGGTGCCGGTGTCGGTGACGAACATGCCGTATCGCCGCAGCGCCTTGAGCACCACGAGCGAGGCGCCGTGGTAGCCGGAGAGATCGAATCCGGCGCGAAGGCGAACCCGCAGGCCCATCGGCGGCGCGAACGGATCGCTGCTCGTGCCGGACGAGTGCGTCGCCGGTGCGACCCAGGCGTGCGCCGTGGTGCCGGCGACGAAGGCGAGCGCGTGGCGGATCTCGCCCGCTTCGACGGCTTCGTCGTACCGGGCCAGGCCGGGCAGGATCGGCAGGCCGGCGGCGGTCGCGGAGGTCCACCCGTCGGGCCGCGGCTTCCCGTTGAGCAGGTCGAAGCGGGCCCCGGAATCGGCGTGGTAGCCGCCGCCTTCCGGGTACGTCAGATACGTCTCGTACAACGCGCATTCGCCGGAGTTCAGGACGACCGCGTGGCGGTCTTCGGCCGGCTCGATCGCGAGGTCGGGCGGGAACGGGTACGGTCCGGGGTCGCTCTGCGACGAGTAGAGGAAGGTCATCGGCACCCGCGGCTGCGTTCCCGGCACGACGTTGACCGGCATCCCGTACGGCCCGCCGAAACCCGGCTGCACCTTCAGGGACGCTGCGCCCATGAACGCGAGGTAGTCCGCCGAATGCGGGTCCACCGGCAGCATCGAGACGTCTGCGTTCCACGGATTGTCGAGCGGAAACATCGGGCAGCCGGCGAGCGTCGGGCCGGGAGCCGCTACCGGACCGGCGTCCGGCACCGACGGCGCGCCCGCGTCCGGCGGCTCGACCGGCCCGGGGGCGTCGGGAACGTCCGCCGCGCCGGCGTCGCTGACCGGTAGCCTGGGCGCGGGCGTGCCGCCGCAACCCCAGAAGAGGAACGCGATAATGATCGGCGCGGCGCGCACGGCTGGAGAACATGCGCACGGCCGGCTGAATTCAAAGCTCCAGCCGGGCGCTCGCCCGCCCGCTCAGGCCGTCATCCGCGCGGTCGTGTCTTTCTTCCCGAAGATCCACGCGCCGAGAATGCCCAGTTCGTAACAGAGCAGCATCGGCACCGCCATCAGGGCGAGGTTGAACGGGTCGCCGGTCGGGGTCACGAACGCGGCGACGATGACGTTCACCACGATCGCATGTCGCCGGTACTTGCTGAGGAACTTCCAGTCGACCAGGCCGATCATGGCGAGCAGCGTCAAGATGAGCGGCAGCTCGAAGACGATGCCGAAGGCGAGCAGCAGCATCATCACCAGGCCGAGCTGCTCGTCCATCATCAAAACCGGCTTGATGTCGGGACCGGCCGAATTGATCAGGAACTGGAAGGCGGGCGGCAGGATGACGGTGTAACAGAAGACCGCGCCGCCGACGAAGAACAGCGTCGCCGCGACCACGAACGGGACGATCTTCCGTCGCTCGCGCCGGTAGAGGCCGGGCGCGACGAAGAGCCAGATCTGCCAGAAGATCATCGGCGACGCGACGAAGAGCCCCGCGTAGAGGCCGACCTTCAGGTAGATCATGAACGGCTCGATGCTCGACGAGAAGTGCAGCGCCTTCTCGCCCTCGGGCAGCGCGGCAAAGACGGGCCGCATCAGGAAGTGGAAGAGCTGCTGCGACCAGTAGTACGAGGCGGCGAAGCCGATCAGCAGCCAGATCACCGCCCACTTGAGGCGCTGGCGCAGCTCGAGCAGGTGCTCGCGGAGCGAAAGGTGGACGTCGTCTTCCGGACCTTCGGCTGGCGGCTTCGGCAGGAGCGCCGGGCTCACGGCTTCGGCACCGTGCCGTCGGGCGCTACGACTTTCAAGTCGGCGGCGGCGCGGCGGGCGGCGGCGCGGGCCGCGGCCGGATCGTCAGCAGCCGGGGCAGCGGCTGCCGTCCTCGCTTCGGCCCTCGCCGCGGCCGGATCGTCGGGCGGCGGCGGCGGCACCGGGGCGATCATCCGCGGCGGCTCGAGGTCGACCCGCGCGATCTCCTGCTCGAACTGGCCCTTCAGGTCGTCGGTGGCTTTTCTCAGCTCCCGCAGCCCTTTTCCCAGTGATTTCGCGAGGACAGGGAGCTGGTCGGGGCCCAGCAAGAGCAGGGCCAGGCCAAGGATGATGATCACTTCCGTCATCGAAAGGCCGCCGATCATGGCCGTCGTTCTAACAGAGGTTCTCGGCGGGTGCTAACGCAACAGCCAGATCACGATCGCGCTGGCCAGGACGACCGCCAGGCCCGCGCCGAACCCGACGACGATCGCCATCGCGCGAGGCGCCTGGAACGGCGCGGGTGCCGGCGCGCGCTTTTTCGCCGGCCGAGGTCGCGGGCCGGCCGAGGGTGTCTTCGGATGGGACGGGGTCACCGGCGCCTGCACGACGGGCTCGATCGGCCGCGCCGCCGTCGCCTGGATCGCGCGCGCGAGCGCGGCGGCTTTGGCGTCCTGGGGCAAACGCGCTTTCTTCGTCGGCGCGTAGGCCCACTTGAGCTGGTCGAGCGCGAACGTTCCCGTCTTGCGCGCGGAGACGGCCGGGATCTCGCCGCTGGAGAAGAGCGATTTCGCGACCTGTTGCTGATGGATGAGCTCGCCGAGCGGCAGCATCTCGACGATGGTGCTGACCGGGCTGTCGTCGTGGAGCCGCTGCGGCGCTGCCTTCGGCGGCGGCGCGACTTCCGGCTCGACGCGGGGCGGCGGATCGGTCGGGCGCACGTCGAGCTCGATCTCTTCCTCTTCCTCGGGTGGAGGATCGGTCGAGGCGACCTCGAGCTCGATCTCTTCCTCGACCGGCGCCGCCCGGTTCGCCTTCGAGAGCGCCGCTGCCGGCGGCGGCGGAGGCCGCACGTCCCGCTTCTTCGCGTGCACCTTGGCCGTGAACATCGCCGCGAGCTCGCCGACCTGGGCGGCGGGGAGCCACTCGGCCATCCCTTCCTTCCAGACGAACGTCTCTTCGTCGACCAGATCGCTGGCCATCCGCAGCGCAAACTCGCCGCGAGTCATCGGGCCGGCCTCGCGCCCGTCGATCACCGCAAACCAGACAGTCTGGTCGCGACCCATGACCCGATGTTACCGCTGTAGGGAAGGGACCTACAAGCCGCCCTTGAGCATCTGGTCAGCCGCCTGGGACGCCGTCGGCGCCTGCGTCTGCTGGGGCGGCTGCCCGGGAGCGACCACGACCGCGCCGGTCTCGTCGGGGGGCTCGTTCCCCTTCAGGTATGCCTCGCGAACCGGCTGGCGCGTCTCTGCGGTCGCGCGCTTGCCGGTATCGCCGTCGACGTCGACCCAGACGATCTTCTCGCTCGGCGCCTCGAAATCGGCCTGCGGCACGGCCTTGAGCGCCTTCTGCATGTAGTCGAGCCAGATCGGCAGCGCGTAGTGGCCGCCGGTCGCGTACTTGTCCATCGGCGATTCGTACGTGTCGAACCCGACCCACACGCCGGTGACGAGGTCGCGCGTGTACCCCATGAACCACGCGTCGAACAGGTCGTTGGTGGTGCCGGTCTTGCCGGCGACGGGCTTGCCCAGCGCAGCCGCGCGACCGCCGGTGCCCGGCGGCTTGCACACTTCGGTCATCAACTGCTGGGTGAGGAACGCCGTCTCGGGCGTCATCACCTGCTCCGGTACGTCGAACAGCTTCGCGTACCCGGCCGCGATGCGATCGTCCTCCCAGGTCCACGGGTCGTAGAAGCTCGAGTGGTCTTCGAGGATGCGCCCGTCCCGATCGAGCACGCGTCGCAGGTAGATCATCTTCGCCCTGCGCCCGAGCCGATTGAAGGTCGCGTACACGCCGGTCAGGTCGGACAGGTACACACACGAGCTCCCGAGCGCCATCGAGAGGTCCTCGTTGATCTTCGTCGAGATCCCGAGCTTGTGCGCCCACGCCGCCGCCGACTTGACGCCCACCGCCTGCAGCGTCCGGATCGCGGGCAGGTTCATCGAGTGGATCAGCGCCAGCCGCACCGGCACCTCGCCGACGAACTCCTGCTCGTAGTTCTCCGGCTTCCAGCGCCTGCCGGTGGTGTCGTCGTCGGTGACGATCGGCGCGTCGAGCAGGATCGTCGAAGCGGTGAAATTGCGCTGCTCGATCGCCGCGCTGTAGACCAGCGGCTTGAACGCCGACCCCGGCTGCCGGCACGCCTGGAACGCGCGGTTGAACTCGCTCTTCTCGAAGTCGTACCCGCCGATCATCGCGACCACGTAGCCGCTGTTGGGATCGACCGAGATCGCCGCGCCCTGCAGCTTCGGCTCCTGCTCCAGCTCCCACTCGCCTTTGCGCGACGCCGGCCGCACCAGGACGACGTCGCCGGCGGTGACGACGCCTCGCAGCGACGTCTGCTTGTAGTATTCGGAGTTGACCTCCGGATTCGGCTTGCGCGCCCACCACGCGCTCGAGGCCTGGATCACGCCCTTCTGCGAGCCGATCTGGATGTTCGCCGCCTCGCCCTTCTTCTCGACCGAGGTGACCAGCGCGGCGATGACCTCGTCGTGCGCGCCGTCGCCCTCGAGAAATGCCTGCTCCTTGCGAGTGAACTCGTCCCACTCCCTGGGCTGCAGGTGCATCAGAGCGCCGCGGTAGCCCTGCCGCTTGTCGGCGTCGATCACGCCCCTGATCGTCGCGGCGATCGCGTCGTGCTCGCGCTCCAGGTCGACCGTCGCGTACACCTTGAGGCCGTCGTTCAGCAGCCGGTCGTTCGTGTACCGCGCGACCAGATCGCGGCGGATGTGCTCGGTCACGTACGGCGCCGTCTCGCGGAAGATGTCCTGCACCGGGTAGACCTTGATCGGCGCGGCATCCGCGGCTTCACGCTCTTCCTGCGTGATCATTCCCTCTTCGGTCATCCGCCGCAGGACGTACGAGCGGCGGTTCTTCGCCTTGTCGGGATGGGCGAACGGCGAGAACTCGGTCGGCGCCTGCGGGAGGCCGGCGATCAGCGCGATCTCCGGCAGCGACAGCTCCCACACGTTCTTCCGGAAGTAGTTCTCCGCCGCGGCCTGCACGCCGTACGAATGGTGGCCCAGGTAGACTTCGTTCAAATAGAGCCAGAGGATGTGCTCTTTGTCGAAGTTCGTCTCGAGCCGCCGCGTCAGGATGAACTCGCGGATCTTGCGGCGAACGCCCGCCATCCCGTGCCGCTCGTGCGCGGCCTTCACGCCCTCGGCGGAAGCGAGGATCGCTTTCGCCGTCTGCTGGCTCAACGTCGATCCACCGACGATGCGCTTGTGCCGGAGGTAGGTCTGGTAGAGGCCGCGCAGAAGCCCCGTGTAGCTGACGCCGGAGTGCTCGAAGAAGCCCGCGTCCTCCGACGCGATCACCGCTTGCTTCATCCGCTTCGGAATCCGGTCGTACGGCACGACGACGCGGCGCTCGTTGTAGAACTCGCCGATCAACTGCTCGTCGCCGCTCCAGATCGTGCTGACGATCGGCGGCCGGTAGTGTCGCGCCCAGTCGATCGACGGCAGGCCGCGGGCGAACGCGATGTACGCCGCGACCAGCACGCCGGACGCGAGCACCGCTACGACCGCGCACGGAATCGCGATCAAGACCCACAGCGGCCGCTTTCCCGGACCACGATCCGCGGTCAATCGTCTGTACACGCGCAGAATGAAATCCATCGATTCTGTCCTACACCGAAACAGCAGATCCGGCGCGATTCATCCGCCTGAATGTAAGGCGGCGAGGGCCTGGATGCCCGCTTTTGGCAACACGTCCGCGAGCTCCGGCGGCAACGGCGAAGCGAAGACCAGGCGTTTGCGGGTGAGCGGGTGGGGCAAGGAAAGACGTTGTGAGTGCAGGAACATGCGTTTCAGGCCCCATTGCCGCTGCGCGATGCGGTTGAAGGGAAAATCGCCGTATTTTCCATCTCCGACGATCGGGTGCCCGATGGCTTCGAGATGGCGCCGGATCTGGTGGGTGCGGCCGGTTTCGATGGTCAATTCGAGCAGCGTCGCCTCCGGGCCGCCCGCCAGCCGGCGCCAGTGCGTCAGCGCGGCCTGCAGATTCACCCCGCGCTGCTGCTTGCTCGCCTGGGTCTGTTGATGCTCGGCGAGCCGCAGGTCGATGGTCCCGGTTTCCCTCTGGAATCGGCCCTTTGCGAGCGCGACGTACGTCTTGTCGGCTTCACCGCGGGTGAAGATCTCGGTGAGGCGGACCATCGCCTGGCGCGTCTTCGCGACCACGACGACGCCCGACGTCTCCCGGTCGAGACGGTGCGCCGGGCTCGGTTTGAATTCTCCTTCTGGCGTCGTCAGGCCCTGCCGCTCGAGGTACGCGCGCGCCTGATCGACGAGGGTCTCGCCGGTGATCCCGGTGCCCGGATGGATCGCGAGCCCGGCCGGCTTGTCGCAGGCGAGGACGTGCTCGTCCTCGTAGAGCACCTTGAAATCCTGGCGGACGGCGGCCGCGGGCTTCGGCGGCGGCGGCTCGACGGACTGCAACACGTGGACGGTGACCTCGTCGCCGGGGTGCAGCAGCTGCGCGACCTGCGCGCGCGCGCCGTTGACGCGGACTTTCTTGGTGCGGACGAGCTTGTACAGATGACTCAACGGCATGTTCTCCATGCGGCGCCGCAGGAACTTGTCGAGCCGCTGCCCGGCGGCGTCCTCGGAGACCTTGAAGTCGAGCCTCACTTCTGGCTCTCGCTGAAGTCCGCGACGCGCCAGGTCCCGTCGGGCTCGCGGGCGAGGCGCAGGTGCGCTTCGCGCTGCAGGTCGCCCCCGCCCTGCGGGCGGATGTCGAGCTCGTATTCGGCTTTGCGTTCCGGGCCGTCGCCGGTGAGCGACTTGCGCGAGTAGTAGACGCGCACCTGGCGCATGGTCATGCCGGTGTTGCCGCGGCGCGCCTCCGCGGTCAGGCCGAGCTCGTCTTTCAGGCGCATCGTCGCGACGCCGGTGGTGAAGGCGAGGGCCGAGTCTTGATCGGACTCGACGTAGTACTTGTCGACGAACTTGTCGGCGACCGATCCGGGATCTTTCATCCCGCCGCAGGCGGCGAGGAGCAGGAGCAGCGCCAGCGTCCTCATCGCCACAGCGCTTCCTCCGCCTCGGCGCAGGCCTTGGCGTGCTCCTCGTCGGGATGATGGGCGAGCTCGGTCCATGCGTCGGCGGCTTCCTTGCAGAGCATCGCCATCTCCGCGAAGCCCGCGTCGCCGAGGAACTGCCCGTAGATGCGGCGGAAGAGGCCCCCGCCGGTCCCGCGGACTTCGATCACCTGCCCGGCGAGGCGGGCGATCCGCTGCCAGTCGGGTCTTGCGGGCCACCGCGGCAGCTCGCTCGCAAGTGCGCGGATCCCTGGGAGGGCGGCTCGCATTCGGTCTCGTTGCAGATCGACCGCGGTGGTCAGCTCGGTCGGCGCTCTCGGCATGCCTTCGAGGTGAAGCACCGTGCAACCCGCGCCGCGCTCCGGTGTCGGATTGCACAGCGCTTTCTCGAGTTGCGCGGGCTCGAGAGACTGCGTCTCGGCATAACCGTTGTCCCACGCTTTGCCGGTCAGTGGAATTGCGATCAGATGGCCGTACCAGTGCGCGTGCGAATCCGCGTAGGGCAGCTCCGCCATGTCGGTGTAGACGAGCGGCAGCTCGCCCTGCGCGAGAAGAGTGTCGATGTGGCCGAGGGCCGTGTCGCTGTCGTCGAAATGCGCCTCGTGGAGGGTCGCGCCGACGGCGCCGCAGAGGTCCTTCTCGAACGTCGGACTGCGCCCGACGAAGAACCGGCTCGGCTGCGGCGGCGTGAGCGTCGTGTCGCCTTCGTGCAGCGAAAAGCCGAGCCCCGCCCCGAGGCCGAAGACGAGCGTCTCGGGCAGATCGAGGCCCTTCGCGCGCAGCGCGTCGCCCATCGCCGTCGATCCGCAGTGAAGGCCCTTGCGGTGCATCGTCGATCGATCTTATCAGGCTGATCGTGGCGAAAATCTACACGCGGCGAGGGGACGACGGCTCGACCGGCCTCTTCGGCGGGCCTCGGGTGCGGAAGGACGATCTCCGAGTAGCCGCGTACGGCGACGTCGACGAGCTGAATTCGGCGCTCGGCGTCGCGCGCGAGGAGATCCTGGAGCAACCGGATCTGCTCGCGTTCGTCGATTCGCTGCAGAGCGAGCTGTTCACGCTCGGAGCCGAGCTGGCGACGCCCGATGCGTCGAAGGCGCCGAAGGAAGTCCCCCAAATCACGGCCGAGCACGTGGCGCGGCTCGAGGGCGAGATCGATCGACTGACCGGCGAGCTCCCGGAGATGCGCAATTTCATCCTGCCGGGCGGATCGCGCGCGGGGGCGGCGCTGCATTTCTGCCGCACGGTCTGCCGGCGGGCGGAGCGCGCCTGCGTCACGCTCGGCCAGGTGTCGCCCGACGCGCTGGCGTATTTGAATCGCTTGTCCGACCTGCTCTTCACGATGGCGCGCGCCGCGAACCTGCGCGCGGGCGGGCGCGAGATCCCGTGGAAACCGGCGTGAAGCTGTTCGCGCTGTCCGAGCTGCGCGAGCGGGATTCGGTGCGCTTCGTGCTTCCCGATCTGCGGCTCGAGGGATTCGCGGTTCGAGTCGGCGAAGCGGTGCGGGCGTACGTGAACGTCTGCCCTCACCGCACGCAGCCGGTCGACGTCGGCGACGGCCGCTTGTGGTTGCCGAACGGCGAGATCGAATGCCAGGCGCATGGCGCGCGCTTCGACCCGCTGACCGGCGAATGCCGCGGCGGCCCCTGCGATGGCCGGCCGCTGACGCCGCTCACGATCGAAGAGCGCGACGGCGAGGTGTGGCTCACTTCAGCCGTTTCAGAACCGCATTGGTGAACATCCGCGTCGACGCGCTGCCGCCGAGGTCGGGAGTCACCGCTTCCTTCGACGCGATCGTCTCGCGGATCGCCGTCACCAGCCGCTCCGCCGCCGTCCGCTCGCCGATGTGCTCGAGCAGCATCACGCCGGCGAGCATCACCGCCGTCGGATTCGCGATCCCTTTTCCGGCGATGTCCGGCGCGGTCCCGTGCACCGCTTCGAACAAGGCGGCGTTCTTGCCGATGTTCGCTCCGGCCGTCAGCCCGAGGCCGCCGATCAGGCCGGAGGTGAGATCGCTCAGGATGTCGCCGAACAGGTTGGTGGTCACGATCACGTCGAACTGCGCCGGGTTCTTCACCAGCTGCATCGCGCAGTTGTCGACGATCATCTCGCGAAACTCGATGCCGGGATGCTTCGAGGCGATCGCGCGGCCGGTGTCGAGGAAGAGGCCGCTGGTGCATTTGAGGATGTTGGCCTTGTGGACCAGCGTCAGCCGGCGCCGCTTGTTCGCCTTGCAGTAGTCGAACGCGTATTCGACGATCCGCTCGGAGCCCTTCCTGGTGATGATCGAGATGCTCTCGGCCGCGGTGCGCTCCTCGTCGATGTAGTGCTCGACGCCCGAGTACAGACCCTGCGTGTTCTCGCGGATGACGACGAGATCGACGCCGGTGTAGCGCGTCTCGACGCCCGCGAAGCTGCGCGCCGGCCGCACGTTCGCGTAGAGATCGAATTCCTTGCGCAGGGCGACGTTCACGCTGCGGAAGCCCTCGCCGATCGGCGTCGCCAGCGGACCCTTCAGCGCCAGCTTGTTGCGGCGGATCGAGTCGAGCGTACCCGGGGGAATCGGCGTACCGTGCGTCGGGACCGCGCCCGCGCCCGCTGCCACGCGCTCCCACTCCAGCCGCGCGCCCGCGGCCTCGATCGCCTCGACGGCCGCGTTGACGACTTCGGGCCCGATGCCGTCGCCGGGGATGAGCGTGACCGGAATCGACATGAGAGCGGGTTCTTAGCCGATCCAGCCGGCGATCGCGAGGAGGATCATCTCGACCAGCAGCATGCCGGTGCTGAGGCCATGGAGCATGCCGAATCGCGCGCCCGTCGTCTGGCCTTGAAGGCGCATCTGGTGGATCTGCGGCGTGAAGTAGAGCACCGAAGCGGCGGCGCACAGGCCCGCCGCGAGCGGCAAAAGCGCGGCGGGACGTCGGCCGGCGAGGATCACCAGCGCCGCCGCGACGACCAGGGTCGCCGCGTCGAGCCGCGCCAGCATCCCGCCGACGAGCTCGCCGGCCTGCGGCCGCGCCACCGCGAACGACACCTGGGCGGCGACGATGAAGAAGAGCTGCGCGCCGACGAGCGCCGCGCAGAGCAACCGGTAGATGCGTTCCATCGGGCCGTTTTGCGCTACGTTGTGCCGGGTATGCAAGGCGACATGGACATCGTCGATCCGCTGATCGACGACTACCTCACCCGGCTGGCGGGATCGCCGGATCCGGTCGAGGCGGAGATGCGGCGCTACGCCGACGAGCGCGACGGGTTTCCCATCGTCGGCCAGGCGCTCGGGCAACTGCTCTCGCAGCTGTCGATGCTGGCGCATGCGACGCGGATCTTCGAGGTCGGCAGCGGATTCGGCTACTCCGCGTTCTGGTTCGCCCGCGCGCTCGAGCCGGGCGCGACGGTCACGCTGACCGACTTCGATCGCGAAAACCTCGACCGTGCCCGGGCCTGGCTCGCGAAAGCCGGGCTCCTCGATCGCTGCCGATTCGAGTCCGCCGGCGATGGTCTCGAATCGCTCGCGCGCGCCGAGGGCGGGCTCGACATCGTGTTCCTCGACGGCGAGAAAGCCGAATACCCGCGGGCGCTGGCGGTCGCGCTGCCCAAGCTGCGGCCGGGCGGGCTGGTGCTCGCCGACAACGTGCTCTGGGGCGGCGCGGTCGCGCGCGGCGAAAGCGATGCGGCGACGGCCGGATTGCGCGAATACACCCGGCTGATCTTCGGCAGCGAAGGCCTGGTCTCGACGATCGTGCCGATCCGGGACGGCCTTGCGATCACGATGAAACGATGAGTGTTTTGGAAAAGATAGACACTGGGGACACGATGGTCGCGCCAAAGGCGCGCATCATGTCGCCGGCCCTGAAGGCGCGCGCGCGGGAACTTGGTTTCGACCTGTGCGGCATCGCCCGGGCTCGGAAGCTCGATCCGGCGCGCCTCGATCGGTGGATTTCACGGGGCTGGGACGCCGGCCTCTCGTACGTGCGCGACCGCCGCGAAGAACGGCTCGATCCGTCCAAACTGGTGAAAGGCGCTTCGTCGGTTATCGTCGTGGCGGCGTCGTACGCGCCGGGTCCCGGCGATCCGGAGCCGATCACCGGCCAACTCGCGATAGCCCGTTATGCGCGCGGGCGCGATTACCACAACGTGATTTTGAAGCCGGCGCGCAAGCTCGCGGCCTGGATGCGCGGCCTCGGCGCGCAGGTCTACTGCGAGGTCGACACCGGCGCCGTCCTCGAGAAGACCTGGGCGCAGGAAGCCGGCATCGGCTGGATCGGGAAAAACGGGTGCCTGATCAACGAACGCCTCGGATCGTGGCTGCTCCTCGGCGCACTGGTCACCGACGCGGCGCTCGAGCCCGACGCGCCGCACCCGGATCGCTGCGGCGATTGCGCGCTCTGCATTCCGGCCTGTCCGACCGACGCGATCCCGGAGCCGCGCTACGTCGACGCGACAAAGTGCATCGCGTACCACACCATCGAGCATCGCGACCCGATCCCTGAGGAGCTCGCGGCGCGCCTCGGCAACCGGCTCTTCGGCTGCGACGCGTGCCAGGACGTCTGCCCTTGGAACCGCCGCGCGCCGCCGGCGACGCTCGTGCAACTCCGCGCGCGCACCGCGTCGCTCGCCGCCGAGGACGTTCTCTCGCTGACCCACGACGAAGCCCGCCGCCGTTTCGAAGGCACGCCGCTGATGCGCGCCGGCCGAGACGGGCTCGTCCGCACCACCCTCGCAATCCGGGGAATCAGAACGTGATCACGGCGCCGTTGCCGGCCTGCGACGAGAGCAGGTACGCGATCGCCTCGGCCACGTCCTCGAGCGGAATCCACTTGCTCTGATCGGCGCGCGGCATCGCCGCCGCGTTCTGCGGAGTGCGCATCGTCGCCGGCGCGACGCAGCTCGCGCGCACCGGCCCGCCCTCCTCGGCGATCGCTTTGGTCAACGCGATCACGCCCGCTTTCGACGCGGCATAGGCCGCGTTGTGCGCGATTCCGGTGAACGTCAAAGGCCCGTAGGCCGCGACGTTGACGATCCGGCCTCCCGAAGCCATCCGCCGGACTGCCGCGCGACAGCAGAGGAACGTCGAGCGCAGGTTCAGCGCGATCATCTTCTCGAACGTCGCGACGCTCGTCTCGCCGACCGCGCCGCCCGCCCAACCGCCGGTGCAATGGACGGCTCCCCAGAGCGGGCCGTTCTTCGAGACCGCGGCGTCGTACGCTTTCTCGACCTGCGCCTCGTCGGTCACGTCGGCGACGGCGCGATCGACGGCGAACACGCGGGCGCCCTCGCGCTCCAGCCGCGCGACCACCGCCGCGCCGAGGTTTCCCGACGCGCCGGTCACCACCACGCAGCGTCCATTGAGCATGCCGCCTCCTCGCGCGATTGACAGCGCGGTCCGATGCTCGCAGAACCCTGCCAGCGATGCACGTCCGCCCGCGGCCTACCCTCGTCTACGGCGTGCTGATCGTCCAGACTTTCCTGTCCGCGGGCACCTACCTCTTCGGCAAGCGCGCGCTGACGGAAATTCCCGCGCTGCCGCTGGGCATCATCCGTTTCAGCGGCGCCTCGCTGCTGTTGTCGCTGCTGCTGCTGCGGCTGAAGCCTCGCGGCGAACGGTTCCCCCCGCGCCGCGCCTGGCGCAAGATCGTTCTGCTCGCCTTCGTCGCGGTGCCGCTCAACCAGGGATTTTTTCTCTACGGACTTCAGCTCTCGACCGCCGCGCACGCCGCGCTGCTCTACACGCTGACGCCGCTGTTCGTGCTGCTGCTGGCGCAGGCGCTGATCGCCGAGTTCCCGGGCTGGCGCACCGCGGTCGGCACCGCGCTCGCGCTCGGCGGCACGATCTGGGTGCTCCTCCAGCGCGGGCTCGATCTCTCGCGCGGCCCGCTGATCGGCGACCTGCTGCTTCTCGTGGCGGTGGTGGCCTGGTCGATCTACACCGCCGAAGGCCGCGGCATGGTCGGAGAGTTCGGCGCGCTGCCGACGATCGCCTGGACGTTGATCGCCGGCACGGTGCTCTTCTTGCCGCTCGGACTCGGCTCGCTGCTGGTGCGGGAGAATCGCGCGGACCTCGCGCGCGCCTCGCGCGATGCCTGGTGGGGCGTCGCCTACCTGATCGTGATCACCAGCGTGATCGCGTATCTGATCTGGTACTGGGCGCTCAAGCATCTCGCCGCCGCCCGGGTCGCGGTCTTCAGCAATCTGCAGCCGCTCGCGACCGCGCTGCTCGCCCACCTTTTCTTCGGCGAGCAGATCTCCTTCGCGTTCGTCCTCGGCGCGTGCGTCGTGATCGCCGGGGTCTTGCTCGCGCAGTGGAAGTCGGCTCCCGACGCAGCCAAGGAAGCGTTGATCGAGTCACCGGCGAAGTAGCGCCGCGACGTAGAAACCGTCGGTGCCGTGCAGATGCGGCATCAACTGCACGTCGTCGGGCCAGCCCGGCAACGCGGGGACCGGGGTGAATTCCACGGCGTGCGATTGCAGGAATGCCGCGCGCACGTCCTGGTTCTCGGCGCGGTTGATCGAGCACGTCGCGTACACCAGCCGGCCGCCCGGTTTCACCAGGCGTGAATACCTTTGCAGGATCTCGAGCTGCCGCGGAGGAAACGTCGCCACTTCCGCCGCGTCGAGCCGCCAGCGCGCGTCGGGATTCCGTCGCAGCGCCCCGAGGCCGCTGCACGGCGCGTCGACGAGGACGACGTCGGCCTGGCCGGCGAGATCGGCGATGCGCGCGTCGCTCGACTCCGGCACAGCGCGCGCCTCCCAGTTGTGCACGCCCGCCCGCCGCGCCCGCGGCCGCATCTCGTCGAGGCGGCGTCCGTCGCGATCGCAGGCGATCAGGCGCCCCTTGTTGTGCATCTCGCCGGCGAGCGCGAGCGCCTTTCCGCCGGCGCCCGCGCACCCGTCGACGACGACCTGCCCGGGCCGCGCCTCGCACGCGAGCGCGATCAGCTGACTGCCCTCGTCCTGCACCTCGAACAAACCGTTCTTGAAGGCCTTCAGCGCGAAGACGTTGGTCCGGCCGGTGAACGTCACGCCCCAGGGAGACAAACGGGTCGCCTCGACGCGCGACCCTTCCGCCTTCAGCGCCTCGATCAACTCGTCGCGCGTGTTCTTCAGGAGATTCGCCCGCACCGTCAGCGGCGCGCGCTGGTTGAGCGCGGACGCGAGAGCGCGCGTCTGATCGGCGCCGAGCTGCGACGACCAGAGCTGCGCGAGCCAGCGCGGGAGCGACGTCTCGGCCGCCAGCGCGTCGAGCGGATCGTCGGGTGCACCGAGCGCGTCCGGCCGCGCCACAAGCTCAAGCGTCCACTTGAGCGATTCGATCTCCGGTCCTGCCAGTCCCGCCGCGCTGTCGGGCGACTGCTGCTCGCCGACGACGAGATATGCCGCGTAGCGCAACAGGTGCTGCGTCGGCGTGGCGAGGCCATTCAAAGCGAGCTTGCGCGTCGCGAGCGCCTTCGACAATAGATATTCGACGCGGCCCTGAAGCCGCAGCAGCCCGTATACCGCATCCGAAACCGCGCGCCGCTCGACCGATCGAAGCTGCTTCTCGCGGCGCAGGACGCGCTGCAGCGCCTGGTCGGCGCGCGCCCCTTCGCGGCGCACCTCCTCGTAGATCTCGAGCACCGCCGTCCTCACCATCTGCGCCCGCACGCTGCGCGTTGTAGCAGCATGTGGTACGCGCAGCGCATGGCTTTCTCGGCAGCCGAGCGAAAGGCTCTGATCGCGCTGGCGCGGGCGGCGTTTCCCGCCGGCCGGCGCGCGCCCGCGGTCGACCCGTCGCTCGCCGATCGCGTCGAGCGTTTCCTCGAAGGCGCACCTGCCGACGCGCGCTGGTTCCTGCGCGCGGTGCTCTGGACGGTCGAGTGGGCCGCGGTGCTTCGTCACGGCCGGCGTCTCACCCGGCTCGCCGACGAGATCGCGCGCGAGTACGTGGAGGGATGGACGCACTCCGGGTTCCTGATCCTGCGTCTCTGTTTTCGGGCGCTGATCTCGCCGCTCAAGATCGTGCACTACGGAGAACCGCAGGTCGCGAAAGCGCTCGGATACGATCCGCCGCCCGAGACCACCTGCGCGCACCCGTCGCCGGTGCCGGTGCTCAAGCTCGCGAAAGCGGAAGGCCGCGTCCGCTGCGAAGTCGCCGTGATCGGCTCCGGCGCCGGCGGCGCGACGGTCGCGAAAGAGCTGGCCGAGCGCGGACGCGACGTGGTGCTCCTCGAGGAGGGCGACTACGTCCCGTCGAGGCAGTTCAACCGCCGCCCGCTCGACATGGCGGCGCTGCTCTATCGCGACCTGGGCATGACGATGGCGCTCGGACGCGGCGCGGGCATTCCGGTCCCGCTCGGCAAGGCCGTCGGCGGAACGACCACCATCAACAGCGGCACCTGTTTTCGCGTGCCCGCGCACGTGCTCGATCGGTGGCGCTCGATCGGCGATCTCGATCTGCGCCCGGAAGACCTCGCGCCCGACTACGAGCGCGTCGAGCGCTTCATCGAAGTCGCCGAGGTGCCGGAAGAGATCCTCGGGAACTCGGCGCGGGTCGTCCGGCGCGGAGCCGAAAAGCTCGGCCTCCACGGCCACCCGCTCAAGCGCAACGCGCGACATTGCAAAGGCAGCGGCGTGTGCTGCTTCGGCTGCCCGACCGAGGCGAAGCGCAGCGCCAACGTCAGCTGGGTCCCCGCCGCCGTCAAGGCGGGGACCCGGCTGTTTGCGGGCGTAAAAGCGGATCGAATCGAGATCGGCGCGCGCCACCTCGTCCACGCGGGCGCGCTCGAGATCGAGGCCGATGCAGTCGTGATCTCGGCCGGCACGCTCCACTCGCCATCGCTCCTGTTTCACAGCGGAATCCGCCACCCGGCGCTGGGGCGAAACGTGTCGATCCACCCCGCCTGCAAGGCGAGCGCGTTGTTCGAGGAAGAGATCCGCGGATGGGAAGGCGTACCCCAGGGATTCGGCATCCACGATCTCCACCGCGAGGGAATTCTCTTCGAAGGCATCTTCACCCCACCCGAGTTCGGCGCGTTCGCGCTGCCGTTCGTCGGCTCGCGGCTCACCGAAGTGATGGAGCAATACGCGCACATGGCGGCGTTCGGTTTCCTCATCGAGGATCGCAGCGTCGGCGTGCTGCGTCTCGGGACCGGACGGCCGCAGCTCTTTTACGAGCTCGGCGCGCCGGAGATGGAAAAGCTGCGGCGCGGCGTCGAGATGCTGGCGCGGATCTTCTTCGCCGCCGGCGCTCGCGAGGTCTTTGCGCCGGTCGCCGGGTTCGAAAGCCTGAAAGCGCTCGGCGACGTCGAGAGGCTCCGCACGGCGCGCTTGAATCCGGCGATGTTCGAGCTGTCGGCGTTCCATCCGCTGGGGAGTTGCCGGGCTTCGCGCGACCCCTCGCGCGGCGTCGTCGACGAGCAGCTCGAGGCGCACGACGCGCAGCGGCTCTTCGTGGTCGACGGCAGCGTGTTCCCCTCTTCACTGGCGGTGAACCCGCAGCTCACGATCATGGCGTTCGCGCAGCGCGCCGCGCGCCACGTCGACGCGCGCTTGTCCGGCGCGCCGAGATGCTAAGCTGCGCGCCCCACCCAAGGAGCGTCGAGAAATGGCCCAGGCGAGCAGGAGCGTCACCGTCAACGTGCCGCCCGAGAAGTTGTTCGACGTGATCGCGGATTACGAGAAGTACCCGGAGTTCCTGCCGGAGGTGAAGAAGGTCAAGATCGAGGCGGGGCAAGGCTCGATCAAGGAAGTCACCTACACCGTCGACATCAAGGCAAAAGTCATCACTTACACTTTGAAGCACACCGCCGAACGGCCCACCAAGCTCTCCTGGACGATGATCAAGGGCGAGATGATGAAGGGCAACGACGGAGCGTGGACGCTCAAGCCGGGCTCGCAGCCGGGGACGACCGAGGCGACGTACGCCATCGATCTCAAGCTGAGCTCGCTGGTGCCGGGGTTCATCGAGAAGGCCCTGGCGG
>JAIVGS010000064.1 GCA_020201435.1 Myxococcales bacterium
TCGCCGCGTCCTCCTTTTCCTTTCCGGACCGCTTCTTGAAGTTGTCGAACTCGGCGGCGGTCCGCAAAAGGCGCTCGTGGGTGTCCTTGAGCCGGTCGTTGGTCTCGCGGCTGCGCTTGAACGACTCTTCGAGCTGAGCCTCGAGAAGCCGGACCTTGGCCTGCAGCTTCTCGACGTCGACCGGCTCGGTGGGCGGCGCTGCGCCCGGCTGCTCTTCGGGGACGGCGCGCTCTTCGACGGCCGCCGCTTCGGGCGGGACGTGCGTATCGTCTGGCATGGCGCGGCGTAATGTAGCGCAGGAAAAGCAAAAGCAAACGGGCACGTGTTCGTTCCGGTGCTCGTCTTCGTGCCCGGGCTCGCTTTCAAGGTTCTTCGAGCGTGAGACCGACGGTGCGCGCCGTGAGCTCCACGAGCGGTACGACCCGCGAGTAGTCCATGCGGGTCGGGCCGATGACGCCGAGCGCGCCGACGACTTCGCCCTTCAATCGATACGGCGCGGCCACGATCGCCAGGTCCGGCCCGACGATGCCGCTCTCCGCGCCGATGAAAATCCGCAATTCCTCGGCGTCGAGCGTGCGATCGAGCACCGACAGCAGCTGCTCTTTCTCCTCCAGCGCCCGGAACAGCGCCCGGATCTTCGCGACGTCCTGCGCGAGCGCCTTGTCCTCGAGGAAGGAGGCCTGCCCCTCGATCACCATCGCCGGCTGCTCCACCTGGACCGCCTGCGCCCCGAGCGCGAGCGCGTGGGCCTGCAATTCCGACAGCTCGCGGCGGTCGCGATCGAGCTCGGCGCGCAGCCGCGCCTGCGCCTCGGCCAGCGTGAGATCGGCGATCAACGAATTCAGGTAGTTCGCCGACTGCTCCAGCGACGAAATCGCCCGCGGCAGCGTCAACAGGCGATTGCGGACCGCCCCCGACCGCGAGACGAGCACCGCGAGCACCCGCCCCTCGCGCAGCTGCAGGAACTCGATCCGCTGCAGGCGCTCCGACTGCGGCCGCGGCGCCGCGACGACTCCGGCATGCCTGGTGAGCGAGTGCAGAACGCGGGACGCGGCCGTCATCAGCCCCTCGAGGCGCGGCGCGGCTTCGTGCGCCTGCCGCTCGATCTCGTCGCGCTCTTCCGCAGACGGCGCCTTCACCCGCAACAGCGCGTCGACGTAATACCGGTACCCCCGCGAGGTCGGAATCCGCCCCGCGCTGGTGTGCGGCTTTTCCAGGTAGCCGAGCTCCTCCAGATCGGCCATCACCGCGCGGACGGTCGCGGAAGAGACGTCCACGTCCGGCCGGCGGGCGATCGCATGGCTGCCCACCGGCTCTCCACCCTGGATGTAATCGCGCACGATCGCCGCGAGGACCCGCCGCGCCCGCTCGTCGAGCGGCGCCTGCGTCGGTGGATTCCGTCCTCGGCTGGCCATGGGGTGTGGAACGGTAGCCGCACGTCCTACGCGACGCAACGGCCGCGAAGTTGCGCATTTGCGCGCTGCGCCGGGCGGGATACAGTGGACGCGGATGGCCACGCCCGCTCATCAGGATCTGCTCGGCATCGACGAACAGGACACGCCGCGGCTGCCGCTGACGGCGAGCCGTCCGCCTCCGGCGCTGAGCAGCAGCCAGCCGGCGCTGAAACCGGTGCGAACGGTCTCGCGGAGCTTCGCCGCCATGCGCCGCGTCAGCCTGTTCATCAAGATCTTCCTCGGCGACATGATCATCTGGGCGGTGCTCTCCGGCGTCCTCACCTACGAGGTGGTGCGGCGCGGGCTCGACCCGGTCCACGCTCTGGTCGGGGCGGCCGCCGGGTTTGCCGTCGCCATCGCGGTGTCGTTCGGCTTGAAACAGGTGGCGAACCGCGCCGAGCGGCTGAGCCGTTCCGCCCTCGAGATCAGCCGCGGTGACCTCTCCAAAGGTCTTCCCAGCGAACGGCCGTCGGTGCTAGGCGCGGACGAAGTCGACGAGCTTTCGGTCGCGATCTCCCACATGCAGGAGAACCTGCGCGACCTGGTGCGTCACATTCAGAACACCAGCCGCGCGGTGGCCGACAGCGCCGACGAGATGCAGGTCTCGACCGGCAACGTCACCGGCTCCGCGGAAGAGATCAAGGAGTCGATGGACACCATCGCCAAGGGCGCGGAGGAGCAGCTCCGTCTGGTCGAGCGCGCCTCGGGCCTGATCACCGGCATCGCGACGTCGATCAACTCGAGCGCCAACACCGCGCAGGCGGCCGCCGAGGCCGCAACCGCGACCTCGTCCGCCGCCCAGGCCGGCGGCGCCGCGGCCCAGCTCGCTGCCGAGAAGATCAAGAAAGTCTTCGCCGAGATCGAAGCCGCCTCCGAGACGGTCTTTGCCTTCGGCGAAAAGACGCAGGAAATCAGCAAGATCGTGGTCGCGATCACCGGCGTCGCCCAGCAGACCAACCTGCTCGCGCTGAACGCCGCGATCGAGGCCGCGCGCGCCGGCGAGTACGGCCGCGGCTTCGCGGTGGTCGCCGACGAGGTCCGCAAGCTCGCGGAGTCGGCCGGCCGCAGCGCCGAGCAGATCAGCCGCCTCGCCCAGGAGATCAGCCAGCGCAGCCAGCACGCGGTGGCGGCGATGAAAGAGGGCATCGACGAGCTCGGTCAGGGCCGCGAAGACCTCGCCCAGATCATCTTGAGCCTCGACGAGATCGTCCACGCCACCCAGGCGGGTTCCGAGCGCGTCACCGCCATCTCGCGTGCCGCCAAGGAGCAGCTGGCCGGGTCCGAAGAAATGGTGAAAGCGATCCGCGAGATCCGCGAGGTGGCTTCCGGCAACGCCAAGAGCACCGAGGAGGTCTCGCGCGCGATCGGCGAGCAGGCGATGGTGACCGCGCAGATCGCCAGCGCCTCGCAGGAGCTGACCAACCTCTCGGTCGAGCTGCAGACGGTTGTCTCCCGGTTCAAACTGGAATGAGCGTTCCGATGCCCCGCGCAGTGATCTGTCTCCATGGCGGTAACCGGTACGCAATCCCGCTTTCGGCGGTACGCAGGGTGACGGAAATGTCGTACGTCTCCCGCGTGCCGCGCGCTCCGTCGTCGTTGCTCGGGATCATGAACACGCAGGGGCGCGTCGCGTGCCTGATTGACCTGGGACCGCTGGTGGGGTTGAAAGCGCGGCCGGCGCGGCCGGAAGGAAAAGTGGTCATGCTCCAGCGGCAGAAAGGCGAGGTCGGTTTGTACGTCAGCGAGGTGGCGGGGATCGCCGATCTGCCGGCGGAAGCGCGCGACCTGCCCGAGCGGCAGGGAGCGGCCCACGCCCAGGTCGATTCCCCGGAGGGGCCGGTGAAGCTGATCGATCCGGAGCAGTTGCAGCGGGCCATCGACAACCTGGTGGAGGCTTAAAGCGATGCCCCAGAGGCGCGTACTGATCGTCGACGATGCGCTCTTCATGCGCAATACGTTGCGGGACATTTTCACCAGCGCCGGCTTCGCGGTCGCGGGCGAGGCCGACGACGGCGTCCAGGCCGTCAATCTCTTCCGCGAATTGAAGCCCGACCTGGTCACGATGGACATCGTCATGCCCTACAAGTCGGGCATCGACGCGACCCGGGAGATCGTCCAGCTCGATCCGGCGGCGGTGGTGATCATGTGCTCCGCGCTCGGCCAGGAGTCGCTGGTGATGGAGGCGATCGAGGCCGGCGCGACCGATTTCATCGTGAAGCCGTTTCGCGGCGAAGACGTCCTCGCGGTCGTCAAGAAGGTGCTGGGCGAGTAGCTGATGGCCGATGGCCCCCACAAGTTCCTTCCCCTCTTCATCACCGAAGCCGGCGAGACGCTGCAGCAGCTCGGCGCGGAGCTGGTGAAGCTGGAGCAGGAGCCCGAAGGTGTGCCGGTGTGGGACGCGATCTTCCGGCGGCTCCATTCGCTCAAGGGAAGCGCGGCGACGGTCGGTCTCAAGTCGATCGTCGAGATCGCGCACGAAGCGGAAGCGCTGGTCGGGCGGCTCAAGGCGTCGGGAGCGAGGCCGGAGCGGACGCAGATCGACTTGCTCCTGCAAGCCTCCGACGTGCTGACCGCGCAGGTGGCGCAGGTCGCCGAGGACCTGGCGAAAGCCAACCGCGCCGAGCAGACCGGTAACTCGGCGCTCCTGGCGCGGCTGGCCGACGCCTCCAAGGCGGTGGTGGTTCCGGAGGCGCCGCCGACGCCGGCCCCGGTCTCGGCGCCGCCGCAGGTCGATCCGTCGTTGCCGCGGCTCGACGTCTTTTTCTCGCTGTCGAAGACCTGCCAGGCGCCTGGAGCACGGGCGCTGATCGTGCAGCGCAAGCTCAAGGCGGTCGGGACGCTGCTCGAGATGGAGCCGTCGCCGCAGCAGCTGATGCAGAAGAAGGGCGGCGTGCGGGTCTCGGCCCTGCTCGCGACCGATCACCCGATCGAGGACGTGCGGGCGGCGTTCAACGGGATCCCCGAGATCGAGTCGGTCGAGGTGCAGGTGGCGCCGGTCGCGACCGGGCCGTCGCTGCCGGAAGGGCCCACGCCGCCGCCCGGTCAACTCCGGCCGGTCACCGAGACGTCCGTCTCGGAGGACCTGCGGCCCGAGGCGACCATCCGCGTCCGCGCGCAGGCCCTCGATCAACTGCTCGACCAGGCGGCCGAGGTCCTCCACGGGATCGCGCGGCTTCGCGAAGCCGCGCGCAAGCTGCCGGAAGCGGCGGCGCCGGCGTTCGAAGCCGAGGTCGACCGGCTGCGGCGCACCGCGCGCGACCTGCACGGGCGGGTGATGAACGCGCGGCTGACGCCGTTCTCGGCGCTGAGCGAGCGGCTCCCGCGGGCGATCCGCGACCTCGCGCACCGGCTGGGGAAGGAAGTCGAGCTCGAGGTGCAGGGCGCGGAGGTCGAGCTCGATCGCACGCTGATCGACGCGCTCGGCGACCCGCTCACCCACCTGGTGCGCAACGCGATCGACCACGGCGTGGAGTCGTCGGCGGTGCGGTCCGCGGCGGGAAAGCCGAGGCGCGGCAAGCTCTTGCTGACCGCGCGGCGCGAGCGCGACAAGGTGCTGGTCGACGTGGTCGACGACGGCGCGGGCTTCGACGCCGGGCGGCTGCGCGACCGCGCGGTCGGGATGGGCGCGATCAGCGCGGAGAAGGCCGCGGAGCTGACCGATCAGCAGGCCTTCGACCTCGCTTTCCTGCCCGGGCTTTCGACGCGTCCGGAGGCGACCGAGGTGTCCGGTCGCGGTGTCGGGCTCGACGCGGTGAAATCCGCGATCGAAGCGCTGGGCGGGAAGCTCTCGCTCCGCTCGACGCCCGGGAAAGGCACCCAGTTCACGCTGGAATTGCCGCTCTCGGTGAGCATGGCGAATCTCCTGCTGGTGCAGGTGGGCGGCGAGCTCTACGGCCTGCCGATGACGCGGGTCGTGGTCACGACCGAGTACGACCTGTCGGCGCGCGGCGGCGAGGGGTTCGAGGCCCGCTCGCTGGCGGTGATGGGCCAGCTCGTGCGCGCGTATTCGTTGTCGAAGCTGTTCGGCCTGCCGTCGTTGGCTCCGCCGGGGCCGCGTCCCTTCGCGGTGCTGGAAGTCGACGGGATCACCTTCGCCTTGAGCGTCGATCGGCTGGTCGGGCAGGAGGAGGCGGTCCTGAAGCCCCTCTTCCCGCCGCTCGATCGGATCAAGGGGCTCGCCGGCACCACCGTCCTCGGCAACGGCCGGCCGCTCCTGGTGCTCGACCCGCGCGGCGTTCACGACCTGGCCGAGACGGGGACCCGCGTGAAGGGAGCGGCCTAAATGAAGCACCGGCCGCCGATCACGCCGCTCGAGCTGTCGCCCCAGCAGATCGAGGCGCTGCGGCAGCTCGCGAACCTCGGCTCGTCCGACGCGGATCGCTCGCTCGGGCGGCTTCTCGGGACCAGCGTCGAGGCCGCGCAGCCCCGGGCGCGGGTTCATCTACGAGAGCGCGCTGGCGGAGATGTCGAACATCGTCGTCTCGAGCTACGTCGGAGGAGTGGCCGCGGCGGTGGGTCTGACGCTGGTGCCGTCGATTCCGTACGTCGGGAAGGGTCTGTCGGAGACGATGGAGGCGGCTTTCGGCGACCTCGACTCGTCGCTGCTGCTCGTCACCGATCTGCGACTGCCCGGCGTCCGCTACGCCGGCCGCATCGTCGCCGCCCCCGTCGACGAATCCCTCTCGCGGCTCTTGTCGATGCTCGGCGTCGTCTAAAAAAGCGCACCGCGAAGGCGCGAAGGCGCGAAGTTTCCGGGTCGGTGCCCCGGCGTCGCCGATTGCAAGGGCCCAACCCTTCGTGTCTTCGCGCCTTCGCGGTGAGATTTTGCTTTTGTGGTAGATCGCCGAGAGATGGATGCGAGGGCGCTCAAGGAATTTCTCGAGCAGGTGAGGGCCGGGAAGGTCTCGGTGGACGAGGCTGCGCGGCGGATCGGCGACCTGCCGGTGCAGCACGTGGCGGACTTTGCCCAGCTCGATGGAGAGAGGGCGCTGCGGCAGGGAGTGCCGGAGGTCGTCTTGGGCGGGCGCAAGAGCCCCGATCAGATCGGCGCGCTGGTGGCGAAGCTCGTCTCGCTCGGGCAGGCCGTCCTGGTGACGCGGATGCCGCCGGGAGCCGAGAAGGCCGCGCTGTCGGCTGCGCCGAACGGCCGTTACGACCCGATTTCACGGACGTTTTCGGCGCCGCCCGAGACCGGATTTCATCGGCTGCTGCGCAAGGCGGCCTTGCTGCGCGAGGCCGACGCGCTCGTCGTCTGCGCCGGCATGGAAGGCGCGCTGCCCTCGGTGGTGGGCGGGCTCGTGTCGCGGCCGGTGATCGCGGTGCCGACCAGCGTCGGGTACGGCGCGTCGTTCGGCGGCCTCGCGGCGCTCCTCGCGATGCTCAACTCGTGTGCGGCGAACGTCTCGGTGGTGAACATCGACAACGGCTTTTCCGCGGGATTCACCGCGGCGCTGATCGCGCGCCAGTCGCACCGGGCCCGGAAGTGAGGACGCTGGTCCTCGATCCGGTCGGCGGCATCGCCGGCGACATGCTGATCGCGGCGTTGCTCGACCTCGGGGGTAACCTCGATCCCGACGCGCTCGGCCGGCTCGGGCTGCGCTTCTCGACGATGGTCTCGAAGCACCAGGTCAACGGCATCGTCGCCACCCATTTCGACGTCGGGGCTGCGACCGACCGGCAGGCCCATCGGCCGTATCGGGAAGTCCGCGAGATCGTCGAACAGGCGCGCCTCCCGGCAAAAGCCGCGCAGCTCGCGCTCGGCGCGTTCGCGCTGCTCGCGAAAGCAGAGGGAAAGGTCC
Source organism: Myxococcales bacterium (assembly GCA_020201435.1). Taxonomy (GTDB): domain Bacteria; phylum Myxococcota; class Myxococcia; order Myxococcales; family 40CM-4-68-19; genus 40CM-4-68-19. Next base: position 7,253 of record JAIVGS010000064.1, read on the forward strand.
ACGGGATCGCGCCCGAGGAGGTCGAGTTCCACGAGGTAGGCGCGGTCGATTCGATCGTCGACGTGGTCGGCTCGGCCCTGCTCGTCGCGTCGCTGGCGCCCGACCGCATCGTCGCGCTGCCGCCGCCGGCCGGATCGGGGACGGTGCAGAGCGCGCACGGGATCATCCCCGTCCCCGGTCCGGCGACGCTCGAGATCCTGAAAGGGCGGAGGTTGCGCCCGAGCGGTCCGGGTGAGCGGACGACGCCGACCGGGGCCGCGATGCTCGCGGCCTGGACCGAAGAAGTTCAAGCGATTCCGGAACTGACGGTGCAGGCCATCGGGTACGGGGCGGGTACGAAAAGGTGGGACGACGCGCCGAACGTGCTCCGCGCGGTCCTCGGCGAGGCGACGGCTTCGGCAAAGGGCGAGGCCGCCTGGGTCCTGGAAGCGAACCTCGACGATCTCTCTCCGCAGCTCGCCGCGGTCGCTCTCGAGGCGGCGATCGAGGCGGGCGCCCACGACGCGTGGATCGCGCCGTTGACGATGAAAAAGGGCCGGCCCGGCCACCTCTTCGGCGTGCTCTGTTCCGACGAGGGCCGGGCCAACGTCGAAGCGGCGATCTTCCGCGAGACCTCGACGCTCGGCCTGCGGGCGACCCGCGTCGAACGCAGCATCCTCGACCGCGAAATCACCGAAGTCGAGACCCGATACGGCGCGATCCGCGTGAAGACCGGGCGCCTGGACGGCCGGCTGCTCAACGCGGCGCCTGAATTCGACGACTGCAGGCAGGCGGCCGAGCGCCACGGCGTGGCGGTGAAAGAGGTCCTGCAGGCCGCTCTCACCGCATTTCGTCAACGGTAGCCCCGTCAGGTAGAGTGCTCCCCAGGGGGACGGGAGCTCGGTCCAGTTGCTGGAGCCTAGGAAACCGCGCGTTGCGCTGCTCGGTCCGCTCGCGGAGCGGCTCGGCGCGCAGCTCGAAGCGGCCGGATTCGAGATCGACGACGCGCCCGGCGCGGCGGCGGTGGCGAGCTCCTCGGAGCTGGTCGCGCAGGCCCGCCGCGTCTATTCGCCGGTGGTCGGCATCGCGGACGAGGGGCCCGCGCCGGACGGCGCCGACGCGATCGTCCGCGCGGCCCACGCGGCGATCGATCTGCCTCCGCTGCTGCGCGCGTTGACCCGCGCCTCGGCCGAGCGCGACGACCTCGCCGCGATCGTCGAGGACGCCCTTTCCGGCGGCGAGCCCGAGCCGCTGCTCGCGCAGGTGGTGACGCGGATCGCGAGCCGGCTCACCGTCGAGCGCTGCTCGATGCTCCTGATCGGCGCCGACGGCAGCGGCACGGTCGTCGCCGCCAGCGACGAGCCGGAAGCGCGCGGACGGCAGGTCGATCTCGCGCTCTACCCGGAGATCCGCGAGGTGATCATCACCCGCGCGGCGCTGATCATCGACGATGCGCAGGGTCATCCGCTGCTCGACCCGGTCCGCGGCCGCATCGAGGAGCAGGGGATCAGCGCCATCGCCGTGATCCCGATGGCTTGCGACGGCGAGATGGTCGGCGTGGTCTTCATCCGCTCGCGGACCCGGGCCGGATTCGCCCCGCGCGAGGTCGCTTTCCTCTCGACCGTGGCAAGCGCCGCCGCGGCCGCATTGCGCAACGCCGGCAGGATCCGCAGCGAGCGCGAGCAGCGCGTCGCTGCCGAGCGCGAGCTGTCGCAGCTGCGCCGGTACGAGGAGTTCTTCAGCCACGTCAATGACGGCATGGCGGTCCTCGACGGGCAGGGCCGCGTGCTGACGATGAATCCGGCTGGCTGCACGGTCCTGGGAATCCCTCCCGAGGACACCCGCGGCCTCTTGCTGCCGGATCTCGTCGCGCCGGAGAGCGCGATGGAAGCGAATCTGCTCTGGCGCGAGCTCTCGCGCGGCGGGCGGGTGCTGTCGGCCGACCTGCGCGTCCTCACCCGCGACGGGCGCAAGACGGTCCTGTCGGTCTCGGCCGGGCCGCTCCGGTCGCAGAATGGCCGCGCGATCCTCACTTTCCGCGACGTCTCGGAGAGCCGCGAGCTCGAGTCGGAACTGCGCAAGACCAAGGAGTTCCTCGAGCGGCTGATCGACGCCACGCCCGACGGGATCGTCGCCGCCGACCTGCGCGGCAACATCCTCCTCTTCAACAAGGGCGCGGAGCGGATGACCGGCTTCGTCGCTTCGGAAACGGTCGGAAAATCAACCATTTACGATTTTTATCCGCCTGGCCAGGCGCGCGCGATCATGGGGCGCCTCCGGGAGGCCAAGGTCAGCGGCCAGGAGGGCTCGGCGGTCCAGTGCCGAGGAGCTGCGCGTCGAGGCCGAGCTGCAGAAGACGCGCGAGCGTCTGGAGGCGGCCGAAAAGGCCGCGGTCGTCTCCGCGCTGGCAGGCGCCGCCGCGCACGAGCTCAACCAGCCGCTGACCAGCGTACTCGGTTTTTCCGAGCTCCTGTTCCGGCGCACGCAGGTCAACGACCGTGGCCGCGAAGAATTGGCGGCGATCCTCCGCGAGGCCGAGCGGATGGCGGGAATCGTGAAGAAAATCGGCAAGATCACCCGCTACGAAACGACGCCGTACATCGGCACCAAGCGGATCGTCGACCTGGAAAAGTCCTCCGACCCCCCGCCGACGACGATCATCATCGACGACAAGGCTTGACGGCAAAATCTCACCACGGAGGCGCAGAGGACGCGGAGGGCCGCGGGGTTTTTTTTACAAAAAAATTTTTTTCTCCGCGCTCTCCGCGCCTCCGCGGTGCGCTTGAAGCCGTTACCGTGGGACGGCGAGCAGGGCGTAGGCGTCGATCGACGGCAGGATCGTCGACACTGAAAAACCCGAGGGATTCAAGGCGATTCGTTCGCCGTCGCGGCCGCCGTCGCGTTCGGGCGCGAACCAGTAGCCGCTGCGGCCGCCGCCGGCGGCCTGGCCGGCGATGGTCAGTTGCACGCCCTGGGCGGGCCGCTCGTCGAGGTTCACCAGGTGCACGTCGAGCTTGCGCTCGGGATCGAGGTACGCGCGGGTGAACAGCCGCCCTCGGCCCGAGACCGTCACCTGCGCCCGGCCGCGGCCGGCGAGCTCGCGCAGCGCCCCGCCGAGGTGCGCGTCGGAAGGAGCCTCGTCGAGGGCGTAGACGCGGCCTTCGCCGACCCGATCGAGGCCCGATTTCACTTCGGGGAAGAGCGCGTCGCCGGTGCGGCCTTCCTCGTCGGCGGGGAAGGCCTTGCCGAGGACGAGGAGATCGCCGCCGCCCTCGACGTGCCGTCGCGCGGCCGCGGCGTCCGGTTCCGGCAGCGCCCCCGCCGCCGCCAGGACCAGCAGAGGCGCCGCCGTCCCTCCGAAGAGGTCGAGCCGCACCACCGGCTGCAGCTGCGCGCGGGCGAGCGCCGCGGCGCACGCGGCCGAAGCCCGCCCATGCGCGCCGGAGGTCCAGTGATCGCAGCGAGGCGAGAGGAGGATTTCCGCGTCGACCAGCGGCGCCGAGGGCCGGTAGCGCTCGCGGACCAGCCCCAGGAACGTGCGGTGGGCGGCGAGTGCGGCGCGGGCGTCGAGCGCGGCGCCCTGTGGCAGCAGGAGATCGACGTCGCACGCGGCCGTGAGCGCCGCGAAAAGTCGCACTTGCGCAATCGTCGCGCCCGGCGGCAGCGTCGCGACCGCCGGCCTGGAGCCGAGCGCGGCACGGGCCGCGAGCAGCGGCAGGAGCGCCTCGATCGCGTCGAGCGAGGGCAGCTCGAAGACGAGCCCGTCGAGAAGCCGGCAGAGTTCGAGAGCGACCGGCGAGAGCGTCCCGACCCGGCCGAGCACTGCGATCTCCAGGCTGCGCGACCGCCGGGCCTCGTCCCGCGCCCGCAGCACCGCGCGCTTGGCGGCTTCGACCGCCTCGGAAAACCGCAGCGCCTCCTTTTGACGCGCGAAAGGCCGATCTTTCGGCGGCAGGGCCGACCCGCGCAGCGGCTCGAGCGGATCGAACGGCTGGAGATGGTCCCCGTAGCTCTCGCGGAGGAATTCGACCAGGGCGAGCTCGCAGGAGCGGCAGAAGCCCGCGCCCTCGGGGCCCAACCGGTACCAGCGGTCGAGGCCGGAGAGCAGGACCGCTTCCCCGAGCCCGGCGGCTTTCGCGGCGGCATCGCCGGCCGCCTTGCGGCCCTCGAGCGAGCTGGCGCAGCGGATCGGCGCGAACGAGCCATCCACCGCGCGGCAACGATCGGCATCGGAAACCGGTTCCGAAATGTCCGCTACGACCACCCGTGGGACCGCGTGTGCCTGCACCGCGACCGGCGCCGCTCCGGCAGCCAACCCCTCGGTTGCCGCGGCAGCGGGCAAGGCGCCAGGCTCCGGCACCCCGGGCGCCCCGGGCTGCGCGGCTTCCGCAAGCCGCAAGCCGCCAGCCGCAAGCCCGGCGCTTTCGGCGACCTGGATGGGAACGAGAGTCGCCTCTCCACCCTCGGCTTTCGCCTCTTCCGGCTGTTCCAGAGCGGACAACGCGACGTGCCGCGTTTTTGGGAACGAAATTTCTCGAGCCGGGGACACCTTGAGCGCCTCAATACCTCATTGTGCTGCGCTGTGGGGCACTTTGGCGGCTAAGGTGTCCCCACGCGTGGCTCACAGCCTGCAAAGCGGCCGATTGACTCCGGGCCCTTCGGCACCCAGATTGCGAACGCCCGGGGGCCAGGCGTGTAGGACGGCGGGAGGATGGCTGGTACCCGCGCAGGCAAGATAGGTTTCGAACTCTTTTCCGCAGAGGAACGACAAACATGGGCTCCTTTTTCGAGACGATTGCGCACCACTGGAAGGGCGGCGGACCGGGCATGTACCCCATCGCGCTCTGCCTGGTCTTCGCCATCGCGGTGATCATCGACCGCATCCAGGTCCTCTTCTTCGCCGCCAGCGTGGACAAGGAGCAGTTCCTCCGCGGTCTGAAGGGCCACATCTTCAACGGCGATCTGGACAAGGCGATCAGCTACACCGCCGGCCAGAAGGCGACGCCGCTCACCAACATCGTCAAAGCCGGCCTGATCAACGTCCCGAAAGGTGAGGACGAGGTCCAGGCGGCGATGGACGAGGCCTCGCTCCGCGAGATGCCGCGGATCGAGAAGCGGACCGGCTACCTGGCGATGATCGGCAACGTCGCCACGCTGGTCGGTCTCCTCGGCACCATCATCGGCCTCATCCAGTGCTTCGCCGGCGTGGCGGGCGTCGACGCTTCCGAAAAGGCGCGCGTCCTCTCCGACGGCATCGCCGAAGCGATGAACTGCACCGCGTTCGGCCTGATCGTCGCGATTCCGTCGCTGGTCGCGTTCTCCCTCTTGCAGGGCCGCACCCAGCACATGATCGACGACATCAACGAGACGTCCGTTGGCGTTTTGAACCTGATCGTCGCCAACAAGGACAAGATGCGGATCCCGGCCAACCTGCCGCAGCAGTAACGGGGAAAGACGACCATGGCCGGCGCAGCACCGCAGGAACACACCGGAAAAGGCGGCAAGAAGCCGCTCGACGCCGAGCTGAACCTCGTGCCGTTCATCGACCTGCTCTCCTGCTGCATCTCGTTCCTCTTGATCACCGCGGTGTGGACGCAGATCGCGGGGTTGCAGGTGGCTTCCAGCGGAGGGCCGCCCGATCAGCAGAAGCAGGAGACGACCATCGACGTGAAGCTGCTTCTGACCGAGAAGGGGTACTCGCTGACGATGGCGGGCGCGCAGATCGACATCCCGAAGATCAACCAGAACGGGGCGCAGGCCTACGACCGCAAGACCCTCGACGAGAAGCTCAAGACGCTGAAGGCGAGCCTGCCCGACCAGAGCGCGATCACCGTACAGCCCGAGGACGCGGTGGCGTATTCGGACCTGGTCGAGACGGTCGACACCTGCATGGGCGAGCAACTGAAGAACGTCACAGTTGCTCCGATGAACTAAATGGACCGAGCAACGCGAGGTCCGAACGTCGCTCACCTGCGGGCCCACGAAGTGGGCGCGCAGCCAGTGAGCCATTAGGGGGCGGAAAAATGGCCATCGTCACTCCTGGAAAGCGCCCCGGCGAGCGAGTCGCGAGCTCGAAGGTCTTCGGCAAGAAGTTCAACCGCGGCAAGAAGCAGGGCTACGCGACGCTGATGCTGACGTCGCTGGTCGACATGTTCACCATCATCGTCATCTTCCTGCTGATGAACTTCAGCGCGAACGGCGAAGTGCTCTACATGTCGAAGGACATCAAGCTGCCCGACGCCTATCACGGCGCGATGCTCGAGCGGGCGCCGGTGATCTCGGTCTCCGCCGACGCGGTGACGTTCGACGGGCGGATGCTGCTCAACACCTCTGACCTCGAGAAGGGCGACGTCCTCAACGTCCCCGAGATCGAGGACGCGCTGCGCGACGAGAAGCGGCGCTACGAGCAGATCCACGCCAACGACCCCGACCACCCGTTCCGCGGGCTGGTCAACGTCCAGGCCGACCGGCACATCCCGTTCAAGGTGATCAAGCGGGTCATGTTCGCCTGCAACCAGAGCGGTTTCGGAAACATCAATTTCGCGGCCCTATCCAGAGAGGCCTCGACCGGCAAGACCGTCACGGCCAGCAACAACTAGGCGGCTGCCGGCCACCGGCGACCGGCCACCGGAGAGGATCAGGGCGCTTGCCCGGCGGGTAAGCGCCTTTTTGTTTGAGGGCGGTAGCCGGTAGCGGATAGCCGGTAGCCGGATCACTCTTTACTTCGCTCGCAGATCACTCTATTTTGCGCCGCCCAAAACTGCCCGGAGCAGCGTTTTCTATGCAGAACATCCTTCGCCGCGCGTCGGTCGTCCTGTTCGCCCTTCTGCTCGCGCCCGCGGCCCGCGCCGACGAGGCCAAGCTGATCCTTCCCGACCTGTCGAGCGTGCAGTTCCTCGGCATGACCGGCAAGTCCCTGCTGCTCGCGGGACTCGTCGTCTGCGCGCTGGGGCTCGTCTTCGGCATGGCCATCTACTCGCAGCTCAAGAGGCTGCCGGTCCACAAGGCGATGCTCGACGTCTCGGAGCTGATCTACGAGACCTGCAAGACGTATCTGATCACCCAGGGCAAGTTCATCGCCATCCTGTGGGCGTTCATCGCCGCGATCATGGTGATCTACTTCGGGTGGCTGCGGTCGTTCGAGGCCGCGAAGGTGATCACCATCGTCGTCTTCAGCGTGCTCGGCATCGCCGGCAGCTACGGGGTGGCGTGGTTCGGCATCCGGGTGAACACGTTCGCGAACTCGCGGACCGCGTTCGCTTCCTTGAAGGGCAAGCCGTTCCCGACCTACGCGATCCCGCTGAAAGCGGGCATGTCGATCGGAACGATGCTGATCAGCATCGAGCTGTTGATGATGCTCTGCATCCTCCTGTTCGTCCCGGTCGATTACGCCGGGCCGTGCTTCATCGGCTTCGCGATCGGCGAATCGCTGGGCGCCAGCGCGCTCCGGATCGCGGGCGGAATCTTCACGAAAATCGCGGACATCGGCTCCGACTTGATGAAGATCGTCTTCAACATCAAGGAGGACGACGCGCGCAACCCGGGCGTGATCGCCGACTGCACCGGAGACAACGCCGGCGACAGCGTCGGACCGTCGGCGGACGGCTTCGAGACCTACGGCGTCACCGGCGTGGCGCTGATCAGCTTCATCCTCCTCGCGGTTCGCGAGCCGACCGTCCAGGTCCAGCTGCTGGTCTGGATCTTCGCGATGCGGATCATGATGATCATCGCCTCGGTCGGGTCGTACCTGATCAACGAGGTCATCGCCCGCGCCCGTTACGCCGCGTCCGATCGGATGGACTTCGAGGCGCCGCTCACGTTCCTCGTCTGGCTCACCTCGCTGGTCTCGGTCGCGCTGACGTTCCTCGTCAGCTACCTGCTGATCCCCTCGCTCGGCGGCGACACGACGATGTGGTGGAAGCTCTCCCTGATCATCACCGCCGGCACGCTCGCCGGCGCGATCATTCCGGAGGTAGTCAAGGTCTTCACCTCGACCAACTCGGCGCACGTGAAGGAAGTGGTCACCGCCTCGCGCGAGGGCGGCGCTTCGCTCAACGTGCTCTCGGGCCTGATCGCGGGCGACTTCTCGGCGTACTGGATGGGCATCGTCATCGTCACGCTGATGGGGGTCGGTTTCTGGGTCTCCGGCTACGGCCTCGGCCAGATGATGCTCGCGCCGGCCGTGTTCGCCTTCGGCCTGGTCGCCTTCGGCTTCCTCGGGATGGGTCCGGTGACGATCGCGGTCGACAGCTACGGCCCGGTCACCGACAACGCCCAGTCGGTCTACGAGCTCTCGGTCATCGAGACGCTGCCCGGCATCGAGGCCGAGATGAAGAAGGACTTCGGCTTCGACCTGAGCTTCGAAAAGGCCAAGCACTTCCTCGAGGAGAACGACGGCGCCGGCAACACGTTCAAGGCCACCGCCAAGCCGGTCCTGATCGGCACCGCGGTCGTCGGCGCGACTACGATGATCTTTTCGATCATCATGGTCCTGACCAACGGCCTGCGCGAAAACATGCAGTATCTCACGATGTTACACGCGCCGTTCCTGCTCGGCCTGGTCACCGGCGGCGCGGTCATCTACTGGTTCACCGGCGCCTCGATGCAGGCGGTCTCGACCGGCGCCTACCGCGCGGTCGAGTTCATCAAGGCGAACATCAAGCTCGAAGGCGCGGTGAAGGCCTCGATCACCGACTCCAAGAAAGTGGTCGAGATCTGCACCCAGTACGCGCAGAAGGGGATGTGGAACATCTTCCTGGTCGTCTTCTTCTCCACCCTCGCCTTCGCCTGCCTCGAGTCGTACTTCTTCATCGGCTACCTGATCTCGATCGCGCTTTTCGGCCTCTACCAGGCGATCTTCATGGCCAACGCGGGCGGGGCCTGGGACAACGCGAAGAAGGTGGTCGAGGTCGAGCTGAAGGCGAAGGGCACCCCGCTGCACGCTGCCTCGGTGGTCGGTGACACCGTCGGCGACCCGTTCAAGGACACGAGCTCGGTCGCGATGAACCCGATCATCAAGTTCACCACGCTCTTCGGCCTCCTCGCCGTCGAGTTGGCGACCGAGATGCAGACCGGCACGCGGCTGGTGCTGGCCGCCATTTTCTTCGCGATCTCGGTCGTGTTCGTCTGGCGGTCGTTCTACGCCATGCGCATCCAGGTGGGCATCCGCGCCGCCGAATCCGAACGCCCCACCGCGAAGGCCGCGTAAAAGGCAACCGCGCACCGCGAAGACGCGAAGGCGCAAAGGTTTCGAGTCCGTGCGCGGCGGCGAAGGTTGCCAAGCCCAACCCTTCGCGACTTCGCGCCTTCGCGGTGCGCTTTGAAGCCGTTATAGTGGCCACCGCGATGGAGGACGGAGAGCGCATCCGGAGGGCACTCCCACATCTGCCCATCTTTCCGCTACCGGGGGCGGTACTGCTGCCGCATGCGCTGGTGCCGTTGCACATCTTCGAGCCGCGCTACCGGAAGATGACTCGCGACTGCGAAGAAGGGCAAAAGGCGATGGCGCTCGCCAACATTCCCGACGAGCAGGCCGCGGGCGAGAAACCGCCGCGGGTGCTGCCGATCCTCGGCGCCGGCGTGCTGACGCGCGTCGACAAGCTGCCCGACGGCCGCTTCAACATCGTCCTGCGCGGCGTCGCCCGGGTCCGGATCGCCGAGGAGCTGAGCTCGGGCGAGCCGTACCGGCTGGTGCGGGCGGAGCCGCTCGTTCCGTCGCTGCCGCTCTCGCCGCGGGTGGCCACGCTCGTCGACGGCCTCAAGCGGCTGGTGCTCGCCCTCTCCGCCGCGCAGCGCGGTCCGGAGATGCAGGCGCTCGTCCAGGTCGCGGCGCGCGCGCAGGATCCCGGCGATCTCGCCGACGTCGTCGCCGGGGCGGTGGTGCATGCGCCGCGCGAGCGGCAGGCCGTGCTCGAGGCGGTGGAGATCGTACCCCGTCTCGAGCTCGTCACCCACGCGGCCGCCGCGGCGCTGGCGCAGACGGCGTCGGATGCCTCGGCGCCGAACTGATGACCAGGACCGCTAAGACATTTTTTCTCTGCGCCCTGTTCGCCGCGGGATGTCCCGACCAGATCGGGCTGCAATGCCCGCCCAAGACGGCCTCGCTCGGCGACTTCGCCCTCTATCGAAAGGGTGAGCATCCCGCCGGCGAATGCAGCGCGCTGCAGGCCGACGGCGGCCCGGTACCTCTCGCTCCCCCCGACGACGCGGGCACCCTCAGCGCCACGTTCTGCTTCGGAGCGGGCAGCGACGGGGGACCGCAGTTGCAGCTGCGCATCGCCGGCCGAAGCGCGTTCTCGAGCGACCTCCTCGCCGACGGCGGTTTCCATTTCGCCGGCAGCAGCCCGCCGGTGAACGGAACCGCCTGCGGCCCCACCTGCGCGATCGGGATCGACGAGGTCTTCGAAGGCTACCTCCTGACCTCGCCCCCCGACGCGGGATTCGCCGTGCAGCCGGACGGCGGGCTGCCGATCGTCACCGGACTGACCGGGACCATCGTCGACAACCTCACCACCCCCAGCTCGACCGGCTGCCTTTGCGCGCTGCCGTGCCAGATGACCCTCAGCGTCAGCGGAACGCGCTTCTGATGCGGCCCGCGGTGGTGCTTTTTTCGGGCGGCCTCGATTCGTCCACCTGCCTCGCCATCGCGAAGCAGGACGGCTTCGCGCCCCACGCGCTTTCGGTCCGGTACGGGCAGCGGCATGCATTCGAGCTGGAGGCGGCCGGGCGTGTCGCCGCAGCGCTCGGCGTGCCGCTCAAGATCGTCGAGCTCGACCTGCGGTCCATCGGCGGGTCGGCGCTGACCGACGACATCGCGGTGCCAAAGGAAGGACTTTTTGCTGGAATTCCAGTTACTTACGTTCCGGCGCGCAACACGATCCTGCTCGGCATCGCGCTCGGTTACGCCGAGACGCTGAAAGCGCGCGACATCTACATCGGCGTCAACGCGATCGACTACTCAGGCTATCCCGACTGCCGTCCGGCCTTCATCGAAGCATTCGAAAAGCTCGCCAACGTCGCGACCGCGGCCGGCGGGCCGTACGAGGTCCATGCGCCGCTGATTCGGCTGAGCAAGGCCGAGATCGTGAAGCTCGGCACCAGGCTCCACGTCCCTTACCGCCTGACGCACTCGTGCTATGACCCGGACGCCGAAGGCCGCGCCTGCGGCCGCTGCGACTCCTGCCGCCTGCGCGCGGCCGGCTTCCGCGACGCGGGCGTGCCGGACCCGACCCCGTACTCCTCGAGGTGACCATGCTGACCCTGATCGCAGCCCTCCTCCTCGCCCAGGCCCACGTCCACGATCCGCCCGCCCGCACCAAGGAGGCGGCGCCGGCCGCGAAGGGGTCGATGATCGACCTCAAGGTCGGCGACCAGACCTCGCAGGCCTACGTCTCCAAGCCGAAGGCCAAGGCGAAGGGCGGGATGCTCGTCATCCACGAGTGGTGGGGCCTCACCGACTGGGTGAAGCACATGGCCGACCAGCTCGCCGACCAGGGCTACCTCGCGCTGGCGGTCGACCTCTACAAGGGCAAGACGACCAGCAATCCCGACGAAGCGCGCGCCCTGATGCAGGCCAAGGACGAGAAGTGGGGCGATGCCGTCGAGGAAGCCGGCATCGAGTGGCTCAAGGCGAACGACGACGGCGCCAAGGTCGCCACCATCGGCTGGTGCATGGGCGGCGGCGAGTCGTTGAAAGCCTCGCTCAACGACCCCAAGGACGTGACCGCGACGGTGATGTTCTACGGCTTTCCACTCATGGACGTCGAGCGCCTGAAAACGCTCAAGGGTCCGATCCTCGGGCTGTGGGGAAACCAGGACAAAGGCATTCCGCCCGAGAAGGTCGCCGAGTTCGACAAGGCGCTCACCGCCGCGGGCGTGAAGCACGAGTTCCACGCCTATGACGCGGGCCACGGCTTCGCCAACCCCTCGAGCGGCGCTTACAAGACCGACGCCGCCAAGGCCGCCTGGGAGAAGACGAAGACGTTCCTCAAGGCGAATCTGCGCTGACCTTCCGCCGGCTGGGGAGTTGTCTGATGGTGCCGTAGAACCGGAGCGCGGCCTCGCCCGCTCGCTGCAGGTCGCGGTTGTTCAGGTACGCGACCACCGGCGAGGCGATCACCGGGACCGCCCGGCCCAGCTGTGCAAGTCCGCGCTTGGTCAGGGCTTTTTCAGCGATCCGCGCGAGCAGCTTGGGCCCGGCGCGGCCGGCCAGGTTCACGGTGTCGGCGCCGTTCGAGTAGCCCAGCACCTCGAAGATCTCGTCGCGGGCGCGCTCGGACTTGAGGTTCACCCGGTAGAGCAGCGCGATCTCCATGATCAGCGTCAGCTGGAGAATGGTGACGAAGGTGAGATCGACAGGCACCAGCGCGAGGCCGAAGAGGCCCGAGACCGCGCCGCCGGTGGAGGCCCACATCTTCTTGGTGTCGGTCAGGCGCTGCGACAATTCCTGAGCAGTTGCGCTGGGATACTTGCCACGGACCTCGTCGACCCGGGAGCGGCAGCGGCCGATCTCCTCGACGTAGACGCGCCACAGGCGCTGCTTCACCGCGTCCAGCATGAAGGCATTCTAACTCAGTGCGTCGGCAACGTCCCGGGCACGATGAAGCTGCCGGCGCCCTCGAATTCGACGTCGACCGGCACGCCCGCGGGCGACTGGACGTGCGCCGTGCCGGTGAGCGTGTAGCTCTGGCTCCCACCCGGGCTCAGCGTCCGGTAGACGGGATCCCGGACGTCGATCACGCCGCTCAGGTCGAGCTTGCTGGTGCCGTGCTCGGGAACGCTCGGGTCGGCCTGGCTGCCGGCGAATACGGTCTTGCCCTGGACGACGAGCTGGTAGTCGACGGCCGAGAGCGTGATCGGAAACGGATTCGGGTTGGTGGCGGTGAACGCGACCGTCACGCGCAGGCCGGCGGGGTCGGGCGCCGCGGTGGCCGTGGCGCCGTCGACGGTCGGCACGGTGAAACCATGGGTTGCAAGCGAGTACAGATCCGGACAGCTCGGCACCGCGGCGAGCAGCATGCAGACCGCCAGGGAGACGCGGATCATCGCCGGCAGGATGGGCACGCCCGGCCGAGCGGGGAAGCCCTTCGGCTACGCGGGCGAGCAGACCTGGCGAAGGATGTCGAGCTCTTCGAGCGCTTTGCCGGCGCCGATCACGACCGAGCTCAAGGGGTCTTCGGCGAGGAAGACGGGCAGGCCGGTTTCCTCGCGCAACAGGGCGTCGAGATTTTTCAGCAGCGCGCCGCCGCCGGCGAGGACGATCCCGCGATCGGCGATGTCGCCGGCCAACTCGGGCGGGGTGCGCTCGAGCGTGACCTTCACCGCCTCGACGATCGCGTTGACCGGCTCGGCGAGAGCGTCGCGGATCTCGTCGGAGGAGACGGTCAGCGTGCGCGGAACGCCGGCGACGAGGTCGCGGCCCTTGATGTCCATGGTCAGCACTTCGTCGGTCGGGTAGGCGTTGCCGATGCCCATCTTGATCAGTTCCGCCGTCCGCTCGCCGATGAGCAGGTTGTACTTGCGCTTGATGTGCTGGATGATCGCCTCGTCCATCTTGTCGCCGCCGACGCGCACGCTTTTGGCATACACGATGCCGGCCAGCGAAATCACCGCGACGTCGCTTGTTCCTCCGCCGATGTCGACGATCATGTTGCCGGAGGGCTCGGTGATCGGCAGGCCCGCGCCGATCGCTGCCGCCATCGGCTGCTCGATCAGGTAGACCTCGCGCGCGCCCGCGGACTCGGCCGCCTCGCGCACCGCGCGACGCTCGACTTCGGTGATGCCGGAAGGAATGCCGATGATGATCCGCGGCTTCACCAGCGTGCTGCGGTTGTGCGCCGCGCGGATGAAGTAGCGCAGCATCGCCGCGGTGATCTCGAAGTCGGCGATCACGCCGTCCTTCATCGGGCGGATGGCGACGATGTTGCCCGGCGTACGGCCGAGCATCTCCTTCGCTTCCTTGCCGACGGCGAGCACTTTTTTGCCGCCGCGGGATTCCTGCTGCACGGCGACCACGCTGGGCTCGTTCGAAACGATGCCCATGCCACGGATGTAGATCAGCGTGTTCGCGGTGCCGAGGTCGATCGCCAGGTCGCGCGAGAAGAGCTTGTAAATGCCGTTGAACATGGAGAAGTCGGCGCACGGTAGCAAAGCAACGTAGTGTCCGCAAACGAAGATTACGCCTTCGGATTCGAGCCGAGCAGCACCAGCACGCCGCCGCCGATCCGGAACCGGTCCGTCTGCGCCGGGTCGGCGAGGTCATGAAAGATGGGCAAGGAAACCACACCGAAAAACAGCAGTCGCCGGGCTGGTGCGAAGACGATCGTCGGGTGCGCCATCAGCTCGGTCCCCGAAGTGTAGAACTCGTAGGAGGCGCCGAGCTGCAGGCTGAAGAGGTGCCCGTCCGCGTCGTCGTCCAGCGGGGTCCAGGCGAATCCGGTCCCGAGGAAGAGGTTGTTGCCCTTCAAGGGGTCGCGGCGGCCGTAGGCGTAGGCGATGGCCGAGAACGGTCGTCGCTCGGCGCTGGCCAGCGCGGCGGCTTGCAGGATCAACGGCCCGTCGAACGCCTTGTGGTCGATGTTGCCGGTCGGCACGTCGACCGCCGCGACCCCCATCAGGAAGTTGCCGTCCTCGCCGCCGAGCCCCTCGCGGTACCGCGCGCCGAGGATGATGTCCTCGCGCCCGAGCTTGCCCGGCGGGGAGATGTAAGTCGCCGGCACGATCGCGGTGAACGACAGCGGCACGCTGGTGAAGGGCGTGAACCCGGCGCTGACGAGGCCGGTCGTTTCGGTGCCGGAGACGGTCGTGCGCGAGAAGGTCTGCAGGCTGACGAATGCGGGCGAAGAGAGGACGAGCGACGACTGGGGGCCGAAGATCGCTTCGTGATGCGCGTGCGCTGCGCCGGCCGCCAGCAAGGCGAGCACGCAAACATCGGTCGATCGAGGCATTGTGCCGTGAACACTACCCGATCTAGGTTCCGGCCCATGCAGATTCCGCGTGGGGACGAGCGCAGGGAGAACTACATCGGCGGCCAGTGGGTGGAGCCGTCCACCGGCAAGTACGAGCCGTGCGTGAACCCGGCCGACACGAGCGAAGTGCTCGGCCATTTTCCCCGCAGCGGCGCGGCCGACGCGAAGGCGGCGGTCGACGCGGCGGCGAGAGCCTTTCCGGGTTGGGCGGCGACGCCGGGGCCCGAGCGAGGCCGGATCATCGGGCGGGTGCACGCGATCCTGAAAGGGAAGGTCGACCTGCTCGCGGAAGCGCTCTGCCGCGAGGAGGGAAAAGTCGTCGGCGAAGCCCGCGGCGAGATTCTCAAGGGCTTGAACTTGCTCGAGTTCTACGCCGGGGAAGGCTTTCGGCAGCACGGCAAGACGATCCCGTCCGAGTCGCGTTCGACGCTTTCCTTCACGCTCCGGCAGCCGGTCGGGCCGGTCGCGTTGATCACGCCCTGGAACTTCCCGTTTGCGATCCCGGTGTGGAAGACCGCTCCGGCGTTGGTCGCGGGGTGCACGGCGGTGATCAAGCCGGCCTCGCTCACGCCGATCTGCACCCACCTGATGGTCGAGGCCTTCATCGAGGCCGGCCTGCCCGGAGGCGTGCTCAACGTCATCACCGGGCCCGGCGGAGCGGTCGGCGACGCGCTCGTCGACGACCCGAGGATCCGCGCGATCAGCTTCACCGGCTCGAACGAGATCGGAACCCGGCTCTACGCCCGCGCCGCGTCGCGGGGCGTACGGGTGACGGCCGAGATGGGCGGGAAGAACCCGGTCGTCGTGCTCGACGACGCCGACCTGGACCTCGCGGCGGAAGGCATCTTGCAGGGCGCGTTCGGCTCGACCGGCCAGCGCTGCACCGCCACCTCGCGCGTCGTCGTAACCCCCGGAATTGCTGGCAAATTGACCGAGGCCCTGGTTGAGAAGGCGCGGAGGATCAAGGTCGGGAACGGGATGACCCAGGGCGTCCAGATGGGCCCGGCGGTCGACATGGGCCAGCTGAAGACCGACCTCGAATCGATCGCGGCCGCCAAGGCCGAGGGCGCGCGGCTGTTGTGCGGCCGCGAACTCCTCTCGTCGGGCGAATACGAGCGCGGCTTCTTCTTCGCCCCGACCCTCTTCGACACGGTCGCGCCGGGGACGAAGCTCGCCCGCGAAGAAGTTTTCGGCCCCGTCCTGGCG
>JAIVGS010000343.1 GCA_020201435.1 Myxococcales bacterium
AAGTAGTGGCGGACGCTGGTGCGGATGATCGGCAGCCGCGTCGGGCCGCCCACGAGGATGACCGCGTCGAGCTCGTTCGCGGTCATGCGCGCGCCCTGCAGCGCTTCGTCGCAGACCTTGAACGTCCGCTGCACGAGGTCCATCACCATCTTGTTGAACTCGGTCTCCGACAGCGTCGCGGTCAGGTCCATCACCTTGCCGGTCGGGTCCTGGCAGATGCCCTCGACATGGATCTTCGCCTGCCCATCGCGGCCGACGTCGATCTTCGCCCGCTCGGAGGCCTCCTTGAGCATCTGCAGGCAATACTTGTTGAGCCGCAGGTCGATGCCGTGCTGTTTCAGGAAGTTCTCGGCCAGCCAGGTCATGATCCGGTCGTCGAAGTCGTCGCCGCCGAGGTACGTGTCGCCCGCGGTCGACAGGACTTCGAAGACGTCCTTGCCGATCTCCAGGACGGAGATATCGAACGTGCCGCCGCCGAGGTCGTAGACCGCGATCTTCTGCGTGATGTCCTTGCCGAACCCGTAAGCGAGCGCGGCCGCGGTCGGCTCGTTCAGGATGCGCAGCACGTCGAGGCCGGCGATGCGGCCCGCGTCCTTCGTCGCCTGCCGCTGGTTGTCGTTGAAGTACGCCGGGACCGTGACCACGGCCTTCTTCACTTCATGGCCGAGGTAGTTCTCGACGATCGCCTTCATCTCCTTCAGGACCAGCGCCGAGATCTCGGGCAGCGAGAAGACGTTCTCGCGGATCTGGATGCGGACCGAGTTGTTCTCGCCCTCGATGATCTTGTACGGCATCACCGCCTGGGCCTTCTTCACCTCGTCGGAGAAGTAGAACCGGCCGATGAGCCGCTTCGCGGAGTACACCGTGTTGTCCGCGTTGGTGATGATGTTGCGCTTGGCGCTGTTGCCGACCAGGACGGTGCCGTCCTCGAGGAAGGAAACCACCGAGGCGTGGGTCCGCTCCCCCCACTCGTTCGGAATCACCACCGGCTGGCCGTTCTCGATCAGCGAGACGCAGCTGTAGCTGGTTCCGAGGTCGATACCGATCGCGATGTCGCCAGGGTCGGCCATTCTGTCTCCGTGAAGGGTTTCGCGAGCATACGGGCCACCTGTACATGGGTCAACGCACCGGATCGGTAGGGCGTAGCATGGCGCCGTAGTCACAGGTGCGCTACGATCGTACAGGGCGCATGTTCCCCAGGAGGGTTTTCGACGTTGGCTGAGTTCCTCGCCATCCACCAGTCGGATGCCAGCCTGCTCGCGTGCACGTTGCGGCGGCTGGCAGGGAAGGTCTCGCTCGGCGGCGTCGAGCCGGCGGCGGGAGTCGGTTTTTTCCAGAGCGACGACGTCCTGCTGCGGAAACGGCCGCTGGCGGGCCAGAAGCCGGCGCCGGAAAAGCTCGCCGAAGGGGTCGAGAGCGAGGCGGCGCTGATCTGCAGCGGAGCCGTCGGCGGATCCGCGCGGGCGTTCAACGAGCAGATGACGCTGCCGTTCCGGTTCAAGCGCTGGTTGTTCGCGACCGCCGGCCAGCCGGATGCGCTGGGGCCGGTGCGCGGCGCGTTGCTCAAGGGGCTGCCTGACTACCTGCGGCGGTCGGTGAAGGGCGATTCCGGGGCGGAAATCCTTTTCTTCACCTTCCTCGCCAAGCTGCGCGACGCCGGCCGGCTCGATGACGCCGACGTCGACGCCATCACCTCGGCTCGCGCGCTCGCGGCGGCGGTCGGCGAGGCTGAGCGCGCTTTCGAGCAGCAGGGCACGCCGCTCCCGGCGCTGGCGCTCCTGGCGACCAACGGCCGGGTGATGACCGCGCTGCGCCGCGGCCATCCGCTGTTCCTCGGCGTGATCGACGGCCTGATCCCGTGTGCCCGGTGCGAGATCGCCGAGGGCGCGAGCGATCTCGATCCGCGCGTCAATTCGCACCGCAAGCTGCGCGCCGCGATGTTCGTCTCCGGCCCCCAGGAAGCGCCTGAAGGCTTCCGCGAGCTGGCCGAGGGCGAGATCCTCGCCGTCCCGCGCGGCTTGACGGAGATCGAAGCGCTCTAGCTCTGAAGGACCAGCAGCCAGACGTTGCAGAGGAAGTGGCAGACCGACGCGCCCACGATGGTGCGCGTCCGGTTGCGCAGAAACGCGAACAGCAGCGCCGGAAAGAAGACGGCCAGCCGCCAGGGCGCCGGCGTGAGCAGGTGCCCGACGGCGAACAGCGCGGCGGCGAGGAGCGCGCTCGGCACCGGCCGCAGGCGCTCTTCGAAGCGCATCGTCAGGTAGCCGCGATAGAAAAACTCCTCGGAAAACGCGACCGCCGCGTTGCCCGCGACCTGGCCGGCGAAATCGAGGGTGAACGGGAACCGGAAGTCCACCCCGGCGCCGGCGTACGGCGCGAGCAGCGCGCGCAGCGCCGCGGGGAGGACCGCGAGCCAGCGCGGAAACATCCAGAACGCGGCGGTGAAGAGCGGCAGGACCAGGGCGGACGCCCCGAGGGACCAGGCGAGATCCGCGCCGAGGCGGTCGAATCGCCAACCGGCGTCGTGCGCGTCCTGGCCGCGCTTCTCCAGCATCCGGACCGGCACGTAGAGAAACGCCGCCACGGCGAGCGCGCCGGTCAGGCTGTGCACGAACGGCACCGCGAGCCCGATGGCCTGGACGATGGCGAGGCCAAGGATCACCGCCGCCCACACCGTCACCGGTTCACGCACCCCCGGCAAGATACCTCTTTACGGTACAATCGCGCCCGATGATCCGAAGACTCGCCCTGATCGCGCTCTGCTGCGTGGCGTGCGGCAAGGAGACGTTCCTCGCCGCCGCGTTCGTCCAGACACCCAGCTTGCCAAACCCCGTCGACCCGAGCGGCAACATCCCGCCATTCCAGGTGATTACGGCGTACCTCGGAACCATCGACACGACCGACCCGACGAAGATCGACCCCGGCAAGGAAGCGCCGATCACCGACGCGATCGCGAGCGTCTCGTTCATGCATGGCGGCACCGACCCGCGGTGGCTAGAGAGCGGTTGGACGCAATCGGACGGGACCTATACGCTCAGCAGCAAGGACGAGCCGCTGCTGACGTTCGAGCCCGGGACGCCGTACACGCTGGTGCTCGAGACGAAGGACGGCGACGCGTTCGGCGCGCGGTTCACGCCCGGCCCGGCGATCGACATCCAGGAGTTCGTCGGCTCGACGTGCACCATCGCGCTGCCCCCGCCGCTGCCGCCGTACAACGCGCCGCGCTGCCACGACGGAAGCCTCTCCGGCATCACGCGCACGGACGCAGCCGTGAACGGGACCTTCTCGCCCGCGTTCGTGATCGTCGGCCGCATCGACCCGAACAATCCGTCCGCTGAGCCGCAGATCACCTACAAGTTCATGCCGCAATCCGCGGATGAGCTGCTCAAGTACGTGCTCTCGGATCGGCCCTATCGACTGCAGAAGTTCGACATTCCGGCGAGCGCGTACCCGCAGTCGGGCTACTACCTGGTGACGCTGCTCTCGATCAAACAGGGCAAGGTCAGCAGCAACGCCTTTCTCGGCTCGACGGCGCTCGCCGGCACCGGGGTCGCCGGCATCGTTCACGTCCCGTAGCGATCTCCGCTGTTGGAACCGCTGGCGTGGGGGGCTGGGGCTGCCGTAGCGTTCTCCGCTTTCAGAGCCGCTGGCGTGGGGGGATGGGGGCTGGCTCCTCAGACATGCAGAAATCGCTTGTGCTTCCCGCCCTGATCGCCGTGGCTCGCCATTTCTGAACTCGTCGCGTGACCCCCAACGTCCGCCGGCAGCTCTCGCGCGCGTTTCGCAGAAAAC
>JAIVGS010000344.1 GCA_020201435.1 Myxococcales bacterium
GACCCGCGCCGCGCGCCGGCTCGGCCTGCCCGCCCTCACACTGTACGCCTTCTCGAGCCAGAACTGGCAGCGTCCGCCGGACGAGGTCTCGGGCCTGATGGACCTGCTGCGCGACTACCTGCACAAAGAGCGCCCTGAAATCATGGACAACGCGATCCGGCTGCACGCGATCGGCCAGCTCGACCGGCTCCCGCCGCGGGTCCGCGATCCGCTCGAGGAGCTGCGAAGAGACAGCGCCAAGAACGACAAGATGGTCCTCACGCTGGCGCTCAGCTATGGCGGCCGCGAAGAGATCGTGGCGATGGCGCAGAAGATCGCGGCCGACAAAATCGCCGCCGACGAAATCGACACCGGCGCGATCGAGGACCGCCTCTGGACCGCCGGCCTGCCGCCGCTCGAGCTGGTCGTCCGCACCAGCGGCGAATTCCGGGTCTCCAACTTCCTCCTCTGGCAGCTCGCCTACGCGGAAATCCACTTCACCGAGACGCTCTGGCCCGACTTCGGCGAGCGCGACCTTCTCCTCGCCCTCGACGACTTCCAGCGCCGCGAGCGCCGCTTCGGGAAGACCTCCGCGCAGGTACGAAACTCAGCGTAATCGATGACTCCAACCGAAAAGAACCGCAACCTCGTCATCCGCGTCGTGACGTCGCTGGTGCTCCTGCCGGGCATCCTGTGGCTGATCTGGCTCGGCGGCCTGCCGTTCGCGCTGCTCATCTCGGTGGCCGCCGCGATGTGCGCCCTCGAGCTGAACCTCCTGCCCACGCACCTGCCGCCGCAGGAGACGAAGAAATCGCTCCTCGCCGAGGAGATCGAGGAGCTGGAGATGGAGCGCGCCGTGCTGACCGGCGCGGCCATCGTCTCGCTCGGCGGTGCGTTCCTCCTGCCGCTCCTGCACGAGATCCACTTCGGGATCGTCAGCACCAAGCTGGTGCTGACCGTGGTCCTGATCATCGCATTCGCCGACGCGCTGGTCTTCGAGGACCAGATCGCGAACGCGCCGCGGCGGGTGTCGCTCGCGGTGCTCGGCGTCGTCTATCCCGGGCTGTTGCTCTCCTCCCTGGTCCGCATCCGGCAGCTCGAGACCGGGGAGTGGTGGATCGTCCTCACCCTCGCGGTCACCTGGCTCAACGACACCTGCGCGTACTTTGCCGGCCGCGCCTTCGGAGAGCGCAAGCTCTACGAGCGCATCTCTCCGAGCAAGACCTGGGAGGGAGCGATCGGCGGAGCGCTCGGTTCGATCGCCGGCGCGGTGATCGTCCAGCACTTCTGGATCCCGCAGCTCCCCGCCTGGGGGGCGTTGGTCATCGGGGCCGGCGCGGCGGTGGTGGGGCCCGTCGGCGACCTCTCCGAATCGCTCCTCAAGCGCGCCTACGGCGCGAAGGATTCCGGGCGTTTACTGCCCGGCCACGGCGGCATGCTCGACCGGATCGACGCGCTGATCTTCAACGCTCCCTTTGTCCTCTTGTGTGCACGGTTGTTTGCCTGATGGTGCTGGCGAAAGCTCTCGTGCACATTTAGACTCGCGAGTTCATTCATGGGCGCATTCGTCCAATCGGCCGGTTTTACGCTGCTTTCCTTCGCGCTGGTGATCAGCGTCGTGGTCTTCTTTCACGAGCTCGGGCACCTTCTGGTCGGCAAGTGGGTGGGCGTGAAGGCGGTGCGATTCTCGATCGGCTTCGGCCCGCGCCTGTTCGCGGTCCAGAAGGGCGAGACGGAATACCGGGTTTCGCTCCTGCCTCTCGGCGGTTACGTCAAGTTCGCCGGCGACAACCCCTACGAGGAGGTCGCGCCGGAGGACAAGGCGCGGGCCTTCCTCGAGCAGCCGCCCTGGAAGCGCGGCCTGATCGCCTTCGCCGGTCCGGCGGCCAACTTCGTCCTCGCGGTCGTCCTCTATTTCGTCGTCTTCGCCGCCCCGCACCTGGAGCTCGCCGCCCAGGTCGGATACGTGAAGCCGCAGTCGCCCGCGGCCCACGCCGGGCTCGAGTACGGCGACCGCATCGTCGCCATCGACGGCGAGCCGGTCGACGGATGGAGTGCGCTCCAGGAGCAGATCCGCGCACACGCCAACCAGCCGCTGCAGCTCCAGATCCTGCGCGACGGCCAGCTTGTGAGCCTGCGGATCGTCCCCGCGGTGCACGAAGAGACGACGGTGATCGAGACCGTCAAGCAGGGCCGGATCGGCATCTCGGCGGTGCCGCGGACCGCGGAAGTGACCGTCGTTTCACCGGATTCGCCAGCGGGCCGGGCGGGGCTCGAGACCTTCGACAAGGTCGTGAAGCTCGACGGCCAGCCGATCGCGAACTACGAGCAACTGGCGCAGAAGCTCGCCTCGCGCTCCGACCCGTTGAAGCTCGACGTGCTGCGGCCTCTCCCGGTCGCCGCTCCCGGCGCGACGCTCTGGCGCGACCAGCCGCTCACCCTCGACGTCCCGGCGCCGTCGAAGCCCGGCGATTACGGCATCGAAGCCAGCGACCTCACCTTGTTCGCCGTCCAGCCCGGCAGCGCCGCGGAGCAGGCGGGCCTCCGGCGCGGCGACCGCGTCCTCGCCGTCAACGGCGCTGCCGCGCTCTCCTGGGGAGACGAGGTCGACGCGCCTTTGAAAGCGGCCGGCACGCAGCCGCTGCAGATGACCGTGCGCCGCGCCGGCAAGCCGCTGACGGTCACCATCACCCAGCACCTGCGCAAGGACCGCGACGAGACCGGCGTGCTGCAGGACGTGCCAGACTTCGGCGCGCTTCCCGATCTCAACAGCTTCGCCGAGGGCGAACGTGTCTGGATCCGCTATCCGATCCCCGACGCCTTCCGCCGCGCGATCCTGAATACGGCGGGCTTCGTCCGCGCGCAGTCGATCGGCATCGCGCGGATCCTCACCGGCCACATCTCCAGCCGCGCCATCGGCGGGCCGCTGATGATCGCCGACGTCGCCCGCAAGGCGGCCGAATCCGGCTGGCGCGACCTGATCGTCACGATGGGGGCGATCAGCGTCGTCCTCGGCCTGATGAACCTCTTGCCGGTCCCGGTGCTCGACGGATTTCACGTGCTCTCGGCGATCATCGAGGGCATCCGGCGAAGACCCTTGAGCCTCCGCTTCCGCGAGGTCGCGAACGTGGTCGGTATCGCACTTTTACTCACGCTGATGCTGTACGCGTTCCGCAACGACGCGATGCGGAAGTGGTTCGAGTGAGGGTCATCGCCCTCGACACCTCGACCCAAATCACGACTTGCGCGCTGTTGGAGGTCGCCAGCTTTGCTGGCGACCGCGCGGAGCCGCGGAGCGGCGGAGCATTGGAGGCCGAACACCGGGTGATCTGGGAGAAGGAGGTCCCCGGCAGGGCCGGCGACGTTTTGCCCGATGCGCTCGGCGATCCCCGGGATTTCGACGCCATCGCCGTGGGGCTCGGCCCGGGCTCGTTCACCGGCCTGCGCGTCGGCCTCGCGGCCGCCAAAGCGTTGTCCTACGCGCGCCGCCTGCCGATCGCCGGCGCCTCCAGCCTGCACGCGATCGCCCTCGACCGGAAAGGCCAGGTCCACGCGGCGACCGACGCGCGCAAGGGCGAGCTTTTCGTCCAGAAGTTCGAGAACGGGCACCCCGATGGGCCGGTCCGGATCGTGATGGCGGCGGATTTCCCTGAAAAACCGCTCTTGATCGCGCCCCCGGCCCGGAATGTCGCGCGACTTTGCCTACCGCGGCTGCGCGGAGCAGCATACGATGTGCAGGCCTGCTTCGCGCTGGCGCCAGACTACGTGCAGGGGTTCCCACGATGAGCCGTTACAAGGTTGCGATC